>NZ_CP061497.1:711666-1067500 GCF_014678725.1 Thermomonas sp. XSG | reverse complement strand
TTGAAAATAGGGAAGAAGAGTCAAACGAGCGTTTGAGACGTAAGTCTTGCAACGTGTCGAGGCTGAGGCGAAACGGCGTAAGCCGTTTTTATCAAGTGATAGTCGTACCATTCGCTGGTACGTGTCGTCCCGAGGCAACTTGGGGTGATATGGTCAAGCGAATAAGCGCACACGGTGGATGCCTTGGCGGTCAGAGGCGATGAAGGACGTGATAGCCTGCGAAAAGCGTCGGGGAGCTGGCAATAAGCTTTGATCCGGCGATGTCCGAATGGGGAAACCCACCCGCAAGGGTATTGCATGGTGAATACATAGCCATGCAAGGCGAACGCGGTGAACTGAAATATCTAAGTAACCGTAGGAAAAGAAATCAACCGAGATTCCGTAAGTAGCGACGAGCGAACGCGGACTAGCCCAAAAGTCGATCTTGTTTTAGCAAAACACTCTGGAAAGTGTGGCCATAGCGGGTGATAGCCCCGTATGCGAAAGGGCCTGATCGATGAAATTGAGTAGGGCGGGGCACGTGAAACCCTGTCTGAACATGGGGGGACCATCCTCCAAGGCTAAATACTCCTGACCGACCGATAGTGAACCAGTACCGTGAGGGAAAGGCGAAAAGAACCCCGGCGAGGGGAGTGAAATAGACCCTGAAACCGTGTGCGTACAAGCAGTCGGAGCCCGCAAGGGTGACGGCGTACCTTTTGTATAATGGGTCAGCGACTTACTGTTCGTGGCGAGCTTAACCGTATAGGGGAGGCGAAGGGAAACCGAGTCTGATAAGGGCGCATAGTCGCGGGCAGTAGACCCGAAACCGGGTGATCTAGTCATGCCCAGGGTGAAGGTACCGTAACAGGTACTGGAGGCCCGAACCCACGCCCGTTGCAAAGGTCGGGGATGAGGTGTGATTAGGAGTGAAAAGCTAATCGAACCCGGAGATAGCTGGTTCTCCTCGAAAGCTATTTAGGTAGCGCCTCGTATGTATCCTCTCGGGGGTAGAGCACTGTTATGGCTAGGGGGTCATCGCGACTTACCAAACCATTGCAAACTCCGAATACCGAGACGGACTGTACGGGAGACACACGGCGGGTGCTAACGTTCGTCGTGAAAAGGGAAACAACCCAGACCCACAGCTAAGGTCCCAAATTACCGCTGAGTGGAAAACGATGTGGAAAGGCACAGACAGCCAGGAGGTTGGCTTAGAAGCAGCCACCCTTTAAAGAAAGCGTAATAGCTCACTGGTCGAGTCGGTCTGCGCGGAAGATTTAACGGGGCTAAGCGGTAAACCGAAGCTTGGGGTGCATACTTTGTATGCGCGGTAGAGGAGCGTTCCGTAGGCCTGCGAAGGTGGATTGTAAAGTCTGCTGGAGGTATCGGAAGTGCGAATGCTGACATGAGTAACGATAATGCGGGTGAAAAGCCCGCACGCCGAAAGCCCAAGGTTTCCTTGCGCAACGTTAATCGACGCAGGGTGAGTCGGCCCCTAAGGCGAGGCAGAAATGCGTAGTCGATGGGAAGCTGGTTAATATTCCAGCACCTCGTGCAAATGCGATGGAGGGACGGAGAAGGTTAGGCAGGCCGGGCGTTGGTTGTCCCGGTGAGAGGGTTGAGGCGGTGCTCTTAGGCAAATCCGGGAGCGCAACGTTGAGACCAAGGACGAGTCCAATTGGACAGAGCTGCTGATATCACGCTTCCAGGAAAAGCTCCTAAGCTTCAGTTTGCACAGACCGTACCGTAAACCGACACAGGTGGGCAGGATGAGAATTCTCAGGCGCTTGAGAGAACTCGGGTGAAGGAACTAGGCAAAATAGCACCGTAACTTCGGGAGAAGGTGCGCCTCCTATGGTGAATAGCTGAAGGAGGCCGAAGTAACCAGGCCGCTGCGACTGTTTATCAAAAACACAGCACTCTGCAAACACGAAAGTGGACGTATAGGGTGTGACGCCTGCCCGGTGCCGGAAGGTTAATTGATGGGGTCAGCGAAAGCGAAGCTCTTGATCGAAGCCCCGGTAAACGGCGGCCGTAACTATAACGGTCCTAAGGTAGCGAAATTCCTTGTCGGGTAAGTTCCGACCTGCACGAATGGCGTAACGATGGCGGCACTGTCTCCACCCGAGACTCAGTGAAATTGAAATCGCTGTGAAGATGCAGCGTTCCCGTGGCAAGACGGAAAGACCCCGTGAACCTTTACTATAGCTTTACACTGAACGTTGAGTTCGTCTGTGTAGGATAGGTGGGAGGCTGTGAAGTGTCGGCGCTAGCTGGCATGGAGCCAACCTTGAAATACCACCCTGATGTGCTTGACGTTCTAACCTGGGCCCGTAATCCGGGTCGGGGACCGTGTATGGTGGGTAGTTTGACTGGGGCGGTCTCCTCCCAAAGAGTAACGGAGGAGCTCGAAGGTACGCTCAGCGCGGTCGGACATCGCGCACTGTGTGCAAAGGCATAAGCGTGCTTGACTGCAAGATCGACGGATCAAGCAGGTAGGAAACTAGGACTTAGTGATCCGGTGGTTCTGTATGGAAGGGCCATCGCTCAACGGATAAAAGGTACTCCGGGGATAACAGGCTGATACCGCCCAAGAGTTCATATCGACGGCGGTGTTTGGCACCTCGATGTCGGCTCATCACATCCTGGGGCTGTAGTCGGTCCCAAGGGTATGGCTGTTCGCCATTTAAAGTGGTACGCGAGCTGGGTTCAGAACGTCGTGAGACAGTTCGGTCCCTATCTGTCATGGGCGTTGGAGATTTGAGAGGGGCTGCTCCTAGTACGAGAGGACCGGAGTGGACGAACCTCTGGTGTTCCGGTTGTCACGCCAGTGGCACTGCCGGGTAGCTATGTTCGGAAGCGATAACCGCTGAAAGCATCTAAGCGGGAAGCGCGCCTCAAGATGAGATCTCCCGGGGCACAAGCCCCCTGAAGGAACCATCAAGACCAGGTGGTTGATAGGCAGGGTGTGTAAGCGCAGTAATGCGTTGAGCTTACCTGTACTAATGATCCGTGTGGCTTGACCATATCACCTCAAGTTGCTTCGCCTCGCGAAGTAACCCTTGGCCTCAACACGTTGATGGCTTGCTCCAAACGCTCGTTCACTCTTCTTCCCCCCCTTGAGAGCGTGGCGCTACCGTATAGACGGCCAGCGACCCTCCACCCTCTCCCTGGTGATAACAGCGCTGTGGTACCACCCGATCCCATCCCGAACTCGGAAGTGAAACACAGCTGCGCCGATGGTAGTGTGCATCCGCATGCAAGAGTAGGTCATCGCCAGGGTCTTTATCCCGCAAAACCCCAGCTCATCGAGCTGGGGTTTTGTCTTTCTTGCACCCCAATATCCACAAACACCCGGATAAACAGCCGGGGATGACGGCGGTCGTAGCAGGAGCTTCTTTTTCTAGTTTGCGGCGCGCATGATCCGGTACTGGTTGCAATGCTGGTTTTCAGCCGCCGACGTTCAGCGCTGCCAGCAGCATCAGTGCAATCACGCTGGCGAATCCGCCCAGCCAGGCAAGGCTGCGCAGTGCCTGCAGGGCGGCCAGATAGAAGATGCCGTGGAGGATGCGGAAGGCGATGAACGCCATCGACAGCCAGGCGACATGCTGGGCATCGACCTGGGCGAACTGCGCCATCAGCACCGCAGCGGCGAACGCGGGAAAGGCTTCGAAGGCGTTGAGGTGGGCGGCGTACGCATTGCGCACCCGGTAGCTCTCCTGCCTGGCGACCCAGCCGCGCGGGTCCTTGTTGTTGTAGCCGGGGGCGGAGGTCTTGGCCAGCACCGCCCACAGGTAGGGCAGGCAGGCCGCGACGATGATGCAACCGTAGGCGATGAGCATGAGGAACTCCCGGCAGGTGGATGCCGGGAGTCTAGCCCGGGCGTGACAGGACCGGGATGGCGGGCGCAATTACCTGGCGATGGTCGTTGCCGTCGGACGCGCTGCGTCGCGGGCGGCCTTGAAGGGGTTGCCATCGCGCCAGTTGGGCCACTGGCCGCTGTTTGCCAGGGTCTCGCCGACAGACCGCACCGCTTCGAGGTCCTCCACGATGCCGTCCAGCTTCCAGCTGGCCGGGTCGTACTGGTCGCCGGGCTTGTGGTAGCGCTGTTCGTTGTAATCGCGGCTCGCGGCTTCGCCCGCCGCGGCGCCGCCTTCGACCAGATCGCTGCCGCTGCCGATGTACAGCGCCGGTACGCCCGCCTTGGCGAAGTTGAAGTGGTCGGAACGGAAGTAGTAGCCGGCGGCGGGGTGTGACTCCTCCACCAGCCGGCGCTTCTGCCGGTCGGTGGCAGCCTTCAGCAGGTCTTCCAGCTGCGAGCTGCCCTTCCCGACCACGGTGAGGTCTCGCGCTTTTCCAACCGGCGCCATCGCGTCAAGGTTGATCACCGCCACGGTCTGCGCGAGCGGGATCACCGGATGGGCCACGTAGTACTTCGAGCCGAGCAGCCCGGATTCCTCCAGCGTCACCGCCAGGAACAGCACCGAGCGCTTGGGCGGGGTGGGCGCCTTGCGCAGGGCCTCGGCAATCTCGAGGATGCCGGCCACGCCGGTGGCATTGTCCACGGCACCGTTGTAGATGGCATCGCCGGTTTCGCCCTCGTGGGTACCGAGGTGATCCCAGTGCGCCATGTAGACGATGGCTTCGTCGGGTTTTTCGCTGCCCGGCAACAGGCCAAGCACGTTGCGCGAACGTTTTTCGACGCTGCGGCTTGCCAGCTCGATCGAAGCGCTGGCGTCCAGCGGCACCGCCCGGAAGCCCGGCCGTCCGGCCGCGGCGCGCAATCTGGCGAGGTCCTGCCCGGCCGCCTTGAACAGCGCGTCGGCGGCCTCGCCGGTGATCCAGCCCTGCACCGGCAGGCGCGGCGCCGGGTCGTCTTTCGCCGGCAGGTCGTACTGTGGGCCGGACCAGGAGTTGCGCACCACATCCCAGCCGTAGGAGGCGCCGGCGGTGTCATGGATGATCAGCGCCGCAGCCGCACCCTTGCGCGCGGCTTCCTCGAACTTGTAGGTCCAACGGCCGTACCAGGTCATCCGGTCGCCATCGAAGAGGCGCGCGTCGTGGCCGTGGAAGCCGGGGTCGTTCACCAGCATCACCACGGTCTTGCCCTTGACGTCGACGCCGGCGTAGTCGTTCCAGTTGCGTTCCGGGGCGTCCACGCCGTAGCCCACGAAGACCAGCTGGCTGTCCTTGAGGCTGACGCGGGCCTGGCCGGTGCGGGTGCCAACCACCATGTCGTCGCCGAATTTCAGCTGCTGGTGAGTGCCGCCGACCTCCAGCCCGAGCACGGCTGATTCATCGGCGGTGGTTTCCATCATCGGTACGGTCTGGAACCAGTCGCCGCCATTGCCGGGCTGCAGGCCGATGCGGGCGAACTGCGCCTTGATGTAGTCGACCGTCCGCTCCTCGCCGATGCTGCCTGGCCCACGGCCGGCGAAATCGTCGGAGGCCAGCGCCTGCACGTGGGCGGCGAAATCGTCCGCAGTGATGGCGTCCTGGAAGGCATGGTTGCCGGCGTTGGCGGTGGGGCCGCGCGCATCCGGCGCAGCGACGCCCGCAGCCTGCGGTGCGGGGGCGCGGGACCCGCAGGCGCACAGCGCCAGCAGGACAATGGACAACGAGGTGGCACGCAGCATCGCGGGACTCCGTTCGGATGTCCCGCGATTCTATCCAAGCCGGGGTGGCCGCCCGGCGGGCCGGTCAGTCCTTCGGCGGGGTGGCGCCGTCGTAGCGCACCGGGGTAGCACCGCTGACGCTGCCGATGCGGGCGCTGGCGTGCACGTAGAGCTTCACCTCGCGTTCGAACACCATCGGCCCCTCGACCACCGCATTCGGCCCGATGACCACGCGCGGGGTCTTGTGCTTGCCGAAATTGAGACCGAAGTTGCCCTTCGGCTTCTCGATGCGGATGCCAAGCGCCACCCGCGAATCGGCACCGACGGTGACGTCGCCGTTCACCGTTTCGATGCGCCCATCCACGGTGGTGCCGACCAGCCCGATCGCGCCATTGACGGTGCTGACGTCACCACCCACCCGCGTCCCGCGGTCGGCGAAGACGCCGCCGTTCACCGTTTCCAGGTTGCCGCTGATCCGCCCGTCGCGCCCGAAGCGGATGCCACCGTTGACCGTGGACACCTCGCTCGCGCTGACCTCGTCGCCCGCGGTGATGCCGCCGTTGACCGTCTCCACCTCATCGGCGCTGGCGCCGCGGTCCAGCTGGATACCGCCGTTCACCGTGCCGAGGTCGCCATAGGCCCGGCCGGCCTCGGCGGTGATGCCGCCATTGACCTTGTCGATGTCGCGGCGGGTGTCGATGGCCTGGGGCGAGGCGAAGGCAGCGGCGCTGGCCGCCACCAGGATGGTGCAGATCAGGAAACGGTTCATCCGGGCCTCCGGGGCCTGTTGGGGATACCACTGGGATGCGTCCTGCAGGCGCAGGGTTTACACGCCGGTACAATTCGATTTCCCCCACCATCGCACAGCCCGCAGGAACCACGTGTCCACGATCCCGTCGCATCCCGGAGCAACCGGGTCCCCCAGGCCGGTTGTCCTGCTGATCCTGGACGGTTGGGGCCACCGCGAGGAAACCGCCGACAACGCGCTGGCGCTGGCCGACCTGCCGCACTGGCGCCAGCTGCTGGCGACCTGCCCGCACACCCTGATCCACACCGAAGGCCGTTTCGTCGGCCTGCCGGACGGGCAGATGGGCAATTCCGAGGTCGGCCACATGAACCTCGGCGCCGGCCGCATCGTCTACCAGGACCTGACCCGCGTCGACGCCGCGATCGAGGACCGCAGCTTCTTCGCGAACGTCGAACTCAATGCCGCCTGCGATGCGGTGAAGGCCAGTGGCGGCACCCTGCACGTGATGGGGCTGCTGTCGCCCGGCGGCGTGCACAGCCACGAGCAGCACCTGTTCGCGATGCTGGAGCTGGCCCAGCGCGCCGGCGTAGCGCGGGTTGCAGTGCACGCGTTCCTGGATGGGCGCGACACGCCGCCGCAATCGGCCGAGCCCAGCCTGCGCACCCTGCAGGCGCTGTGCGCCAGGCTCGGCAATGCGCACGTCGCCACGGTCGGTGGGCGCTACTACGCAATGGATCGCGACAGGCGATGGGACCGCGTGCGTCGCGCCTGGGATGCCATCGTCGAAGGCAAAAGCGGGCAGCACGCTGCCGATGCGCTGGCGGCGTTGCAAGCGGCCTATGCGCGCGGCGAAAACGATGAATTTGTCGCTCCGACGGTCTTGGACGGCGCGCAGCCGATGCGCGATGGCGACGCGGTGGTGTTCATGAACTTCCGCGCCGACCGCGCCCGCCAGTTGACCGCCGCGTTCGTCGAGCCGGGCTTCGACGGTTTTGCCGCGCGCCGCCCGGCGCTGGTGCGCTTCGTCTGCCTGAGCGAATACGACGCCAAGCTGCCTGCATCGCTGGCGTTCGCTCCGGACGACCTGCGCCATACCTTTGGCGAAGTGCTGGCCGCCGCCGGCAGGACCCAGCTGCGCATCGCCGAAACCGAGAAATACGCACATGTGACCTTCTTCTTCAGTGGCGGCCGCGAGGATTTGTTCGACGGCGAGCAGCGCATCCTGATCCCCAGCCCGCAGGTGGCCACCTACGACCTGCAGCCGGAAATGAGCTGCCCCGAACTGACCACCAAGCTGGTTGATGCCATCAATGGCGGTGGCTTCGACGCGATCGTGTGCAACATCGCCAATCCGGACATGGTCGGCCATAGCGGCATCCTCGAGGCCGCCATCCTTGCCGCGCAGGCGGTGGACGTGGCGATCGGCCAGATCGTGGCGGCGGTGCGCGCGGCCGGTGGCGCGGTGTTGATCACCGCCGACCACGGCAACCTCGAGATGATGCGCGACCCCGCCACCGGCCAGCCGCACACCGCGCATACCGTCGGCCCGGTGCCGCTGGTGTACGTGGGTGAGCGCCACGCCACCCTGCGCGAGGGCGGCGCCCTGCGTGACGTCGCACCCACCCTGCTCGATCTGCTGGGGCTGCGGCAGCCCGCGGAAATGAGCGGGCAGAGCCTGCTGCTGCCGGCCTGATGCGCCTGGTCGTCGCCGTTGCCACCTGCCTGCTGGCGCTCGCCGGCGGCCTGCGTGCGCAGGACGCGAAGGACGCCGAGAAGCGCCTGCAGAGCGTGCGCGGCGAGCTGCGCGAGGTTGCCGCGCAGCGGCGCAGGCTGGAGGGCCAGCGTGGCGACGCCAGCCGCAAGCTGCGCGAGGCCGACCAGCAGGTAGGCGGCACCGAGCGCGCCCTGCAACAGACCCGCGTGCAGATGCGCCGGGACGCGGAGGCGTTGGTGCAGTTGCAGGAAGAGCGCCAGCGGCATGCCGGCGATCTCGCGGACAAGCGCGCGGAGCTGGCGAAACTGCTGCGGGCGGCGCAGTTCGCCGGCGAAGCGGCGCCGCTGAAGGCACTGCTGGCGCAGGACCGGGTGGCCGAAGCCGAGCGTGCGTTGACCTATCAGGGCTACCTGCAGCGCGCCCAGGTCGAACGCATCCGCGTACTCGGCGCGGAGATCGCACGGCTGCAGGCGCTGGAGGACGAGATCCTGCAGCGTCGCAGCGCGCTGGATGCGGCAGGCCGCAGGCAGGCCGAGCAGCTCGCGCAGCTGCAGGCCGCCCGCCAGCAGCGCGCCGGCCTGTTGGCCCAGCTTGACCAGCAGTACCGTGATCGCACCGAGCGCGAGAAAGCCCTCGGCCGGGATGCAAAGGCGTTGCAGAACCTGCTGGCGCAGCTGCGCGCCGCCGCGGCGAAGGCTGCACGCGAGGCCGAGCGCGCCCGTCGCGAGGCGGAGCGGCAGGCCAGGTCGACCGGCAAGCCGGCGCCGAAGCGCAACGCGGTCGCCAGTGCACCGGCGATGCGCGTGGGCGGCCTGAGCTGGCCGGTGTCGGGCAGCCTGCTGGCCGCGTTTGGTGGCCGCCTGCCGGATGGCCGGCGCAGCGACGGCGTGCTGATCGCCGCGCCCGCCGGCACCGCGGTCAAGGCGGTAGCCGACGGTACCGTGGTGTTCGCCGACTGGATGACCGGCTACGGCAACATCCTCATCATCGACCACGGCAATGGCTACATGAGTCTGTACGCGCACAACGACAGCCTGCTGCGCGCGGCGGGCGATGCGGTCCGGCGCGGCGACGCACTGGCCGCCGTGGGCAGCTCGGGGGGACAGGAGCGCCCGGCACTGTATTTCGAGCTGCGCCGCAACGGCACGCCGGTGAACCCGTCCGGCTGGTTGACGCGGCAATGACGCCGCCTGCGCGCGGTTCGCAGGCATGATGGGGAACCCGGGCCGGTTGGCGCGGGCCGAACCGTCCGACGGATCCACCGACGCAGCCACACGGAGCAACGCATGCGGGCCTGGCTTCTTTCCCTTCTGATCTCGGTCGCCCTGTATGCCCCGTTGGTGGCTGCGCAGGAGGCGCCGGCGCAGCCACCAGCGGAGGACGCAACCCCGGACGCGGCGCAGGATGCCGCGCGCGCCAGCGACGATCCGGACGCGGTGGAGGCGGAGGCTGCCAAGGTGCCGCTGGACGAGATCCGCCGCTACGTCACCGTGTTCAACGCGATCCGCCAAGCCTATGTCGATCCAGTCAACGACCGTGAGTTGATGGCGTCGGCGGTGCGCGGCCTGCTGTTCGATCTCGACCCGCACAGCGCATATCTGGAAAAGGCCGACGCGGAGCAGTTCGACGAGCAGACCCGCGGCAGTTACGACGGCGTGGGGGTCGAGCTGCAGCAGCTGCCGGACGGCACCCTGCGGGTCATCGCGCCGCTGGACGACAGCCCCGCCGCGCGGGCCGGGCTGCGCAGCGGCGACCGCATCGTCGCCATCGACGGCAAGATGTTGAAGACCGGGCAAAGCGATGCCTCCGCGCCGCTGCGCGGCAAGGCCGGCACCAAGGTGGTGGTGAAGGTGCTGCGCGAGGGCGTGCGCGAACCGTTCGACCTGACCCTGATGCGCGACACCATCCGCGCCACCAGCGTGCGTTCGCGCATGCTCGAGCCGGGCCTTGGCTATCTGCGCATCTCCAGTTTCCAAGCCTCGACCGCGGCCGACTTCAACAAGCAGCTGGACGCGCTGCAGAAGGACGCGCCGCTGCGCGGCCTGCTGCTGGACCTGCGCAGCAACCCGGGCGGGCTGCTGATCGGCGCCGTGCAGATCGCCGACGAGCTGCTGGAAAACGGTGGCATCGTCAGCACACGCGGGCGCGAAACCATCGGCGACAGCCGCTTCGATGCCACGCCCGGTGACCGCCTGCATGGTGCGCCTGTGGTGGTGCTGGTGGACGCGGGTTCGGCCAGCGCCGCCGAGGTGCTGGCCGGCGCGCTGCACGACAACAAGCGCGCGCGCGTGGTCGGCAGCCGAACCTTCGGCAAGGGCTCCGTGCAGACCCTGCTGCCGCTGGACAACGGCGATTCGATCAAGCTCACCACCGCGCGCTACTACACGCCCAGCGGGCATTCGATCCAGGCACGCGGCATCGAGCCGGACGTGGTCCTGCATCCGGAGGGCGGGCAACGGCGGCCTGCGCCGGTCAGCGAAGCGGTGTTGCCGGGCCACCTGGCGGCCGAGACCGGGGCGATGGAAGGCGACAACGCGGGCGAAGTACTGCCCGGCGCCAAGCCGATCGAGGCCGCGCTGGTTGAACTGAAGCGCATGGCGGGGATGACGCAGGCGCCCAAGCCCGCCAGCAAGCCCTGAGTCGGACCGGGATCTGTCGGGCTAGTAGCCGCGGCTGCGGCGCAGCCGGCGCGCGATGGCGGCGCGGGTGAGCAGGGCGAACAGCACGCCGAACACGAAGCCGGCCACATGCGCCGGCCAGGCCACCGCGCCGAACGCCGGTCCGCTGTAGGCGAAGCCGAACTGCAGCAGGGCCCACATGCCGATCAGCAGGAACGCCGGCACCCGCACGAACTGCAGGAACAGCCCCAGCGGCAGCACCACGCCCAGGCGCGCGCCCGGGAACAGCGCCAGATAGGCGCCGATCAGCGCCGATACCGCGCCGCTGGCGCCGATCACCACCCGGTCCGGCGCGCCGATGGCGAGCACCGCCGCCAGGTTGGAGAACGCGCCGCCGAGCAGGAACAGCAGCAGGAAGCGCCAGCCGCCCATGGTGCGCTCCGCCGGCAGGCCGAAGATCAGCAGGAACACCAGGTTGCCGAGCAGGTGCAGCCAGTCCGCGTGCAGGAACAGGCCCGAGAACAGCCGCAGCACGCTGCCATCCGCCAACGCGTTCCGCCAGGCCTCCACGCTGTTCAGGCCGCCGGTGAGCACGCCCCAGTCCAGCGCCGTGGCGGCGCGCCCGGCGGGCGCGCGCAGCGTCGCCACCACGTAGCTCAGCCACAGGCTGGCGAACAGCAGCGGGGTGGCCCACAGGATGAGCCGGTGCTGGCGCGGGCGGATGCCGACGAACATGGTGTTGATTGAGGACTCGGTGGCGGGATGTTATAGGGCGGTTAAATTGCGATATAGTCACATACGGCGTCGTATGTCGGGCGGGTACCGCTCGCCCGGGCATGCAGAAGACCTGCAATTGTGCCGGTTGATGCGCGTGCAATGCCCATAAAACCAACACCATCGGAGAGAGTTCCTGCCATGCATACTGCTTCCACGCTCGCCCGTCTCACCGCTCTGGCCGTCGGCATCGCGGGCGTCCTCGCCTGGGGTCATGCCGATGCCGCCGCGTTCCAGCTCAAGGAGAACAGCGCCAAGGGCCTCGGCCGCGCGTTCGCCGGTTCCACCAGCGCCTGGGGCGACGCCTCCGTGGTGGCCACCAACCCCGCTTCGATGCGCCTGCTCAACGGCCGCCAGTTCCAGACCGACCTGAGCGCCATCAGCTTCTCGGCCAAGCTGCAGGATGGCTACAGCGCGCGCAACAACGGCCCCACCGGCCCGGGCACGGGCACCGCGATCTCCGGCGGCAACGGTGGCGACGCCGGCATGATCGCGCCGGTGCCGGCCGCGTATTTCCACCTGCCGTTCGGCGAGAACGACAACATGCATTTCGGCGTGTCGCTGACCGCGCCGTTCGGCTTCAAGACCGAATACGACAAGGACTGGGTGGGCCGCTACCACGGCGTCAAGACCGACCTGAAGGCGGTCGACCTGGGCGCGGCGTTCTCCTATGACGTCAATCCCTACGTCTCCTTCGGCGCCAGCGTGTTCTACGAACACCTGACCATCGAGCTGAGCAATGCGGTGGACATGGGCGCGGTGATCAACGGTTCCGCGCAGCAGAAGGCCGCCGCCGCGGTGCTGCAGGGTGGCGGTTCGCCGGCGCAGGCCAAGGCCGCCGCCGCCGCCGCGTCGCAGCAGATGGCCCTGCTGGGCTTCTACCCGGGCAGCGCCGACGGCTTCGCCAGCCTGGAAGGCAGCCACAACGGTTGGGGCTACGTGCTGGGCGCGACCTTCAGCGTGACCGAGGACACCAACATCGCGCTGAGCTACCGCTCCAAGGTCGAGCACGACATCAGCAACGGCAAGGCCACCTTCGACATGCCGGCCAACGTGGCGGCGTTCCTGGCCACGCAGGCGCCGGGCACCTTCGTCAACTCCGGCGGCAAGGCCACGCTGACCCTGCCGGCCTCGGCCACGCTCAGCATCACCCACCGCGTCAACGACCGCTGGACGGTGATGGGCGACGTGTCGCGCACCGCATGGGCGCCGTCGTTCGACCAGGTGACGGTGGACTTCGACTCCAACCAGCCCAACAACGTGCTGGAGTTCGGTTACGACGACACCACCTTCGCGTCGATCGGCACCGAGTACAAGCTGTCCGACACCATCACCCTGCGTGGCGGCGTGGGTTACGACCAGACCCCCACCAACAACGCGCACCGCGACGTCCGCGTGCCCGACACCACCCGCACCTGGCTGTCGTTCGGCCTGGGCTGGATGCCGTCGGAGAAGACCGAGTTCAACTTCGGCTACACCCACCTGCTGACCAACGATCCGTCGGTCAACGCCGTCACCGCCACCGGCAACGTGCTGAGCGGCAAGTACAAGGTGCAGGGCGACGTGCTGGGCGCTTCCATGAACTACAAGTTCTGATCTTCGCGTCCCCGCAAGACTGGGAGCCCCGCGCAAGCGGGGCTTCTTTTTTGCGCGTCGATGCAACAGGGCGCCCGTTCCATTCTCGCAATGCGCGCATGAAAAACCCCGCCGTAGCGGGGCGTTCGATTGCAGCAAGGGACGCGGGGCGGCGGATCAGTCGCCCAGGGTCAGCAGGCTGGCGTTGCCGCCGGCGGCGGTGGTGTTGACGGTCACCGTCTTCTCGGTGGCGAAGCGCGGCAGGTAGTGCGGGCCGCCGGCCTTGGGGCCGGTGCCGGACAGGTCCTGGCCGCCGAACGGCTGCACCCCGACCACCGCGCCGATCTGGTTGCGGTTGACGTAGATGTTGCCGACCTTGGCGCGCGCCACGATGCGGTCGATGGTGGCGTCGATGCGCGAATGGATGCCCAGGGTCAGGCCGTAACCGGTGGCATTGATGGTGTCGATCAGCGCGTCCAGTTCGTCCGCCTTCCAGCGCACCACGTGCAGGGCGGGGCCGAACTTCTCGCGGTCCAGCTGCGCGATCGACTGCAGCTCCCACGCGGTCGGCGCGAAGAAGGTGCCGTGTTCGGTGCCTTCGCCCAGTGTGGCCTGGGCGATGAATTTCGCCGAGCCCTGCATCCTGCTGGCGTGTTCGTCGAGCACGCACTTGGCATCGGTGTCGATCACCGGGCCGACGTCGGTGGACGGCAGGCCGGGGTCGCCCACCTTCAGCTCCGCCATCGCGCCAGCCAGCATGCTGATCACCTTGTCGGCGATGTCGTCCTGCACCAGCAGCACCCGCGCCGCCGAGCAGCGCTGGCCGGCGGAGGTGAAGGCCGAACCCAGCGCGTCCTTGACCACCTGCTCGGGCAGCGAGGAGCTGTCGGCGATCATCGCGTTCTGGCCGCCGGTCTCGGCGATCAGGGTGGCGATCGGGCCGGCCTCGCGGCTGGCCAGCGCGCGGTTGATCAGGCGCGCGGTTTCGGTGGAGCCGGTGAAGCACACCCCGGCCACGCGCGGGTCGCGGGTCAATGCGGCACCGACGGTGGCGCCGTCGCCGGGCAGGTACTGCAGCACGTCCTGCGGGATGCCGGCCTCGTGCAGCAGCTTCACCGCGGCAAACCCGATGAGGTTGGTCTGCTCCGCCGGCTTGGCGATCACGGTATTGCCGGCGGCCAGCGCGGCCGCGATCTGGCCGAGGAAGATGGCCAGCGGGAAATTCCACGGGCTGATGCAGGCGAACACGCCGCGCCCGGCCAGCTGCAGCTGGTTGGATTCGCCGGTGGGGCCGGGCAGGGCGACCGGGGCGAAGTGCTCGCGCGCCTGCAATGCGTAGTAGCGCAGGAAGTCCACCGCCTCGCGCACTTCGGCGATGCCGTCGGCCAGCGTCTTGCCGGCTTCCTTGGTGCACATCGCCATGTAGGCCGGCATGCGCGCCTCCAGCAGGTCCGCGGCGTGTTCCAGCAGGGCGGCGCGCGAGCTGGCCGGGGTGGCGTCCCAGCCGGGCTGCGCGGCCACCGCATTGGCCAGCGCGCGCTCGACCTCGGCGCTGGTGCTGGCCTGCCAGTGGCCCACCACCTCGCGGCGGTCGGCCGGGTTGGTGACCGCGATCTTCTCGCCCGCGGGCTGGGTGCCCGGTACCAGCGGGCCGGCGGTCCAGCTGCCGGCGCCGGCGCTGTTCATCGCCGCCGCAAGGTCGCGCAGCGCGTCGTCATTGGCCAGGTTGATGCCCATGGAATTGTCTCGATGCTGGTTCTGGCTGCGGTACAGGTTGACCGGCAGCGGGATGCGGGGGTGCTGGATGTGTTCGAGCGAGGACACGAATTCCACCGGATCGCGGATCAGTTCCTCGACCGGGATGCTCTCGTCGGTGATGCGGTTGACGAAGCTGGAGTTGGCGCCGTTCTCGAGCAGGCGGCGCACCAGGTAGGGCAGCAGGTCCTCATGGCTGCCGACCGGGGCGTACACGCGGCAGGGGACGTCCAGCCGGTCGGCCGGAATCACTTCCGCGTACAGGTCGTCGCCCATGCCGTGCAGCTTCTGGAACTCGAAGTCGCGGCGGCCGCGCATCGCCCGCGCCATCCGGTGCACGGTGGCGATGGTCTGCGCGTTGTGGGTGGCGAACATCGGGTAGATCGCGTCGCCCGCATCGAGCAGCCGGCGCGCATTGGCGATGTAGCTGACGTCGGTGTTCTGCTTGCGGGTGAACAGCGGGTAGCCGGCCTGCCCGTCCATCTGCGCGCGCTTGACCTCGGCATCCCAGTAGGCGCCCTTGACCAGCCGCACCGGGATGCGCCGGCCCAGCTGGCCGGCCATGGCGGCGATGTGGTCGATCACGAACGGCGCGCGCTTCTGGTAGGCCTGCACGACGATACCGAAGCCGTTCCAGCCGCGCAGCGACGCGTCCGCCAGCACCTGGAAGATCAGGTCCAGCGAGAGTTCGAGCCTGTCGGTTTCCTCGGCGTCGATGGTCAGCCCGATGTCGTACTGCTTGGCCAGCTGCGACAGTTCCAGCAGGCGGCCGCCCAGCTCGTCCAGCACGCGCGCGCGCTTGGCGTGCTCATAGCGCGGGTGCAGGGCGGACAGCTTGACCGAGATGCTGGGCGCGCCGAACACCGCGTCGGGCGCGGTCTGGCGGTGCGGCGCGTAGTCGCGCCCGATCGCATGGATGGCGCTGCGGTAGGCTTCCTGGTAGCGCAGCGCATCCCTGGTGGTCAGCGCGCCTTCGCCCAGCATGTCGAAGGAATAACGGTAGTTCGCGCCGTCGCCCTTGCGGCTGCGCGCCAGCGCCTCGTCGATGGTCCGACCCAACACGAACTGGTGTCCCATGATCTTCATCGCCTGGCGCACGGCCAGCCGGATCACCGGCTCGCCGGCGCGGCCGACCAGACGCTGGAATGCGCCGTGGACGTCGCGTTTGGTGTCGTCGGCCAGGTCGACCAGCCTGCCGGTCAGCATCAGGCCCCAGGTGGAGGCGTTGACCAGCACCGAGTCCGACTGGCCAAGGTGGCGCTTCCAGTTGGCGTCACCCAGCTTGTCGCGGATCAGCGCGTCGGCGGTGGCCTGGTCGGGGATGCGCAGCAGCGCCTCCGCCACGCACATCAACAGCACGCCCTCCTCGCTGCCAAGGTCGTACTGGCGCATGAAGGCTTCCACCACGCCCTGGTTGCGGGCGCGGGCGCGCACCCGGCGGACCAGGTCGGCGGCCACCGCCTGGGCGGCGTCGCGCTCCGCGGCGGGCAGGCGGGCCTGTTCCAGCAGTTCGCGGACGTGGGTGGCCTCGTCGCGGATCCAGCCGGCGGTGATCGCGGCGCGGGAATCCGGCGCGGGCGGGGCCAGCTCCGGGGACAGGATGGGAGCGACGGAAACGGTCGGGGAATCGATGCTCATGCGCCCGCAGGCAGTGTTCGCAGGGGGCCATAGTGTAGATCGGCGGCACCAAACAGGCATGCGCCGGTTGCCGTGGCCCCGCTGCGCCAGTAATCTTTGACTCAGATCAAGTCCGTGCGCGATCCCTGCGCAGACTTGATCCAAGTCAAAACGGGTTGCTGTTTACTAGTGACCTGTCGGGCGCGGATACGGATTCCCAGGCTGCCTGCAGCCCGGGCATCCGTTGCGCGGCCATCCATCCCGGAATCGAATCAGGACATGTGGGGCTCGGTGTGATGACATCCCGTCGTTTCAAACAATTGGCGCTGGCCGCCGCGATGACCGTGGCGATGCCGCTGGCGGTCCATGCGCAGGATGCCGCGGCCGGTCCCGCCGACCCGCATCGCTGGCAGCTGAACATGGGGCCGGGCGTCACCCCGACCTCGCAGGCCGCCTACGACGCCCACATGGTGGTGCTGTGGGTCTGCGTGGTGATCGGCGTGCTGGTGTTCGGCGCGATGGCCGTGGCGATCTTTAAGTTCCGCAAGTCCAAGGGCGCGGTGCCGGATACCACCTTCACCCACAGCACCAGGCTGGAAGCGGTGTGGACGGCGATCCCGGTGCTGATCCTGATCGGCCTGGCGTTCCCGGCCACCAGCGGCCTGATGCGCATGTACGACGTGCGCGATTCGGCGATGACGGTGAAGGTCACCGGCTACCAGTGGATGTGGAAGTACGAGTACCTGGGCGAGGACGTGTCCTTCACCAGCCGTCTCGACCGCAAGCACGACGAGCTGCGCCAGAGCGGCAAGGTCGTGACCGAGGCCGACGACCCGCATTACCTGCTGAACGTCGACAACGTGCTGGTGCTGCCGGTCGATACCAAGGTGCGCTTCGTGCTGACCGCCGACGACGTGATCCACTCCTGGTGGGTGCCGGCGCTGGGCTGGAAGCAGGACGCCGTGCCGGGCATCGTCAACGAGGCCTGGGCGCAGATCGAGAAGCCGGGCATCTACCGCGGCCAGTGCGCCGAGCTGTGCGGCAAGGACCACGGCTTCATGCCGATCGTGGTGAAGGCCGTGAGCAAGGCAGAGTTCGCGCAGTGGCTGGCCGAAGAGAAGGCCAAGCGCGCGCCGGCCGCCCCGGCGGCTCCGGAAGCGGCTCCGGCCGCGCCGGCTGCCGAAGCCGAAGCCGCGCCCGAGGCCACCGCCGCCGCCCCGCAAACCGCCCAGCCCGCCGCCGCGCAGGCCGGTTGATCCACGCATAGCATCCAGAAGGTTTCCCCATGTCCGCCACGCATCCAGACGCCGTCGGCCAGCACGACGCCCACGGCCATCACAAGCAGGGCTTCATCGAGCGCTGGTTCTTCTCGACCAACCACAAGGACATCGGCACGCTGTACCTGGTGTTCGCCTTCCTGATGGCGATCGTGGGCGCCGCGCTGTCGGTCGGCATCCGCACCGAGCTGGCCACGCCCGGCCTGCAGTTCGTCAAGCCCGAGTTCTTCAACCAGCTCACCACCATGCATGCGCTGGTGATGATCTTCGGCGCGATCATGCCGGCCTTCGTCGGCCTGGCCAACTGGATGATCCCGCTGCAGATCGGCGCGCCGGACATGGCGCTGCCGCGCATGAACAACTGGTCCTTCTGGATCATGCCGTTCGCGTTCGCGCTGCTGCTGCTGACCTTCTTCCTGCCGGGCGGTGCGCCCGGCGGTGGCTGGACCATGTACCCGCCGCTGTCGCTGCAGGGCGGCAGCAACCTGGCGTTCGCGATCTTCGCCATCCACATGATGGGCATCAGCTCGATCATGGGCGCGATCAACATCATCGCCACCGTGCTGAACATGCGCGCGCCGGGCATGGATCTGCTGAAGATGCCGATCTTCTGCTGGACCTGGCTGATCACCGCGTTCCTGCTGATCGCGGTGATGCCGGTGCTGGCGGGCGCGGTGACCATGCTGCTGACCGACCGCTTCTTCGCCACCAGCTTCTTCAACGCGGCCGGCGGCGGCGACCCGGTGATGTACCAGCACATCTTCTGGTTCTTCGGGCATCCCGAGGTCTACATCATGATCCTGCCGGCGTTCGGCATCGTGTCGGAAATCATCCCGACCTTCAGCCGCAAGCCGCTGTTCGGTTACCAGGCGATGGTGTATGCCACCGCGGCGATCGCGTTCCTGTCGTTCATCGTGTGGGCCCACCACATGTTCACGGTGGGCATGCCGCTGGGTGGCGAGGTCTACTTCATGTTCGCCACGATGCTGATCTCGATCCCGACCGGCGTGAAGGTGTTCAACTGGGTCACCACCATGTGGCGCGGCTCGCTGACCTTCGAAGCGCCGATGCTGTGGTCGATCTCCTTCGTGGTGCTGTTCACCATCGGTGGTTTCTCCGGCCTGATGCTGGCGATCGTGCCGGCCGACTTCCAGTACCACGACACCTACTTCGTGGTGGCGCACTTCCACTACGTGCTGGTGACCGGCGCGCTGTTCGCGATCATCGCCGCGATCTACTACTGGTGGCCGAAGTGGACCGGCCGCATGTACAGCGAAGGCCTGGCCAAGTTCCATTTCTGGTGGACCATGGTGTTCGTCAACCTGCTGTTCTTCCCGCAGCACTTCCTGGGCCTGGCCGGCATGCCGCGCCGCATCCCGGACTACAACGTTGTGTTCGCGGATTGGAACCTGGTCAGCTCGATCGGTGCGTTCGGCATGTTCCTGACCCCGTTCATGATGGCCTTCGTGCTGCTGCGCTCGAAGAAGCATGGCGCCGTGGCTGAAGCCCGTGCCTGGGAAGGCGCGCGCGGCCTGGAGTGGACGGTGCCGTCGCCGGCCCCGCATCACACCTTCGAGCGCCCGCCGGTCATCAAGGACGGCGACCTCGCCCACGGCGACGTCAGCCACTGACGCCGCCCGGAACCCGCAGATGCCCGTTGATCCCGCCACCGTCGATCCCACCCTGGCAGCGCGTCGCAAGCGCGCCCGCCGCACCGCGCTGCTTTGCGCGGTGATCGCGGTGGCGGTGTACGCGCTGTTCTTCCTGTCCGGGGTGACGGGGCGATGAGCACCTCGCGCACCTTCGGCGTCTGGAAGATGGTCGGCGTGGCGGTGGCCGCGTTCGGTTTCGCCTTCTCGCTGGTGCCGCTGTACCGGATCGCCTGCGAGAAGGTGTTCGGGGTGCGCCTGGAACAGGGCCCGGTGGCCGCGAAGGGCGCCAGTGGCGCGGGCGAAGACGGACGCTGGGTGACCGTGCAGTTCGACGGCGGCGTGAACTCGAAGCTGCCCTGGCAGTTCGCGCCGGAGCAGCGCTCGATGCGGGTGCAGCTGGGCCGACAGTACGAGGCGCTGTACTTCGCCCGCAATACCGCCGACCGCGCCATCGTCGGCAGCGCCGTACCTTCGGTCGCACCTGCGCGCGCCTCCGGCTATTTCAACAAGACCGAATGCTTCTGCTTCACCGCGCAGACGCTGGCGCCGGGTGAATCCCGCGACATGCCGGTGCGCTTCATCATCGATCCGGCGCTGCCGGCCGGGGTGAAGACGTTGACCCTGTCCTACACCTTCTACAAGAACGACGCCCAGACCGCCGCACTCGCGGCAATGACGGGCCACGCGGGCGCGGTCCGTTCCGCGCCCTGATCCTCCGCCAAGACCCAACCGGAAAATCGCCATGGCCAATGCCCACGCCGCCCAAGGCAGCCACGACCAGGACACCTATTTCGTCCCGCACAGCAGCAAGTGGCCGCTGTTCGCCTCGGTCGCCCTGTTCACCACCATGGTCGGTTTCGCCACCTGGCTGAATGAAGTCAGCTGGGGACGCACCGTGTTCTTCGTCGGCATCGCCGGCCTGCTGGCGATCCTGTTCAAGTGGTTCGGCGACGTCATCCGCGAGTCGGTGGCCGGCCACTACAACAAGCAGGTCGACGTGTCCTTCCGCATGGGCATGGTGTGGTTCATCCTTTCGGAAGTGTTCTTCTTCGCGGCCTTCTTCGGCGCGCTGTTCTACGCCCGCCAGTTCGCGCTGCCGTGGCTGAACGGTGAAGGCCATGGCGCGGTGACCAACAGCCTGCTGTGGCCCGGTTTCGCCGGCGGCTGGCCGAGCAACGGCCCGGGCGCGATCGGCGGCACCTACCAGACCGTGCCGGCCTGGGGCCTGCCGCTGCTCAATACGCTGATCCTGCTGGCTTCCGGCGTCACCGTGACCATTGCCCACCACGCGCTCAAGGCGGGCAAGCGCGGCACGCTGCTGCTGTTCCTCGGCCTGACCGTGCTGCTGGGCAGCGTGTTCCTGTTCTTCCAGGCCGAGGAATACATCCACGCCTACACCGAGTTGAACCTGACCCTCGGGTCGGGCATCTACGGCTCCACGTTCTTCATGCTGACCGGCTTCCATGGCGCGCACGTGACCCTCGGCACCATCATGCTGGCGATCATCTGGCTGCGCTGCCTGAAGGGCCACTTCAGCAAGGATGACCACTTCGCGTTCGAGGCGGTGGCCTGGTACTGGCACTTCGTCGACGTGGTATGGCTGGGTCTGTTCCTGTTCGTCTACGTGCTCTGACGGTTTTCCTTCCCCTGCCCGGGGAAGGCGGCGCGAAGCGCCGGATGCGGGTCCGGGAACCGTTCGTTGGTCCCGGGCCTTCATCCCGAGCCTCCCGCGGCGCGCGGGACAGGAAAGACAAAGGCCGGCATTGCCGGCCTTTGTTCTGGGGCCCCAGCCGGGGTCAGACCGGGCTTCGGCCCACCCCGTGAGGCGTGATCCAGCCCTGATGGATGGCCAGCACGACGAACAGGATCAGCGCGACGCTCAGGGCGATGCGTTTGGTCAGTGAATTGACGGTGCGCTTGGTCTGGCCCTTGTCCGCCAGCATGTAGTACAGGCCCGCGCCCAGGTTCCACAGGATGAGAATCAGGATCCCGACGATGAGCAGGGTTTTCAGCGAATCGCTCATGTATTGCTCCGTACCTCGGACACCGCGTGCCCGTGCGCCATTATCGCAGCAGCGGGGCGCCCGGCGGTGAACCCCGGCGCGCGACGGCTGCTGGGTTGGTGGCTGCTGGCCCTGCTGGTGGCGGCGGGTTTCGCCCAGCTGGGTCGCTGGCAGCTGGCGCGCATGCACGAGAAGGAGACCATGCTGGCGGCGGCGTCCTCGGCGCTGGACCATGCGCATCCACAGCCGCTGCTGCTGGCCTTGGACCCGGCGCGCGCGCAGGGCTACGACTGGGCGGCCGGAGGCGGCACGCTGCTCGATGACAGCCTGTGGCTGGATGCCCAGCAGCGTGGTGGCCGCGTCGGCGTGCGGCTGTACTGCGTGTTGCTGCCGGACGATGGCGCGCAGGCGGTGCTGGTGGATGCCGGCTGGTGGCCGCTTGCGGGCGATCGCCAGCTGCCGGAAGCCGCTTGTCCCGCGGGTGGCGGCCAGGCCGTGCGCGGGCTGCTGGCGCCGCCGCCGACGCCCGGCCTTGCGCATGGCGATGCGCTTGCGGAACAGGCGGGCAAGCGCTGGCTGGCTTCGCGGATGGATCTGCCGGCAGTCGCGAAGGCGCTGGGCCTGCGCGTGGCGATCGCGCCGCGCGTGCTGCGGCTGGATCCGCAGCGCCAACCTGGCGATGGCGGCGTGATGGCGGCATCCGGCGAGCGGGACCTCGACATCCTGCCCAACACGATGCCGCCGGAGCGCCACCTCGGCTATGCGGTGCAATGGTTCGGTCTGGCGCTGACCGTGCTGGTCGTCGCCGCCACCCTCACGTTCAGAATGAAGAAGAAGGCGACATGACGGAATCCAATCCGGCGCCCGCGGCGCAACGCCGCAACCGCGCCGCCCTGCTGGTGGTCCTGGTGATGTTCTTCGGCGGCATGCTGGTCGCCGGCGCACTGCGGTTTTCCGGCTGGCGCCCGGACGGGATGAAAAACAAGGGCGAGATGCTGCAGCCCTATGTCGACTTGCGCGGGTATTCGCCGACGCTGGCCGATGGCCGGCCCTATGCGTGGCACGACGATCCGCGCACCTGGCGGATCGTGGCGATGCCGCGCGACTGCGATGGCGCACGTCGCGAGGCCTGTACCCGACTGCTCGGCGACCTGGACAAGGTCTGGCGGCTGATGGGCCGCAACGCCGACCGCGTGCACGTGCTCTGGGCCGGCGCGCCCCCGGTGGACGTGGGCACGCTGCGCGAGGTCCATCTGGTCCGCGTCGATCAACGCCTGCGTGAAGTGCTGGTGCGCAGCGGCAGGGACGCCGCGGACAGTGACCCGGTCTGGCTGGTGGACCCGAACGGTTTCGTGGTGCTGCGTTACGCTGGCGGTTCCGATCCGGGTGACCTGCGCAGCGATCTTGCGCGGCTGCTGAGGATCAACTGACCCATGAATGCAATGCCTACCCCCCAAGCCTCCTATCTGTACCGCCATTTCCACCGCATCGCCTGGCTGGCGGTGCTGCTGGCGACCTGCGTGATCGTGTTCGGCGCCTTCGTGCGGCTGTCCAACGCCGGCCTGAGCTGCCCGGACTGGCCCACCTGCTACGGCAAGGCCGCATGGCCGACGCATGCGGACCAGGTCGTGGACCACGTCGCTACCGCAATCCGCCCGGTGGAGCCGAGCAAGGCCTGGCGCGAGCAGTTCCACCGCATGATCGCCGGCCTGCTGGGCGTGCTGGTGCTGTCGCTGGCCCTGCTGGCCACGCGCCGCCGGCCGCGCGGCTGGCTGCACGTGTTGGGTGCGGCCACCGCGGTGGCGGTGGCGATCCCGCTGTACATGCGCGGCATGCACGTGTCCGCCTCCGCGCTGGCGGTGGTGGGCGAGACGTTGCTGTTGGTCGGGGCGCTGCGCTGGTCGAACGTGGATATGGCGCGCGCCAGCACCCTGACCCTGGCGGTGATCATCTTCCAGGCCCTGCTGGGCATGTGGACGGTGACCTGGCTGCTCAAGCCCATCGTGGTGATGGGCCATCTGCTGGGCGGGCTGACCACGTTCGCGTTGCTGGTCTGGATCGCATGGCGGGCGACCGGCATCCCGATCGTCAGCGGCGATGCGCGCCGGTTGCGCCTGCTGCTGGGCGTCGGTCTGGCGCTGCTGGCGGTGCAGATCGCGCTGGGCGGCTGGACCTCGGCCAACTACGCGGCGCTGGCTTGCGGTACCGATTTCCCGAAGTGCGCCGGTGCATGGTGGCCGTCGCATGATTTCGCCGAGGGCTTCGTGTTGTGGCGCGGCATCGGCGTGGATTACGAAGGCGGCATCCTCGACAACGCCGCGCGCGTGGCGATCCAGCTGGCGCACAGGATGATGGCGGTGGTGGTGGCCTGCTACCTGCTGTTCATGGCGGTACGCCTGTTGCGCATGCCGGGGCTGCGCGGCTGGGGCAGCACGCTGGCGCTGCTGGTCTGCATCCAGTTCGGGCTGGGCATTGCCAACGTCGTGCTGTCGCTGCCGCTCAAGATCGCGGTGCTTCACAACGCCGGCGCAGTGGCGCTGCTGTTCGTGCTGGTCACGCTGCTGGCGCGCCTGCGCCTGCCGGAGGCCTGAGCATGGCCGGCCCGCGCTGGTCGCAGTACTGGGCGGTGACCAAGCCGCGCATCGTGGCGCTGATCGTGTTCACCGCGATCATCGGCATGCTGCTGGCGATCCGTCCCGGCGAGGCATGGCCGTGGTCGCGGCTGCTGGCGGGCAGCATCGGCATCTGGATGGCCGCGGCCAGCGCGGCGGCGATCAACCACCTGCTGGATTCGCGCATCGACAAGCTGATGGCGCGCACGGCCGAACGCCCGCTGGCCACCGGCACGCTGCGGCCGGGACAGGTGCTGGGCTTCGCCCTGCTGCTGGGCGCGCTGTCGATGGCGATCCTGGTGCTGTGGGTCAACTGGATCTGCGCACTGCTGACGTTCGGTGGCCTGATCGGCTACGCGATCATCTACACCGGCTTCCTCAAGCGCGCCACGCCGCAGAACATCGTGATCGGCGGGCTGGCCGGCGCGGTGCCGCCGCTGCTGGGCTGGGCTGCGGTCACCGGCATGCAGCGCGAGTGGGACTGGGCGCACGCACTGCTGCTGGTGCTGATCATCTTCGTGTGGACGCCGCCGCATTTCTGGGCGCTGGCGATCTTCCGTCGCGAGGATTATTCGCGCGCGCTGGTGCCGATGCTGCCGGTGACCCACGGGGTGACCTATACGCGCTGGCAGATCCTGCTCTACACGGTGCTGCTGGTGGTGGTGACGGTGCTGCCTTGGGCCACCCGCATGAGCGGCGTGTTCTACCTCGCCGGCGCGCTGGTGCTGGGCGCGGTATTCCTGTGGTACGCGTGGAAACTGCTGGATCCGCCGGACGAGTTCTTCGCCATGCGTACCTTCCGCTACTCCATCGTCTACCTGATGGCGCTGTTCGCTTTCCTGCTGGTCGACCACTGGTTGTTGCCTCTGTTCGACGCCGTGCCGGCGCTGGAGTTCGCGCCAGCGCCGTGAGCGACCTGTTCGCCGCGCAGGCACAGGGCCGGAGCACCGCGCTGGGGCCGCAGGCCTGCCTGCTGCACGGCTATGCGCTGCCGTTCGCGGACGCACTGCTGGCCGGAATCGAGGCGGTCACCGCCGCCGCCCCGTTCCGCCATCTGGTCACGCCGGGCGGCCACGTGATGCAGGTGGCGATGACCAACTGTGGCCACTTCGGCTGGTGCAGCGATCGACGTGGCTACCGTTACGACCCGGTCGATCCGCAGACGGGGCAGGCGTGGCCGGCGTTTCCGCCGGCCTTCCTGGCCCTCGCCGGCGAAGCCGCGGAAGCGGCGGGGTTTCCCGGCTACCGGCCCGATGCCTGCCTGGTCAATCGCTATGCGCCGGGTACCCGCCTGTCGCTGCACCAGGATCGCGACGAAGACGATCGGGTGGCGCCAATCGTCTCGGTGTCGTTGGGGCTGCCGGCGACCTTCCTCTTCGGCGGCTTCGCGCGCGGTGACAGGAGCGTGCGGGTGCCGCTCATGCATGGTGACGTCGTTGTCTGGGGCGGGGCGGACCGCATGCGCTTCCACGGTGTGCTGCCGGTGCCGCCGGGACTGCATCCCGACACCGGCGGATATCGGCTCAACTTGACCTTCCGCAAGGTGCGCTGAGCCGGCCGGACTGCGCAAGAACCGGGATGTGCGCCGCGCGGGGCCGGACTACAGTGGCGCCATGCAAGCTCCCTCCACCGCCAAAGCCCGCCGCGATGCTGCGCTGGTCGCCGCCGCCTGCCGCCGCATCGAACGGGCGGAAGCGCCGCCCGTGCTGGATGCGCTAGCGCGCGATGCGGGGCTCAGTCCGCACCAGTTCCACCGCCTGTTCAAGGCCATCACCGGGCTGACGCCGCGCGCCTACGCACAGGCGCAGCGTGGCAAGGCGCTGCGCGATGCGCTGGCCAGGCCGGGCACGCGGGTCGTCGATGCCGCGTTCGATGCCGGCTTCAACGCCAGCAGCCGCTTCTACGACAGCGCCGACGCATTGCTGGGCATGAAGCCCGCGCAGTACCGCGACGGCGGCGCCGATGCGCGGATCATGTTCGCCATCGCGCAGAGCACGCTGGGTGCGCTGCTGGTGGCGCGCAGCGGGCGCGGCCTGTGCGCGATCTCGCTGGGCGACGATCCCGAAGCCCTGTTGCGGGAGCTGCAGGAGCGTTTCCCGCGGGCCGAACTGGTGGGTGGCGACGGCGGGTTCGAGCGGCTGGTGGCGCAGGTGGTCGGTTTCGTGGAAGCACCGCGGCTGGGCCTGGACCTGCCGCTGGACATCCGCGGTACCGCCTTCCAGCAGCGGGTCTGGGAGGCACTGCGCAAGGTGCCGGCGGGCGAGACGGTCAGCTATGCGGAGATTGCCGCGCGCATCGGCAGCCCGAGATCGGTACGCGCGGTGGCGCAGGCCTGCGCGGCCAACACGCTTGCGGTGGCGATTCCCTGCCATCGGGTGGTGCGCAGCGACGGCGCGCTGTCCGGTTATCGCTGGGGCATTGCGCGCAAGCAGCTGCTGCTTGCGCGCGAGAGCGGCGCGGAGTGAATTTCAGCGCTGCAGCATCGCCTGCAGCAGGGCGCGCAACTCCTGCTTCTCCGCATCGCCCAGGGCGCCGTCGCGTTGCTGCTGCTGCAGTTCCTCGATGCGCTGCTGCTGCACCTGCTTTTCCAGCTGGCCGATCGCGTCGGTGAACTCCATGCGCAGCTCGGGCTCCTCGCCCGGCAGCTCCAGCACGGCGAGCTTCTGCAGCGCCGCCAGTTCGTCGCGGCCTTCGAAGTGCTCCAGCAGCGCACCGGTGGTGATGTCCGGACGTTCGCGCACCAGCAGCACCAGCTCGGACAGCAGCTCGATGCCGGGTTGGCGCAGCGTGGCGAAACGGTAGGGCGGCTGCAGCTCCAGCGCGAAGGCGGGGCGGTGCAGCAGGTGGGTGATGGCCGCGCGCACCAGGCTGGGCTTCTGCGCAGGGCCGCCGCGGTTCGCACGCTGCACGGGCGCTTGGGCCTGCTGCGCGCTGGCGCGTGCGCCGACGCCGGTGAGTTCGGTCAGGCGCTGCCGCATCAGGTCGCCGAAGGCGCCGTCGGGGATCTGCGCGAGCAACGGCTTGCAGCGCTCGGCCAGGCGCGCCTTGCCGTCGAGGCTTCCCAGGTTCACGTCCGCCGACAGCTGGGCGAAGAAGAATTCCGACAGCGGGGTGGCATCACGCAGGCGCGCGTCGAAGCCGGCCACGCCCTCGCGGCGCACCAGCGAATCCGGGTCCTCGCCATCCGGCAGGAACAGGAACAGAGCCTGCCGGCCATCCTTCATGCGCGGCAGCACCGACTCCAGCGCTTTCCATGCGGCGCTGCGGCCGGCGCGGTCGCCGTCGAAGCAGAAATACACGTCCGGTGCGTTGCGGAACAGCAGCTCGGCGTGGTCCGGCGTGGTCGCGGTGCCCAGCGTGGCCACTGCCTGCGACACGCCGTACTGGGCCAGCGCCACCACGTCCATGTAGCCCTCGACCACGATCAGCCGTTCCAGCTTCTGGTTGGCCTGCTTGGCCTGCCACAGCCCGTACAGCTCGCGACCCTTGTGGAACAGCGCGGTTTCGGGCGAGTTGAGGTACTTCGGCGAATCCTCGGGGTCGATGACCCGGCCGCCGAAGGCGATCGTGCGCCCGCGCCGGTCGTGGATCGGGAACATCAGCCGGTCGCGGAACTTGTCGTAGACGTGGCCCTTGTCGTTCTTCGAGAACAGCCCGCCGCGCTCCAGCAGCTGCATGCGCTGCGGGTCGGTGCCCAGCGCGTCGCGCAGTCCGGAGAAGCCGTCCGGCGCATAGCCGATGGCATAGCGCTCGACGATCTCCGCGGCGATGCCGCGTTTGTCCACGTAGGCACGCGCCTTGTCGCTGCGCGCCAGCTGGGTGCGGAAGAAGGTGGAGGCCGCTTCCATCGCGCCGTACAGGTCGCGTGTCTCGGGATTGGCGTTGCGCTGTGCGGTGTCGCGCGGCACTTCCAGGCCGACGCGCCGGGCCAGTTCCTCGACCGCGTCGAGGAATTCCAGCCGGTCGTACTGCATCAGGAAACTGATCGCGGTGCCGTGCGCGCCGCAACCGAAGCAGTGGTAGAACTGCTTGGTCGGCGAGACGGTGAAGCTGGCGCTGCGCTCGTCGTGGAACGGGCAGCGCGTCGCGTATTCCTTGCCCTGCCGCTTCAGCGGCACCCGCGCGCCGACCACTTCGACGATGTCGGAGCGGGCGAGGAGATCGTCGATGAAGGCGTCGGGAATGCGGGCCATCGGATCAGGCGGTGGTCCGGCTCACAGCTCGTCGCGGGCGGCCAGCGCGTGCAGCGCGGCGCCCTCCAGCCGCTGCACGGTCCATTCGTCCATGCCTGTGGCACCGATGCTGCGGTAGAAGCCGATGGCAGGAGCGTTCCAGTCCAGCACGCTCCATTCGAAGCGGCCGCAATCGCGCTGCACGGCGATGCGCGCCAGCGCGGCCATCAGGTGCTTGCCGAGGCCGGCGCCGCGTGCGGCCGGGCGCACGAACAGGTCCTCGAGGTACAGGCCGCGTTTGCCGAGGAAGGTGCTGAAGTTGTGGAAGAACAGGGCGAAGCCGGCTGGCTCGCCATCCAACTCCCCGATCAGCACCTCGGCGGCGGGCCTCTCCCCGAACAGCTGCGCGCGCAGGTCGGCATCGGTGGCGACCGCGGCATGCGCCAGCCGTTCGTAGTCGGCCAGCTCGGCGATCAGCTGGCGGATCAGCGGCACGTCGTCCGGCGTGGCCGGGCGGATCGAGAGCACGGGCGTGGTGGCTGGCATGGTGGTCCTCGGGATGGCGCCGGGATGGACATCATCCCCGATCCGCCGGCACGCCGCCGGCGGAGGCGCGGGGCGTCTCAGCCGAGCTTCTGCTTGACCAGCTTCGACACCAGGCCCATGTCGGCCTGGCCGGCCAGCGCAGGCTTCAACACTCCCATCAGCTTGCCCATGTCGGCGGCGGAGGCCGCACCGGTGGCGGCAATCGCCTTATCGATCTCGGCCAGGATCGAGGCCTCGTCGAGCTTGGCCGGCAGGTAGGCATCGATCACGCCCAACTCGTAGCGCTCCACCGCGGCGAGGTCCTCGCGGGCGGCGGCTTCGTACTGGGTAATGGAGTCCTTGCGCTGCTTGACCATCTTTTCCAGTACGGCCAGCACCAGCGCGTCGGTCATCTCCACGCGCTCGTCGACTTCCTTCTGCTTGATGGCGGCATTGATCAGGCGGATCACGGCCAGACGATCCTTCTCGCCGGACTTCATCGCGGCTTTCATGTCGTCGGTAAGCTGCTGCTTGAGGCTCATGGCTTGCTCCATCGGGCGTGCTTCACAGGAAGCTGGATTGCAGAAACGCGAAAAGCCGGCCACGCTCGCGCGTGCCGGCTTCCGCAGCCAACCACCGCGCTCAGTACAGGCGCTGGCGCTTGGTGACGTCGCGCGAGCTGCGACGGGCCTGACGCTTGACGGCGGCAGCGGCCTTGCGCTTGCGCTCCTGGGTCGGCTTCTCGTAGAACTCGCGCTTGCGGGTCTCGGCCAGCACGCCGGCCTTCTCGCAGGTGCGCTTGAAGCGGCGCAGGGCAAACTCGAACGGTTCGTTTTCGCGGACTTTGACGCTGGGCATCGGGGAATCTCGTGACTGGAGAATTCGCCCGGACAAGTGGGCGAGCCGCGCATGATAGCAGCAGCCCAGGTTTCGGCGCAAGATAGGGGGATGAACGTCCTTGGCATCGAATCCTCCTGCGACGAAACCGGCGTCGCGGTCTACGACACCGGCGCAGGCGGCCTGCGCGCCCATGCGGTCTACAGCCAGATCGCCCTGCACGCCGAATACGGCGGGGTGGTGCCGGAGCTGGCCAGCCGCGACCACGTGCGCAAGCTGCTGCCGCTGATCCGCCAGACCCTGGCCGAAGCCGGCCTGTCCACCGCCGACATCGATGGCGTGGCCTATACCGCCGGGCCCGGCCTGGTGGGCGCGCTGCTGGTCGGCGCGGGCGTGGCCCGCTCGCTGGCATGGGCGCTGGACGTGCCGGCGATCGGCGTGCACCACATGGAAGGCCACCTGCTCGCGCCGCTGATCGAGGAAGACGCACCGCAGCCGCCGTTCGTGGCCTTGCTGGTGTCCGGCGGGCATACCCAGCTGGTGGCGGTGGATGCGATCGGCAGCTACCGGCTGCTGGGCGAAACCCTGGACGACGCCGCCGGCGAGGCCTTCGACAAGACCGCCAAGATGATGGGCCTGCCGTATCCGGGCGGGCCGCAGCTGGCCAGACTGGCCGAGCAGGGCGTGCCGGGGAAATTCAGATTCTCTCGGCCGATGACCGACCGGCCGGGGCTGGATTTCAGCTTCAGCGGCCTGAAGACGCAGGTGCTGCTGGCGTGGCGCGACAGCGACCAGTCCGAGCAGACCCGCGCCGACATCGCCCGAGGCTTCGAGGATGCGGTGGTGGACACGCTGGCGATCAAGTGTGGCCGCGCACTGGATGCGGCTGGCACAGACACCCTGATCGTGGCCGGCGGCGTGGGCGCCAACCGGCGGCTGCGCGCCAAGCTGGTGGAGATGTGCGGGAAGCGCGGCGGCCGGGCCTGCTTCCCGCGCCCGGCGCTGTGCACCGACAACGGCGCGATGATCGCGTTTGCCGGCGCGCTGCGGCTGGCCGCCGGCCAGCACGACGATGCCGCGATCCGCGCGGTGCCGCGCTGGGACATGGCGACGCTCGCGGCGGTGTGAACGGGCGGGCGCCGCGCGGCGGCGCCGGCACGCACGGACGGGTTGTTAAGCTGTGCATCCAATCCCCATTCCGCCGCGGTATCCGGTTCCCCGGGAACGCGAACACGCCCCATGACCGACACCGTTTTCATCGAAGGCCTGCGCCTGGACGCCCTGATCGGCGTGCACGACCGTGAGCGCCACGCCACCCAGCCGGTGCTGCTGGACATCCGCATGCGCTTCGACAACCGCATTGCCGCCAGCAGCGACACGCTGGCCGATGCGCTGGACTACGAGGCGGTGAGCCTGCGGCTGGCCGACTACGTTGCGCAGACCGACTTCATGCTGGTGGAAACGCTGGCCGAATGCTGCGCCGACCTGATACTGACCGAATTCGGCGCCAAGGCGGTGCGGCTGAAGTTGTCCAAGCCGGACGCGCTGGCGAACGCCGCGGCGGTGGGCGTGGAGATCGAGCGCGGGAGTTTTGCATGAGCGTGGTGCTGGTGACCGGCGCCTCGCGCGGGATCGGCCGCGCCATCGTCGAACGCTTCGCCCGCGAAGACGCCACCGTGATCGCCTGCGCGCGCGGACAGGCGGCGCTGGACGCGCTGCGCGCCGCACTGCCGCAGGTCGAATGCCATGCCTGCGACATGCGTGACGGCGACGCCGTGGATGCATTGGCGCGCGACGTCCTCGCGCAGCACGGCGCTGTCGACCTGCTGGTGAACAATGCCGGCGCGTTCCGGCCCGGCGGGATCGCCGGCGAGGACGACGGCGCCCTGCTGGACATGCTGCAGGCCAACCTGTTCGGCGCCTACCGCCTGACCAGGCGCCTGCTGCCGAAGATGGTCGAACGGCGCAGCGGCATGGTGCTGAACGTGTGCAGCACCGCGTCCATCGCCGCCTACCCGAACGGCGGTTCCTACAGCATCGCCAAGCACGCGCTGTACGGCTTCTCGCGCAACCTGCGCGAGGAAATGAAGCCGCACGGCGTGCGCGTGGTGGCGCTGCTGCCGGGCGCGACCCTGACCGCCTCGTGGGACGGCGTGCCGCTGCCGCCGGAACGGCTGATGCCGGCCGCGGACGTGGCGGAGATGGCGTGGACGGCGTGGTCGCTGTCGGCGCGCACGGTGGTCGAGGACATCCTGATGCGCCCGCAGCTCGGCGACATCGAAGAGGCGGATTTCCCATGAGCCCGTCCGTCGTCATCCGCCTGGCCAAGCAGAACATGAAGTTCTCGGCGGCGCATTTCACCATCTTCAACGCGACCGAACGCGAACGCCTGCACGGCCACAACTTCACCGTGGAGGTCGACATCCATGCACGCATGCTGGGCAACGGCATGTGCTTCGACTACGGCATCTACAAGGATCGCGTCGTCGCGCTGTGCCGCGAACTGAACGAGTGGACGATTCTGCCGACGCGGTCGAAATTCCTGCGCATCGAGGAAGCCGGCGAGCACGTGCATGCGCATTTCAACGGCCAGCGCATCCCGTTCCTGCGCGGCGACGTGCTGCTGCTGCCGATCGAGAACGCCACGCTGGAGGAGTTCGCGTACTGGTTCCTGCAGCGGCTGTGCGAGGACCGCGACGCGCTGCGTGCACACGCCATCGCGGCGATCGAGGTGCGGGTGTTTTCCGGACCGGGACAGAGCGCCGGCCGGCGCATGGAGCTCGACTGATGGCCGCGTCCACGCTGCCGATGCCATCCGCCGATGCGCAGGCGCACAGCGCGCACCTGCGCGAGGTGATCCAGGAACAGATCATCGCTGCCGGCGGTCGCATCCCGTTCTGGAAATTCATGGAGCTGGCGCTGTATGCGCCGGGACTGGGCTACTACAGCGCCGGCGCGCACAAGTTCGGCCCGGGCGGCGACTTCACCACCGCGCCGGAGCGCTCGCCGCTGTTCGCGGCCTGCGTGGCTGACGCGCTGGCGCCGGCGCTGCGGCAGGCCGGCAAGGGTGCGGTGTTCATGGAGGTGGGCGGCGGCAGCGGTGCGTTCGCCGAGGCCTGCCTGGAAAAGCTGCAGGCCGATGGCGTGCCGCCGGCGCGCTACGCGATCCTGGAGCCCAGCGCCGACCTGCGCCAGCGCCAGCGTGAGCGGCTGCAGGCGCGGCTGCCGGCGGAGCTGTTCGCACGGGTGGAATGGCTGGACGGGCCGATCTCGGAACCGTGGGACGGCGTGCTGTTCGCCAACGAGGTGATCGATGCGCTGCCGACGCCGCGCTTCGCCATTCGCGCTGGCGAGGTGCTGGAGGAGTGCGTGTCGCTGGATGGCGAAGGCCGCTTCGTGCGTGCCGAGCAACCCGCCGACCCGATGCTGGCGGCCGCCGTGCGCCGCGTCGAATCGCAGTTGCCGGCGCCGTTCGCCGATGGTTACCGCAGCGAGGTGCTGGCGCAGCTGCCGTACTGGCTGCAGGCGGTGGCCGGCGGCCTGCGCAACGGCGCGCTGCTGTTCATCGACTATGGCTATTCGCGCGGCGAGTACTACCAGCCAGGTCGCGACGATGGCACCCTGCGCGCGTTCCGCCAGCACCACGTCACCAATGACGTGTTCGCCTGGCCCGGCTTACAGGACATCACCGCCTCGGTGGATTTCACCGCGCTGGCCGAAGCCGGCGTGGGTGCGGGCTTCGAGTTCTCCGGTTACTGCTCGCAGGCCAGCTTCCTGCTCGGCAACCGGTTGCAGGAAAACCTTGCCGCTGCCGAAGCGCAGACCGCCGATGAAGTGGCGCGCCACAACCTGCGCCAGCAGGCCAAGATCCTGACCCTGCCCAGCGAGATGGGCGAGCGCTTCCAGGCGATCGGCTTCCAGCGCGGCGTCGAACTCGACGCGGCCTTCCTGGTCGGCGACCTGAGCCATCGCCTGTGAGCTGCTGCCGGTGAGCCGCGTGCCACGTATCGGCCGTTCGCTCAAGCCGTTCAGGCGGCCTTGGCTGTGGGCCGGACTGTGGATGCTGGCGATCGCCATCGTGGTGATCGGTTCGCTGCTGCCTGGCAAGGACCTGCCGCCGCTGCCGGTCAGCGACAAGCTGGAACATTTCGCCGCCTACGCGGCGCTGGCGGCGGGCGCGGTGCAGCTGTTCGCGCGGCGGCTGTCGTGGGGCTTCATCTGCCTGCTGCTGGTATTGATGGGGATCGGTCTGGAGTACCTGCAGGCGTCGATGAAGCTGGGCCGGATGCTCGACCGCAACGATGCGCTGGCCAATACGCTTGGCGTCCTGATCGGGCTGGCCACCGCATTCACCCCGCTGCGCGATTTTCTGCTGCGCTTCGATCGGCGCCACTGACGCCTGCCGGTCCAGCAAGATCGCGCGCTGCGCCTGTTCCGCCGGGGGCTCTCTCAGTCCGAGGGCTGGCGGGCGGCGGCAATCGCCGCGATCCGCGCCTTGCGCAGCGCCTCACCGAACGCCGGGCCGATGACGCCCTGCGCGGCGATATCCGCACCGCGCACCGCCATGGCCGCTGCGTGCAGGCGACGCAGCGTGTCGGCCTGCGGATAGTTGGCTTCGCCCCTGCCGGCACGGCCGCGCGCGTCGGCTTCGCAGACGGTGGCGAGCTGGTCGATGCGGGCCGGCTTGCGGAAGCCGTCGCAGCGGGCGATCAGTTCGTGCACTGTCGCGGCTCTCAGCTCGGCGATGCGATGGACATTGAGGTGTTCGCGGCAGCAGGCCACCGCCAGCTCGCGGTGTTCGTTCGGCACTTTCAGGCGCTGGCTCATGGCGATTGCGGGGGCGACCCCACGCTGCTCGTGCATCAGGTGCTTCGGAAGCACGTCCGCGGGGGTGAGCGCCTTGCCGAGGTCGTGGCACAGCGCGGCGTAGCCGACCAGGTCGTCCCCCGGCGCGAGGCGGGCGGCCATGTCGCAGACCAGCTCGCAGTGCAGGCCTGTATCGATTTCCGGGTGGTACTCCGCGCGCTGCGGCACGCCGTACAGCGCATCGACTTCCGGCAGCACCGCGCGCAGGGCGTCGGCCTCGCGCAGGGTGCGCAGGAAGGCGCCGGGGGCGGCGGCGCGCAGCGCCTTTGCCAGCTCCTGCCAGACACGCTCCGGCACCAGTTCGGCCAGCTCGCCGCTGGCGACCATCTGCCGCATCAGCGCCAGCGTTTCCGGGGCGACGGTGAAACCCAGCGGCGCGAAGCGCGCCATGAAGCGCGCAGCGCGCAGCACCCGCAGGGGATCCTCGACGAAGGCGTCGCCGACATGGCGCAGCACGCGCGCTTCGATGTCGCGCGCGCCGCCGAACGGATCGACCAGCGTGCCGTCGCCGGCGCGGGCGATGGCGTTGATGGTGAAGTCCCGGCGACGCAGGTCGTCCTCCAGCGTCACCGACGGGTCGGCATGCACCACGAAGCCGGTGTAGCCGCGCCCGGACTTGCGCTCGGTGCGTGCCAGCGCGTGTTCCTCGCCGGTTTCGGGATGCAGAAAGACCGGGAAGTCGCGGCCCACCTGCCGGTAGCCGGCATCCAGCATCTGCTGCACGCTGGCGCCGACCACCACGAAGTCGCGGTCGCCTGCAGGCAGGCCAAGCAGCGCGTCGCGCACGGCGCCGCCGACGAGGTAGGTCTTCACGTTGTCCGCAAGCGCATGCATGTGCGGATGATGCCCCAGCGGCTACCTGCGTCGCTTGCCGGGCTTCGCTGGCGCAGGCGCCAGCGGCGCGACCGCCGCGGGCTCGACCGGGCAGGCGAACGCCTTGCGCGGGCCGTTGGTGAGCCCCTGCATGCGATCGCCCAGGCGCAGCGCGCTGCCGTCCATGCGCCAGTCGTAGATCGTGCTGAAGCTGAGGACGCGCGCCACGTATTCGCGGGTTTCCTTGTAGCTGATGGTCTCGATCCAGAAGTCCGGGTCCATCGTCGGGCGCTGCGAAACCCAGCGGTTGAGCGGGGTGGGTCCGGCGTTGTAACCGGCGATCACCTGGTAGGGCTTGCCGCCGTAGCGGTCCATCAGCTGGCGCAGGTAGGCGGTGCCGATGGCGATGTTGGCGTCGGGATCGAACAGCGTGTCGGCGCCGTTCCAGGGCTGGCCGATCTTCGCGGCGATCGCCGCGCCGGTGGCCGGGACGACCTGCATCAGGCCGCGCGCGTCTGCGCTGGAGCGGGCGCTGGGGTCGAACACGCTTTCGGCGCGGATCTCAGCCGCCACCCACGCCGGGTCGAGGCCGTTGCGCGCGGCTTCGCGGCGGATCGTTGCGTCGTGGTGCAGCGGGAAGCGCAGCCGGTACAGGTGCTGCTCTTCCGGAAAGCGCTTGCCATCGACGTTGACCAGCCCGAACACGCCGCGGTCGAACCAGCCGTTGTCCTGCGCCACCTCTACCGCCAGCCGCCGCTGTTCGTCGCTGAAGCGCGCCAGCGCGGCGTTCCACTCGCGCGCGGCCCAGCCCCTGCGGTCGAGCTGGAACAGCTGCACTGCGCGGACGATGTTCGGATCGCGGGCCACCGCTTGCTTCAGCGCCGGCGTCGGCGCGGGCAGCCACGGGCATAGCGCGTACGGCTGGTCGAGGCGGTCGGCGGCGAGGAAGCCGTGGAAGTCGGGCTTGCGCGCGGCCTGCGCGTACAGCGACTTGGCAGCGGCCACGTCGCCGGTCAGTTCGCTGGTGCGGGCGGCGAAATACAACCAGCGTGAATCGTTACGCTGCGCGTCCGGCATGCGCTTGATCGCGGCCAGCGCGGCAGCCCAATCGCTACGCGAGAGCGCCTCGCGCACCCGCCACTCGTGCAGGCTGTCGTCATAGGCCGACGCCGGGACGTTGGCGAGGCGGCGCGCGGAATCCGGCAGGTAGGACGCCACCGACCACAGCGCGACCTGGTAGAGCACGCGGGCGTTGTCGTCCTCCCCGAACGCCAGGGCCTTCGCTACGCCCGGCAACAGCATTTCGGCGCGAGCCGGGTCGGTCTTCGCCAGCTTGGCCAGCGCGGTCGATGCCACCAGCCGGCTGCGAGCGGTTTTCGGCCACGCGTCCACGGCGGCCTCCGGCGCATCCAGATAGGCCGCGTACTGCAGCGCCAGAGCCGCATCGGCCGACGGCAGGCCGGCGGCAATCGCGCGCATCACGCCGCCCTGTGCGTCGGCGGCGGCACGGTCGAAGCGTTCCCAGCGCAGCGCATCCGTCAGGCCGCCTTGCGCGGCCAGCAGCGCGAACGGCGGGTCGCATTGCGCCGGCAGCGAACGGCCGCTGCTGCGCCATAGCGCCTGCGCGTCGGCAGTCCATTGCGTATCCGCGCGATTGACCGCCATCAACGCCTGCAGGCGCAGGCAGCGCAGCGCGGCGCCGTCGATGCCGGCATCCCACTGGTCCAGGAAAGCCTGCCATTCGTTGCGGCGGGCCAGCGCGCTGAGCCAGTCGTTGCGGAAGGCCGCGGCCACCGGCTCGCCCCGATGCGCCGCCAGGAAGGCATTGCCGCGCGCCAGCGGCAGCGTATCCATGCGCCCGCGCAGGGCGACGTACTCCAGCCAGCCGGCCAGCGGCTGGCTGGAAAAACCCGCCAGTGCCAGATCATCCAACCCGCTGCTGCCGGCGGCGGTGTCGAAGGCGGCGCGCAGTGCCGGATCGGGCGGCGCGATCCGCACCGGGGCCGGTTGCAGCAGCGGCGCCGGGCGCGGCGTGGGCGACTGCGCGTGGACGGTGGTGATGCCGGCAACCAGCGACGACAACAGCAGCAGCGAGGGCGCGATCTTGTGCATCGCCCGACTATAGCCGAGCATCGATGAACGTCTTTTTCGATGGTGCGCGATGTCGTTCCTGCTTCTCTATCTGGCGCTGGGCGCGTGTGCCGGCGTGCTGGCCGGGCTGCTGGGCATCGGCGGCGGGCTGGTGCTGGTGGGTGCACTGGCATGGCTGCTGCCCACCCAAGGCGTGCCGGTGGACGCGGCGATGCACGCGGCGCTGGCCAGTTCGCTGGCCAGCATCGTGCTGACCGCGGCCTCATCGGCGCGCGCGCATCACCGCCGCGGCAGCGTGCTGTGGCCGACGGTGGGCTGGATGGTGCCCGGCGTGCTGCTGGGCGGCTGGCTGGGCAGCCGCTTCGCGATCACATTGGATGGCAACGTGCTGCGCTGGTGCGTGGCGGCGTACTGCTGGATCGTGGCGGCGCAGATGCTGCTGGTGCAGCCGAAATCCGGCGGCGATGCCGCGCTGGTGCCCCGTGGCCCCGGCTACACGCTGGCAGGTGGCGGGATCGGCATCGTGTCGGCCATCGTCGGCATCGGCGGTGGCAGCCTGACCGTGCCGCTGCTGGTGTGGCGCGGGGTGGTGCCGGTGCAGGCGGTGGGCACTTCGTCTGCCTGCGGCATCTTCATCGGCCTGGGTAGCGCGCTGGGTTACGCATTGCAGGCGCCGGCAGGCGCGCTTCCGCTGGCGGGCGCGGTGGGCTATGTCTATCTGCCGGCGGCGATCGGCGTGGCGCTGGCGTCTGTGCTGGCGGCGCCTTACGGCACCCGGCTCGCGCATGCGCTCAGCGGGCCCGCGCTGAAGCGGGTGTTCGCGGTCTTCCTGCTGGTGGTCGGCAGCGCGTTCGCGTACAGCGCAACCTAGGCTCGTTTCAGCGCAGCGCCGTTTCCGGTACGTCCAGTTCCACCGACAGCGCCAGGTGGTCGGACTGCGCGGCGGGCAGCGCCTGCATGGTGGCCAGTGCCAGCGCCGGCGTCACCAGCATGTGGTCGATGGCGCGCTGGGGGCGCCATGAGGGGAAGGTGGGCACGCAGCGGTCGGGCGGCTGCAGCCGGGTCTTGCGATACAGCTGCTGCATCTCCGGCTGCTCCGGATCGCAGTTGAAGTCGCCCATCAGCACTGCGTGCGGCAGGCCGGCGAGGATGTCGGCGATGAAGTCGATCTGCGAGCGCCGCGACTGGCTACCCAGCGAGAGATGGGCCACCGCCACGGTCAGCGCGTCGCGGCCGTCGCCGAAGGTGGCGGTGAGCACGCCGCGGCCCTTGACCCTGCCCGGCAATGGGTGGTCCTCGACCAGCCGCGGCTCCAGCTTGCTGAGCAGGCCATTGGCGCTGGAAGCCACGCCGGCCACGCTGCGGTTGGGCTGGTGGCTCCAGTAGGCGAAGCCGGCGCGTTCGGCCAGGTAATGGGTCTGGTTGGTGAACCCGGAGCGCAGGCTGCCGGGATCGGCCTCCTGCAGGCCGACGATGTCATGGCGGCCGGCCAGTTCGGCGATGGTGTCCAGTGCGCCGCGCTTGTTGCCGGCCGGCAGCACGTGCGACCAGCTGCGCGCGACGTAGTCGCCGTAGCCGCGCGTGCTGGAGCCGGCCTGGATATTGGCGCTCAGCAGGCGCAGCCGGCGTTTGTCCATGGGGCGGGAATCAGCCCTGCGGCGCGTCCGTCGCCACAGGGCTGGGCGCCGCCGCGGGTGCCGAGGCGGCGAGCTTGGAGCGCTCGGCGACGATCAGCTGGTTGATGATGCGGAACATGTCGTCCACGCTCTTGCCCTTGACCCGGTACTTGCCGGCGACCACGAAGGCCGGGGTGCCCATCTGGTCGCCATTGGCGAAGGCTTCGGTCATGTACTGGCGGGCGCGGTTCATCTTGGTGGCCACCGCGAAGCTCTGCATGCTGTTGAGGAACTGCCCGGGGTTGGCGCCATAGTTGGCGTAGAACGCGGCGATGTCCTCCGGCTTGTCCATGCCGCGCTCGCCCTTCAGGGTCTGGTCGATATGGATGGCCCGGAACATCGCGTCGTGGGTCTTGTCCACCAGCCCCATCGCTTCGGCGGCGTAGTAGGCCTTGGCGTAGTTGTCCCACATCGCGCCGAACGCGGCCGGCACGTAGACGAAATGCACGTCCGGCGGCAGCTTGGACTTCATCGCCGAGACCTGCGGCTGCACGGCGGCGCAGAACGGGCAGACGTAGCCGAAGAACTCGACCACCTCGATGCGGCCAGGCGCGGTGTCGAACGGCTGGCCGTTGGGAATGGTCACGTAGTCGGTGCCTTCCACCGGCGGCGGTGCCTTGGCGGCAGCCTCGGCCGCGGCCTGCACCGCCGCTGCGGCCTGTGCGGCGCGCTGCGGATCCTCGGCGCTGGCGGCCTTGGTGGCGGCCTGCGTAGCCGCCGGGGCGGCGTCGCCGGCCGCGACCGGCGCGGGCGCGTCGTTCTTGCAGGCGGCCAGCGGCAGCAGGACGAGCAGGAGCAGGGCGTGGCGCAATGCGGTCATGGCGGTTCCGTCAGTCGGTCAGGATCGGGGGGCGGCGGGTTTGGCCGCCGGTGCGGCCCGCGGGGGGGCCGGCTTTTTCTTCGGTGCCAGCGCGTCGACGACCGCACGCGCATTGGCCAGCAGGCTTTCGTAACTGTTGCCGAGGACCAGGTAACGGCCGGCGATCACCAGCGATGGCGTTCCCTCGAGCTGGCTGCGCACGCCGAAATCGTAGGCCTGCTTCAGCTTGGGCAGCAGCGCGGCGTCGTCCGCCATCGCCGCTTTCAGTGCCGCGGCATTGCTGCCCTGGACCCCGCCGGCGAAGGCGAGGATCTGGCCGGCATCGGCATTGCGCGGCAGTTCGCCGGTCTCGTGGACGGCGGCGAACAGGCGCGGGTGCAGGACCTGCAACGACTTGGCGGCCTGCGCGGCGAAGAACACCCGCGACCACGGGTCGTCACGGCTGAACACGCCAGGCACCAGCACCAGCCGGGCATGCGCGGGCAGCTGCTTGGCCCAGGCTTCCAGCATCGGCGAGAAGTGCGCGCAGTGCGGGCAGGTGTAGGCGAAGACCTCGGCCACTTCCACCATGCCGGGCGGCAGCGCGCGGTAGGGCTGCCCGTTGTCGATGTAGCGGTACTGCAAGCCTTCGGCAAGGCCGGGCAGGGCGCGCTGCGCCTGTGCGGGCGCAAACGCGGTGGCGGCAAGCAGGACGAACGTCAACAGCAGTCCGCGCATCGAATCAGGCTCCGGTGTTCAAGCAGTGGGCCCGGACGAGCATGCACGGGCCAGGGCCAACGCATGGTGAAGCATCGCTCAGCGGGCGATGCTTTCCTTGGTGGTGCCGGGGGCGCGGGTATGCAGGCCCTGCACGTAGCTGGCCAGCGAACGGATTTCCTCGTCGCTCAGCGACTTGCTGACCGCGGCCATGAGGTTGAAATGCGCCGGCGCGGTGTAGGTGGTGGTGCCGGTGCGGTATTCCTCCAGCCGGCGCGTCACGTATGCCGAGTCCTGGCCGTGCAGGGTCGGATAGGCCGGACCGGGGTTGCCGGCACCCGACGGGCCGTGGCAGGCCATGCAGGCCGGCAGGCCGCGGGCCGGGTCGCCACTGCGGAAAAGGCGCTCGCCGACCTGGTAGAACTTCATGCCCTGATTGGGGCCTTCGGCAATCGTGGTGTCATCGGCCACGCCGGTGCCGGCCTTCTGGCTGGCGTACCAGGCGCCGACGTCGCGCATATCCTGCGCGCTGAGGATGCCGGCGAACGGGGCCATGATCGCGGCCATGCCGCTGGTGCGCTGGCCGCTCTTGAACAGGTGCAGCTGGTCGGCGATGTAGCGCTCCGGCATGCCGGCGATGCGCGGCGCGTTCTGCTGCATCGCGTTGCCGTCGAGACCGTGGCAGGCCGCGCAGGCGCCGGCCTTGGCCTGTCCGGCCTTGGCATCACCCCAGGTGGCGGGCTTCTCGGCCAGCGGCGCGGTCTGCACCGGGGCATTGTCGGGTGCGGCGACGGCTTCGCTCTGGGCCCAAGCAGCGGCGGCAAGAGCAAGACAGGCAACACCGGCAAGGGCATGGACAGGACGCATGCGAAACTCCACTGGCATAAGGACGCGGGCAGGTGCCGCGCAACCTGCAAATTATGGTCGGCGCGCCCGGAGCGGTCAAACTGGACCGACATCCGCGCGGACATGCCATGCTATGCCCATGGCTGCACCCAATCCGTTCGCGCGCGCCCAGTACCTGCTGGCCGCCCACAATTACCGGCAATTGCCGCCCGATGGCGGCTTCGAAGTGGCCTTCGCCGGCCGCTCCAACGCCGGCAAATCCTCCGCCCTCAACGCGCTCTGCCAGCAGAACGCGCTCGCGCGCGTATCCAAGACCCCCGGCCGCACCCAGCAGCTGGTGTTCTTCGGCCTGCCGCCGCACGAGAACAAATACCTGGTCGACCTGCCGGGCTATGGCTACGCCAAGGTGCCGCAGGACCTGCAGGCGCACTGGCAGGCCTTCCTCGAGGGCTATTTCGGCAGCCGCGACGCCCTGCGCGGGCTGGTGGTGGTGATGGACGTGCGCCACCCGCTGAAGGAATACGACCGGCAGATGCTGGGATACGCCATGCGCCGCGGGTTGCCTGCGCACGTGATCCTGACCAAGGCCGACAAGCTTGGCCGCGGCGCCGCCGGCAACACCCTGCAGGCGGTGCGGATGGAACTGGCGCGGTCGTTCGCCGACAGCGTCAGCGTGCAGCTGTTCTCCGGCGAATCGAAGCAGGGCGTTGACGAACTGCGCGCGGTGGTCGCCGGCTGGCTGGCGATATAGCCCAATTGCGCGCAATCACGGAACGCTGATGCCACAACGGCGTTGCTGCGGTGCCGCCGCGGGCCGGCTATCCTGCTTCGCCAAACCGATAGGCGATGCCGATGTCCGGACCCAGCACAGCCAGCGACACGCCGATCACCGGCCGCAACCAGCTGGCCGAGGTGCTGGCTTCGGGCGAGAAACCGCGCGACGCGTGGCGGATCGGCACCGAGCACGAGAAATTCGGCTTCCGGCTGGATGACCTGCGTCCGCCCACCTTCGATGGCGAGCGTGGCATCGAGGCGCTGCTGAAGGGGCTGGTCCGGTTCGGCTGGGCGCCTTACGAGGAAAACGGCCGGGTGATCGCGCTGACCCGCGATGGCGCGTCGGTGACGCTGGAGCCGGCCGGGCAGCTGGAGCTGTCGGGCGCGCCGCTGGAGTCCATCCACCAGACCTGCAGGGAGGTCGGCAGCCACCTGCGCGAAGTGCGTGAAGTGGCCGACGAGCTCAAGCTCGGCTTCCTCGGCATGGGGTTCCAGCCCAAGTGGCGGCGCGACGAAATGCCGTGGATGCCGAAAGGCCGCTACAAGATCATGCGCGACTACATGCCCAAAGTCGGCAGCCTGGGCTTGGACATGATGACCCGCACCTGCACGGTGCAGGTCAACCTGGACTATGCGTCCGAAGCGGACATGGTGAAGAAGTTCCGCGTCTCGCTGGCGCTGCAGCCGATAGCAACAGCGCTGTTCGCCGACTCGCCGTTCACCGAGGGCAAGCCCAACGGCTACCTCAGCTACCGCTCGCACATCTGGACCGACACCGACGCCGACCGCACCGGCATGCTCGACTTCGTGTTCGAGGATGGCTTCGGCTACGAGCGCTACGTCGATTACCTGCTCGACGTGCCGATGTACTTCAGTTATCGCGACGGCATCTACCACGATGCCAGCGGCAAATCGTTCCGCGACTTCATGCAGGGCCGCCTGGACGTGCTGCCCGGCGCGCTGCCGACCCTGCGCGACTGGAACGATCACATGACCACCGCCTTCCCGGAAGTGCGGTTGAAGAAGTTCCTGGAGATGCGTGGTGCCGACGGCGGCCCGTGGGGCCGGCTGTGCGCGCTGCCGGCCTTCTGGGTGGGCCTGCTGTACGACGACGCGGCGCTGGATGCCGCCTGGGACCTGGTCAAGGATTTCAGCATGGTCGAACGCCACGCCCTGCGCGATGGCGTGCCGAAGCATGCGCTGGGGCTGCCGTTCCGCGGCGGCACGCTGCGCGACCTGGCCCGCCGCGCGCTGGAGATTTCCGCCGCCGGCCTGCGCCGGCGCGCCGTGCAGGACCGCTGCGGCGCCGATGAGACCGGCTTCCTCGATCCGCTGGTGGAGATCGTGGAGTCCTGCAAGACCCCGGCCGAGCGCAAGCTGGCGCTGTTCCACGGCGAATGGCGCGGCAGTGTCGACCCGGTGTTCTGCGAGTTTTCCTACTGACCCTCAGCGCCTTCGCTTGCGGCTGATGCTGGCGCCTTCAGTGGAGCCCATCACCATCGGGATGCGGATCGTTGCCGGCTGCGTGCCGGGAAATGGCTCGAAGACGTATTGCCGCAGGCAGTCGACCATCGCATCGGCCACCTCCGGCCTGGGCACGAAGTTTTCCAACACGATCCTCCCCATCTGGCCCGAAGGCTGAACCTCCACGATCCAGGTGGCGGCAGCGGCACCGAGCCGGTCGATCTGCTGCACGTAACAGCGCTGCGGTCGCGATGCGACCCGGATCGGCCCGCCATCCTGCGCGGATGCCCGCCGGTGCAGGCCCTGCCGATATTCGTCGATCCGACGCGCGACCCGGTTGTCGTTCGCGTCCAGATAGGCCTGCAGGTCCTGGTCCACCAGTTTGCGCGGGAGGTAGACCGGGGCGTGTTGCCAGATCAGCGACACGCGGTTGAGCAGATTGCCGTTGTAAGCCGAACGTTGGTACTGCGCGTCGTCGGCGCTCATGCCGGGGTCGCGGAACCGGTCAACGTAGTGCAGGTAGACCTGGGTCCAGCGCATCGCTTCGCGCGCGTTGGCATGGCGCATCTCCATTTCCGCCAGATCGGCGAAAGCGGGCAGGTAGCCGGCCTCGGCCATCGGCTGGATGAGTGCGCGCGCCTTGTCCAGATCCTGCGGCAGCAAGTTGCCCGGCAGATATTCACCGTGGCGATAGAGCTGGCCCAGGGTGTATCCGAATTCAGGGCAGTCGGCCATCGTGGACAAGCGCCTGTACGCCGCCAGGGCCTCGTGCCGTCGCGGCTCAGGCGCGGCAGGGTCAAGCAGGTCGAGCAGCGTGCCCTCGGGCAGGGCGGCATAGGCGGCCTCGCAGCCGGCATCCGGCCGGGCAGCTTCCGGAGCGCCGGCAAGAGCGGACGCGGTGGGCAGCAGGCAAGCTGCCAGGAACCATTTCCATCGCTTCATCAAGGCCTCTCCCTGCGTGGGCGATCGTGCATGGATGACGGTATTGACCGGAACGGTAGCACCTGCAACCGTTGACGCGATGCAGCAAGAATCGCGCTAGCCTGCGGCCATGACGTCCGCCGACACGCCGCTGCGCGAGCAGCTCGAATTCGCCGACACCGATACCCCCCTGCGCGACGATGTGCGCCGCCTTGGCGCGATGGTCGGCGACATGCTGGCCGAGCAGGTGGCGCCGGTGTTCCTGGAACAGGTCGAGACGCTGCGGCGGATCGCGATTGCCCGGCGCGAGCAGGGCGAGCCCGTGGACGCGCTGGCGCAGCGGCTGGCGCAGGTGCCGTTGGCGCAGGCGGAGCCGTTGGTGCGCGCGTTCGCGGCCTATTTCAGCGCCACCAACGTGGCCGAGCGCGTGCATCGCATCCGCCGGCGCCGCGACTACCAGCGGTTGGGCGAGGCGCCGCAGCCGGGTGGACTGGAAGCGGTGCTGCGCGGCCTGCGCGACGAAGGCGTGACGCTGGCCGAACTGCAGGCGCAGCTGGCCGGGCTGTGCGTGGAGCCAGTGTTCACCGCGCATCCCACCGAGGCGGTGCGGCGCGCGCTGCTGCTGAAGGAAAAGACCGTGGTCGAACGGCTGATCGCCGATGTCGACCGCACCCGCACGCAGCCGGAGCGGCGCGCCGACGACGCCCGCATCCGCCAGTCGTTGACCACCGCCTGGCAGACCAACGAAGCGCCGCTGCAGCGTCCCAGCGTGGCCGACGAGGTCGAGCATGTCGGCTTCTACCTTGGCAGCGTCCTGTATCGCGTGCTGCCGGTGTTCTACGAGACATTTTCCGAGGCGGTGGAAGCCGCCTACGGCGAACGCATCGCGCTGCCGCCGCTGCTGCGCTTCGGCAGCTGGGTGGGCGGCGACATGGACGGCAATCCCAACGTCGGCGCGGCCAGCGTGCGCGACGCGCTGGCCGCGCAGCGCGCGCTGGCGCTGGACTGCTACCTGGCCGACCTGCGCGCGCTGGGCGACATCCTCACCCAGAGCCATGGCAATGCCGGCATCGACGCGGAAATCGAGGCGCGTGCCGCCGCACACCGGGCGCTGCTGCCGGAGGGCATGGTGCGCAACCGGCCACGGTTGGCCGACATGCCCTACCGGCAGTTGCTGTGGGCGATGCGCGCGCGCCTGCAGGCCACCGGCGAAGGCGCGACGGGTGGCTATGCCGATGCAGCGGCCTTCATCGACGACCTGGTGCTGATCGATGCAAGCCTGGCCCGGCACCGCGGCGACCATGCCGGCCGCTTCGCGTTGCGGCGCATCCTCTGGCGTGCGCGCACCTTCGGCTTCCACATGGCCGCGCTGGACCTGCGCCAGGATTCCGCCGTGCACGAGCAGGCGCTGGCCGCGCTGGAAGCGGATGCCGAGTGGGCCGCGCGCCCGCTGCCGGCGCGGATCGAGCGCTTGCATGCGCTGATCTCGGGCGCTGCACCGGCCGACGCGGGCGCAGCCGACGCCACGGCGACGCTGGAGGTGTTCCGCACCGTGCGCGAACTGCGCGCGGCGCTGGGCGAACATGCCTTCGGGCCGTACATCATCAGCATGGCGCGCAATGCCGCCGATGCGCTGGCCGTGCTGGCGCTGGCGCGCATCGCCGGCTGCGTCGTCGATGCCGAAGTGCCGCTGGACGTGGCGCCGCTGTTCGAGACGGTGGACGACCTGGCGGCGGCGCCGGCGACGATGCGGGCGCTGTTCGCCGACCCGCTGTACCGCCGCCACCTGGCCGCGCGCGGCGGGCGGCAGGTGGTGATGCTGGGCTACAGCGACAGCGCCAAGGATGGCGGGCTGCTGGCATCACGCTGGGCGCTGCAGCGCGCGCAGGTCGAGCTGCTGGAAGTGGCGCGCTCGGCCGGCCTGCAGCTGGTGTTCTTCCATGGCCGCGGCGGTTCTGTCAGCCGCGGCGGCGGCAAGACCGAACGGGCGATCATGGCGGCGCCGCGCGGCAGCGTGGCCGGGCGCATGCGCGTCACCGAGCAGGGCGAAGTGATCCACCGCAAGTACGGTATCCGCGCGCTGGCGTTGCGAAACCTCGAGCAGATGACCGGCGCGGTGCTGCGCGCATCGCTGCGGCCGCGCCCACCCGAGCCGCGCGAGGACCGCTGGCGCGCGCTTGCCACCGAGCTTGCACAGGTCTCGCGCGCGCACTACCGCGCGCTTGTGCACGAGCATCCGGACTTCCCGGCCTACTTCCGTGCGGCCACGCCGGTGGACGTGATCGAGCGCCTGCACATCAGTTCGCGGCCCTCGCGCCGCCGCGATGGCGGCATCGCCAACCTGCGCGCGATCCCGTGGGTGTTTTCGTGGGCGCAGAGCCGTTCCGGCCTGACCGGTTGGTACGGCATCGGAACCGCCCTGCGCCACGGCATTGATGTGCACGGACTGGACGCGATGGCGGCCATGGCCCGCGACTGGCCGTTCTTCGCCGCGATGATCGACGACGTGGAAATGGCGATGGCGAAGTCCGACATCGACATCTTCGAACGCTATTCCGCGCTGGCCGGCGGGCTGCATCCGGTGTTCTTCCCGCCCATCGCAGGGGAGTTCGATCGCACCCGCGAGGCGATCCTCGCGATCAAGCAGCGCGACGCGCTGCTGGCCGACGATTACCGGCTGCGCCTGTCGATCCGGCTGCGCAATCCCTACGTCGATCCGATCAGCCTGCTGCAGGTGGACCTGCTGCGGCGATGGCGCGAAGGCGGGCGCGAGGACGAAGCCCTGCTGCGCACGCTGGTGTCCACCGTCAACGGCATCGCCGCGGGCATCCAGAACACCGGTTAGGGGGCGTTGCGGGCATCGCGGGGTGTGTGCCGGGCCGGCTTCGCCTATACTCCCCTGCAGTATCGATGGGTGCCGCCGTGCCGCATTCCCCGGAAGACAAGAAGCGCGCCACCACCCGCCTGCGCCGCATCCGCGGCCAGGTGGATGCGCTGGAGCGCGCGGTGGAGGCCGGCGCCGACTGCGCGCCGATCCTGCAGCAGCTGGCCGCGCTGCGCGGTGCGGTGAACGGGCTGATGGCAGAGATCCTGGACAGCCATCTGCGCGGGGAATTCATTCAGCTCGCCAGCGACCCGAAAATCCGCAAGCAGCACCAGCAGAGCATCGACCAGGTGATCGCGCTGGTGCGTTCCTATCTCAAGTAGACCCACCGGAGCCATGCCATGAAATCCCGCGCCGCCGTTGCCTTCGCCGCTGGCCAGCCGCTGCAGATCGTCGAGATCGACGTTGCCCCGCCCAGGGCCGGCGAGGTGCTGGTGAAGATCACCCACACCGGCGTCTGCCACACCGATGCGTTCACCCTGTCCGGCGATGACCCGGAAGGCCTGTTCCCCTGCGTGCTGGGCCACGAGGGCGCGGGCGTGGTGGTCGAAGTGGGCGAGGGCGTGACCAGCGTGCAGCCGGGCGACCACGTGATCCCGCTGTACACCGCCGAATGCGGCGAATGCCTGTTCTGCAAGAGCGGCAAGACCAATCTGTGCACCTCGGTGCGCGCCACCCAGGGCAAGGGCGTGATGCCGGATGGCACCACCCGCTTCTCCTACAACGGCCAGCCGCTGTACCACTACATGGGCTGCAGCACCTTCAGCGAGTACACCGTGGTGGCCGAAGTCTCGCTGGCGAAGATCAACCCCGAGGCCAACCACGAGCAGGCCTGCCTGCTGGGCTGCGGCGTCACCACCGGCCTTGGCGCGGTGAAGAACACGGCGAAGGTGGCCGAAGGCGATTCGGTCGCGGTGTTCGGCTTGGGCGGCATCGGGCTGGCGGTGATCCAGGGGGCAAGGCGGGCGAAGGCGGGGCGGATCATCGCCATCGACACCAATCCCTCGAAGTTCGACATGGCCCGCGATATGGGTGCCACCGACTGCGTGAACCCGAAGGATTTCGATAAACCCATCCAGCAGGTGATCGTGGAGATGACCGGCTGGGGCGTGGACCACAGCTTCGAGTGCATCGGCAACGTCAACGTGATGCGCGCGGCGCTGGAATGCGCGCACCGCGGCTGGGGCCAGAGCGTGATCATCGGGGTGGCCGGTGCGGGGCAGGAGATCTCCACCCGCCCGTTCCAGCTGGTGACCGGCCGCAAGTGGATGGGCACCGCCTTTGGTGGCGTGAAGGGCCGCAGCCAGCTGCCGGGCATGGTGGAGGAGGCGATGGCCGGCGAGATCCAGCTTGCGCCGTTCGTGACCCACACCATGGGGCTGGAGGGGATCAACGAAGCCTTCGAGCTGATGCACGAAGGCAAGTCGATCCGCTCGGTGGTGCGCTTCTAAAGGGGGATGGCCTGATGGAACGCATCGAACACCGCGCCTGCTTCGGCGGCTGGCAGGACGTGTACCGGCACCGCTCGGCGGTGCTGGGCTGCGACATGACATTCGCGATCTACCTGCCGCCGCAGGCGCAGGACGGACCGGTGCCGGTGCTGTACTGGCTGTCGGGCCTGACCTGCAGCGAACAGAACTTCATCACCAAGGCCGGCGCGCAGCGCTACGCGGCGGAGCACGGCATCGCGATCGTCTGCCCCGATACCAGCCCGCGCGGCGACGGCGTGGCCGATGCCGAGGGCTACGACCTCGGCAAGGGCGCCGGCTTCTACGTCAACGCCACGCAGGCGCCGTGGGCAGCGCATTACCGCATGTTCGACTACGTGGCGGACGAGCTGCCGGCATTGGTGGAAGCGCATTTTCCGGTGACGGACGCGCGTGCGATCAGCGGGCATTCGATGGGCGGCCATGGTGCGCTGGTGGTGGCACTGCGCAATCCCGGGCGCTATCGCAGCGTGTCGGCGTTCTCGCCGATCGTTGCGCCCTCGCAAGTGCCGTGGGGGCAGAAGGCGTTCGCCGCCTATCTTGGCGAGGACCATGCGGCATGGGCGCAGTACGACGCCAGCCAGCTGATCCGGACGGCAGCGGAAAAGCTGCCGGTGCTGGTCGACCAGGGCCAGGCCGACGAGTTCCTCGATGCCCAGCTGCAGCCGTGGCGGCTGAAGGACGCCGCCGATGCGGCCGGGTACCCGGTGTATCTGCGCATGCAGCCGGGGTATGACCACAGCTATTACTTCATCGCCAGCTTCATCGGTGAGCACATCGCCCATCACGCCACGGCGTTGAAGGCATAGCATCGTCCGCGACGCTGCGGGGCGCCTCCAGTCAGGCCAGCCTGAAGTCGGTATAGGCGAAGCGTCCGTCGCGCAGCACGGTGTCGCCAGCCTGCAGCGCCAGCGGCGCGGCGAACATCGGCCCGGCGGACACGCAGGTGTGGAATTCACCGTGTTCGCCGCAGCGGTCGACACCCGGCGGCAGTTCGGCCAGCAGCGCGGCATCGAAGGCGCGGCCGGCGAATGCGGCATCGAGCTGGGTGGTATCCACGCAGCACAGGTGCGCGCGCAGGCCGCCTTCGATCATCTCCCGCGCCAGCCGTGCGGTGTCGCTGTCGAACAGCGGGAACAGCGGCGTCCAGCCCAGCCGCGTGCACAGCGCTTCCCGCCAGCTGCGGATGTCGGCGAGCAGCAGGTCGCCATAGGCGATATGGGCGAGTCCCGGCCATTGCCCCTGCGCCCGTGCCAGTGCGTCGGTGAAGCTGGTGACGTAGGTCGCGTTGTCGGCGGCCTGCGGGATCCATGCTTCGATCAGTGGTAGTCCGGCGGCGCGGGCCTGCGCGTGCAGGACGTCGCGGCGGATGCCCTGCATCGACACACGATCGAAGCCTTCGGTGAGGGTGGTGAGCAAGCCGACCACCTCGACTTCGCCGTGCCTGCGCAGGGCGTGCAGGGCCCATGCGGCGTCCTTGCCGCCGCTCCATGACAGCAGCGCCGGGATCATGCGGTGGGAAAACTCAGACCGCGGTGACGTCGCGCAGCTGCCAGTGACTGCCGGCCAGCAGCGCCATTCGCTGGCGCAGCAGCGCCGAGGACAGGCGGGTATCCACGATCAGGTCGATGTGCAGGTCGTCCTGCTGGCCAGTGACGCGGGCGGCCGGGTCGGTGGCGGCCAGCGCCGGATCGACATCGTCAGGCTCTTCCTGCCTGGCCTGCCAGCGCAAGAACAGGGCGTCATCGCGCAGTGCCTGCTGCAACTCCTCGGCGAATCCTTCCGCGCCGCGCGAACGGAAGCTCAGTTCAGGGTCGTTGCCTCGTGCCTCGTCGGGATTGGGCAGGCGGATGTAGTAGCGAGTGGTCATGGTCGATCCCGGAAAGATGAGTCCAGAGGCTAGTGGCCTGGCCGTGGAGGCGCCGTCACTGCTCAGCCGAAGCGGTGCGGCGGCGCCGCGAACGCCACTACCAGCGCGCCGCGGCCGACGTTGACGAGGCCTGACAGGCCCATGAAGCTCTCGAACACCTCGACGCCGCGGTCCTTGCACACGTCGCGCAGGTGCTGGTAGCCCGGCAGCGCGCGCATCTCCTCCAGCGCACCGCCGTAGCAGAGGTTCACGGTGGGGGTCAGCAGACCGGAGGCCACGCGTTCGGCGGTGAAATCGAACAGCTTGCGGCTGGCCGCGGCAAAACCCTTCACCTTCGCCACCGGGCCGGTTTCGCCCTGGTTGCAGTGCAGGATCGGCTTGATGTCCAGTGCCGTGCCCAGCGTCGCGCTGAGGAAGCTGACGCTCTTGTCGCCACGCTTCTTGATGCGGTTGCGCAGGTAGTTCAGGTCCGGGGCCACCATGTAGGCGTGGGTCTTGCTGGCGATGAACTCCAGGTGCGCGCGGATCCGCGGCGGCGACTCGCCGGCGGCGCGCATGCGCACCGCCTCGATCACCGGCACGCCGACCCCGGCGAACACGTTCTGGCTGTCGATGACCCGCAGCGAGAACGGGGTGTTGTTGCCGGAGGCGGCCCGCACCGCCTTGTATTCGTTGAGGATGGTGAAGCTGGCCTGCTGCGCGTTGTCGTGGATGCCGCTGCGGGTACGGGTGGTGGTGATGCAGAACACGTAGTCGTAGTCGTGCACCAGCTTGCCCAGGAACAGGTCGTGCACCTGCTGCACGGTGAATGGCGTGGTCTCCGCCTCGAACGCCCGCGCGGCGGTTTCGCCGCTGAGGAAGTTCATCGTCGCTTCCTCGTTGCGCACGTCGGCCAGCACCGCCTGTCCGATCTGCACGGTTACCGGCAGGATGGTGATGTTCTCGCGCTCGATGAAGTCGGTTGGCAGGTCGCAGGCCGAATCCGCGATGATTCCGATGCGCATGTTGTCCTCCAGCCCCCCGTTCAGTTGTCGAAGACCGTACCGCAAGTCGGACGCGCTTGCATGTGGCGGGGCGGCAACGACGCGCGCCGAGAGCGGCGCCGTTCATCCGCCTGCGGGCGCCGGCGCGCTGGATGGATTCAGTGCCAGGCGCCGAGGATCAGCCCGTACGGGGTGAACTGCAGCGTGTGGTAGCCGCCGTCGATCAGCCACAGCCGCAAGCTGCGGCCGGCAAATGCGTAGTTGATGGCGAAGCCCATCGCGACATAGGCCAGCCCGGCCACGAACCCTGCGTGCAGGGCGACCGGCAGCGGCGGCTCCGGCCGCAGCAGGACGGCGAACGCCGCCGCTGCGACCAGTGCCGCGACAAAGGCGGTCCCGAACACTCTCGCCGGATGCCCGCTGGGCGGTGCATCCGGGTCGATGCCGTTTTCCCGGCACCAGGCGCGCCGGAACAGCGGGCCGTACCAGAGGCCGCCCAGCAGGAAGGCGGACAGCGCCGCAGCCAGGACGGCCAGCCAGTTGATGCCTTCGAACATCGCCATGGTCATCTCTCCCTCGTGGCATCCGCGCCCGGTGGCCCCGGGCGCGGCGACCAGTCTGCGTCAGCGTGCGTCGGCCGGATAGGCGCGCGGCAGCTGGCCTTCTTCGGGCGTGCCCGCGGCGCGCAGGTAACGGTCGCGCAACTCCGTCTGGCGGCTGCGCATCGGGATCGCGCGGCCGTCCAGCCAAAGCTGCCGGGCGACGCTGGCCACGTCCAGCGGGTCGCCGCTCCACAGCACCAGGTCGGCGCGCTGGCCGACGGCGATGGTCGCGCCGATGTCCGCACCTGCGCCCAGCGCTGCTGCCGGCACCGAGGTCAGGCCCGCCAGGCCCGCTTCCCACGGCAGGCCGTTGGCCACCGCGTTGCCGGCCAGCTGGCGCAGCTTGCGTGCATTGTGCGAAGCGTCACCGCCCTGGAAGAAAGAGACTTTGACCCCGGCCGCGTGCAGGCGCGCGGCGTTGTCCAGGGTCGCGCCGATTTCATCGAAGTCGCCGGGCAGGTTGGCCAGCACGTCGACGAACACCGGCACGCCGGCCGCGGCGATCTGCGGCGCCACCTTCCAGCCTTCCGCCGCCCCCACCAGCGCCACCCGCACGCCGCGCTGCCTGGCCCAGCGCAGCAGCCGGACGATGTCGGCCGCGCGCTGCACCCGCGCCAGCACCGGACCGCCACCGCCCAGGTATTTCGCCAGGGTAGTGCGGCCGGCGGGGGTGAGCAGGGCGAACTGCGAGTCGGCCGGGATGCGGCCGCGCGCCTCGTCGATCAGCTGGTCGAGCAGCATCCACTGCGCCGCGCGCGAGCTGCCGCTTAGGTTGGCACCGGCGCTGCCGAGGGTGACGAACAGCGCGCGCGGACCGACCGCGTCGAGGCTGCCGTCCAGCCGCACCAGGCCGCCTTGGCCGCCGATCAGCGAGCCGCCGGGGCGAGTGCCGGCCGCCAGCAGCGTCCAGCCGATGCCTTCCACCCGCGCCACCGGCACCAGCACCGATTCCGGGTTGTAGGCCAGGGTGACGTCGAACTCAGGCCGCACCTGCATGTCGGCGGCGTTGGCGCCCAGGGCCAGGGTGGCGTCGACGGTACCTGATTCGCCGGACACCTCCTCCACGCCGATGTCGGTGATGCCGCCGAACAGCGCCGGCGTCAGCGACTGGCCTTGGGCATCCACCACCGGCGCGTTGCCGGCGACGAGGCCACTGCCGATGGCGGCGATGCGGCCCTGCTTCACCAGCACGTCGGTGTTGCGCAGGGTGCCGCGCGCGCTGGCGGTATGCACGGTGGCGTTGCGGATCAGCAGGTCCTGGGCCTGCGCCAGGCCGCAGGCGGCGAACAGCGCCGACGCCAGCGCGAGGCGCTTGATGATGCGGGCATTCATCGCACACCTCCCGACACGATCTCCTGCCCGAGCAGGAAGTCCGAGGTCGGCTGCCGCGCCGGATCGCGGCGGTCGTACAGCCGCGCGCCGTCCACGTAGACCTGCTCGGCCTGCGCGAAGCTGCTGAACGGATTGCCGTTCCACACCACCACGTCGGCCATCTTGCCGGACTCCAGGGTGCCGGTCTGGTCGTCGATGCCCATCGCCTTGGCGGGGTTGCGGGTGAGCCACTGGATCGCGTGTTCGGGGCTGATGCGGATGCCCACGCGGCCGGCGTTGGCGATCACCTTGGCCGCCTCCTGGTTGAGCCGCTGGATGCCTTCGGCGGAATCGGAATGCACGATCGCGCAGCCGCCGGGCACGCGGTCGACCAGCGCGATGTTCTCCTGGATGCCGTCGAAGCTTTCCATCTTGAAGCCCCACCAGTCCGCCCACAGCGCGCCGCAGACGCCTTCCGCGGCCAGCCGGTCGGCGATCTTGTAGGCCTCCACGCCGTGGTGGAAGGCGGCGATCTTGAAGCCGAATTCCTTGGCGAGGTCGAGCATGATCGCCATCTCGTCGGCGCGGTAGCAGTGGATGTTGACCCGGATGTCGCCGTTGATGGCGCCGGCCAGGGTGTCCAGCTTCAGGTCGCGCTTGGCCTCCGCGTCCTTGCCGCCGGCCTTGCGCTTCTTCATGTAGTCGGCGGCATCGGCGAACGCCGCGCGGTAGCCGGCCACGTTGCCCATGCGGGTGGACGGGCCGCCGCGCTGGCCGTAGACGCGCTTGGGGTTCTCGCCGCAGGCCATCTTCAGGCCCCAGGGCGCGCCGGGGAACTTCATGCCCTGGTAGGTGGTGGCGGAGACGTTCTTCAGGGTGACGCCGCGGCCGCCGATCAGGTTGGCGCTGCCGGGCAGGATCTGCAGCGCGGTCACGCCGCCGGCCAGCGCGGCGTGGAACCCCGGATCCTGCGGCCAGACCGAGTGTTCGGCCCAGACCTGCGCGGTCACCGGCGCGGTGGCCTCGTTGCCGTCGCTGTGCGCGCTGGCGCCCGGGCTGGCGTACACGCCCAGGTGCGAATGGATGTCGATGATGCCGGGCGTGATCCACTTGCCGCTGGCATCGACGCGAAGTGCGTCGGCAGTGGTTTCAAGTCCGTTGCCGACCGCGACGATTTTGCCGTCGCGCATCAGCACGTCCGCATTGTCCAGTCGCTGGCCGTTGCCGATGAGCACCGTAGCGCCCTGCAGCAGCACCGGCGGCGAGGCGATCCGCTGGTAGGTACTGGGATACGGGTCGGCGGCGAAGTCGTAGGGCTTGGCGGGCGATGCCGGCTTCTGCGGCGCACTGGCGCAGCCGGCCAGCAGCGCCGCCAGCACGGCGGCGGTCAACGGTTTCATGCGGTGGTTCCCCTGGTGCGGAAAAACGATGCACGCACCCTAGCGTCATCGCGCCCGGGCCGCCACATGACCGAGGTCATGGGGCCGGGCTTAGAATCCGGGAAACGGAAAAGGACCGCGATGAAGAGCAAACAGGAAATCGTCGACAACTGGCTGCCGCGCTACACCGGGGTGCCGCTGGAGAGCTTCGGGCAGCACATCCTGCTGACCAATTTCGGCGGCTATCTGTCGCACTTCTCGGAAATGACCGGCGCGCCGGTGGTCGGCGTCGACCGGCCGATGCCCAGCGCCACCGCCGACGGCATCACCCTGATCAATTTCGGCATGGGCAGCCCGAACGCCGCCACGGTCATGGACCTGCTGTCGGCCATCTGCCCGAAGGCGGTGCTGTTCCTGGGCAAGTGCGGCGGGCTGAAGAAGAAGAACCAGCTGGGCGACCTGGTGCTGCCGATCGCCGCGATCCGCGGCGAAGGCACCAGCGACGACTACCTGCCGCCGCAGGTGCCGGCGCTGCCCGCGTTCGCCCTGCAGCGGGTGATCTCCACCAGCATCCGCGACATGGAGCTGGACTACTGGACCGGCACCGTGTTCACCACCAACCGCCGGGTCTGGGAGCACGACGACGAGTTCAAGGACCGGCTGCGGGCGATGCGCTGCATGGCCATCGACATGGAGACCGCGACCATCTTCGCCGCCGGTTTCGCCAACCGCATCCCCTGCGGCGCGCTGCTGCTGGTGTCGGACCAGCCGATGATCCCGGAAGGCGTGAAGACCGAGGCCAGCGATGCCCGCGTGTCTGCCGAGTATGTGCAGAACCACATCCGGGTCGGCATCGAGTCGCTGAAGCTGATCCGTCGCAACGGCAAGTCGGTGCGGCACCTGCGGTTCGACGAGTGAGCCAGGGCGTGCTTTGCACGGCGCCGCCGCGCAGCCTTGGTGAACGCGCGGCCACGGATGGCCGGGCTAGGGGTTCCCGAAGCCGTTATTGTTGCGCCATGGAGGGCTGCGAATGACCGTATCGAAGGAGCTGCTCGCCTTCTGGCGCGACGCGGGCATGGACAAATGGTTCGGTGGCGGGGTCGCCTTCGACGAGGAATGCCGCGCGCGCTGGCAGGACGTGCATTTCGCCGCCGCCCGCCGCGAGCACGATGGCTGGATGGAAACGGCCGACTGCGCGCTGGCGCTGGTGCTGCTGCTGGACCAGATCCCGCGCAACATCTTCCGCGGCAGCGGCCACGCCTTCGCCACCGATCCGCTGGCGCTGCACTTCGCCACGCGCGCCATCGAGACCGGTTTCGATGCGCAGATCGAGCCAGCGCTGCGGTTCTTCTTCTACCTGCCGTTCGAGCATTCCGAAGCGATGGCCGACCAGCAGCGCGCGGTGGAGTTGTTCACCGCGCTGGGGAATTCCAATCTGCTGGGCTACGCGCTGGCGCACCGCGACGTGATTGCGCAGTTCGGCCGCTTCCCGCATCGCAATGCCACACTGGGCCGAGTCAACATGCCCGCCGAGCAGGCCTGGCTGGATGCCGGCGGCGGGTTCTGAGTTTCTTCGTCGCTACAGCGGTAATCCGTAGGAGCGCGCCGTAGGGGCGCGATGCTCTTTGGATGATCCGACGAAGAGCGTTCGCGCCCCTGCGGTGCGCTCCCACGAAGGAGGGGGAGCGGCGTCCCGCCGACCGTCAGTAGCGCGGCACCGCCGGGTCCAGGTCGGCCCAGGCCACGATGCCGCCGGCCACGTTGTAGAGCTCCTTGAAGCCCAGCGCGCGGAAGTGCTCCGCCGCCTGCGCGCTGCGCGCGCCGGCCTGGCACAGGAAGGCCAGCGCGGTGTCCTTCGGCAGCGCCTCGATTTCCTCCACACCATCGTCGAAGTGGCGATAGGCGACCGGCGCCTCCGCCAGCGCGCGCTCGTCCGCCGGGCGCACGTCCACCAGCACCAGGGTGCCGGCCTGCACGCGCTCGCGCACCTGCGCCGGGGTCAGCGCCTTCACCTTCGGCGGCGCGTTGGGGTTGTCGATCACCAGACCCTTGCCACGGGCGTCGTCGGCCCAGTCGATGGTCATCCCGCGCGCGCGCTGCGCGCTGACCAGGTCGAACTGGGCACGGATGCCGGCGGATTCGCTGGCGATGGCGCCATCGTCCACCGGCGCCAGCTGCAGCCGCGCGTTGTAGCCCTTGTCCACTTCGACCTGCAGCGCATAGCCCTCGCCGGCGTTGGCCAGCGCCTGCTTCAGCATCTCCGCGGCGGCCGGTGTGATGGTGATCGACGGCGGAGTGCGGTCGGGCGCGGGCAGGCCCAGCGCGGCGTGCAGTTCGCCGCTGGCGGCCATCTGGGTGACGATGTCGCAGCCGCCGACCAGCTCGCCGCGGATGTACAGCTGCGGGATGGTGGGCCAGTCGCCATAGGCCTTGATGCCTTCGCGGATTTCCGGGTCGGCCAGCACGTTGACGTGGGCATAGTCCGCGCCGGTGGCGTCCATCGCCGCGGCGGTCTTGGCCGAGAAGCCGCACTGCGGCGCATCCGGCGTGCCCTTCAGGAACAGCACGACGGGGTTGGCGGCCAGCACGGATTCGATGCGGGCGCGCAGGGCGGGGTCGAGGGACATGGCGGAGCTTCCAGCAAGGGGGAGACCCCGCCAATTCTACGCCGGAGCCGGTTGCTGCCCCGATGACGCCGGTCAAGCCGGCAGAGCGGGTGCGGGCATCGCCGCGCGTCGCGGGTATCGTCCTGTTAACGCCCGGCGCCATCGCCGCGTCGGTATGGGGTATCCGGAACGAAACCGCTTGGTCGAGAACGAGGCAACCGCCGCGCTGGTCGCAGCCGCGCGCCGTGGAGACGGCGGCGCGCTCGATCGCCTGTACCGCCGCTTCGCGCCGGTGGTGCACGGCATCCTGCTGGGCTACGCGGCGCACGCCGACGCCGAGGACCTGGCCCAGCGCGTGTTCGAGACCGCGTTCCGCCGGCTGGCCGACCTGCGCGAGGACGCGGCCTTTCCCGGCTGGATCGCCAGCATGGCGCGCCGCGCTGGCCTGGACGAACGGCGTCGGTTCGCACCGGCGACGGGCATGGAGATCGAGGCGACCGCCGTCCACGCTAGCCACGAGGATCGGGTGGATGCGGAGCGCGCGCTGCACGCGATCCGCGGGCTGCCGGAGGCGTACCGCGAGCCGCTGCTGCTGCGGCTGGCGGAAGGGCTGAGCGGCCCGGAGATTGCCGAGCTGACCGGGCTGACCCCCGGCAGCGTGCGGGTCAACCTGCATCGCGGCATGGCGCTGCTGCGGCAGGCGCTGGCTGAACCGGACGGGAGGCGTGTCCATGAATCCCCATGACGATTACCTGTGGTCGAAGGCCGGGCTGGGCGAGGACGACCTTCTCCGCCTGGAGCGGCTGCTGGCGCCGTATGCGCATCCGCGCGGGCAATGGCCGGAGGCGACTCTGATCGCGCCCATGTCTGCACCGGCGCCGACGCGTCATCGCCGCCGCTCGCGCCATTTCCGCATCGCCTGGGGGCTGGCCGCGACGCTCGCCGCGTGCGCGCTGGCGGCCGCGATCCTGCTGCAGCATCGCCTGGCCTGGCCCGAGCATCGGGGCTGGGACGTGGCGGCCCTGCGCGGGCAGGTGCGGATGGCGGGCGCGCCGCTGCGGGCCGGCGAACGCTTGCCGGCCGGCGGCGAAATCGCCACCGGCGACGATGGCATCGCACGCCTGCGGATCGCGCGGATCGGCGAGCTGCGGCTGGCTGCCGATTCGCGGTTGCGGCTGGAGCAGACCGGCTCCGGCCGGCATCGCGTGCGACTGCTGCAGGGCCGGCTGTGGGCGCGGGTGTGGGCGCCGCCGGGCTACTTCGGCGTGCGCCTGCCGCGCACCGAGGCGCTGGACATGGGTTGCGAGTTCACGCTGGAAAGCGACGCCACGGGCGCGGGCGCGCTGACCGTGCGCAGCGGCTGGGTGCTGGTCGGCAACGGCGGCGGCGAAGCCCTGGTGCCGCAGGGCGCCACGGTGCGCCTGCGCGCGGACGGCGCGGCTGGAACACCGCACGATCTTGGCGCAAGCGACGGTTTCGTGGCGGCGCTTGCGGAGTTCGACGCGCGACGCGGCTTGTTGCCGGCCGACGATGCGCGTCTCCAGCGGTTGCTGGCGCAGGCGCGGCCAGAGGATGCCATCAGCCTGCTGTCGCTGCTGCAGCGGCACCCGCGGCTGGCGGGTGGCCCGCTGTACGATCGCTTGCGCGCGTTCCTCGCAAGCGCGCCCGCGCCGTCGCGCGAAGCGGTGCTGCGCGGCGCGCCGGGCGCGCTGGATCCGTGGTGGAACGCGTTGCCCTATCCGCGCGCCAAGCGCTGGTGGCTGCAATGGCTGGATGCGCTGCCGGCGGGAGACGATGCGGCATTCACTGGCGCACGCACGGCGGTTCCCGAGCGCCGTTAACGGTTGTCGCGGTGCGGTCGTCCTAACACGACACCCCCGAGGAGACCACAACGATGCCCGCACTTCCCCGCGCCACCCTGGCGTTCGCACTTGTCCTGCTCGCCGCCTGCGACGCGCCGGCCAGCGATCATGCCGCCACGACGGCGATCAATCGCCCGGTGCCGGTGATCGGCAATCCCTGCGAGGGCTGCGAAGCCGTGTTCGACGGCATGCCGGCGGAGATTCCGTCCAGCATCCGGCTTGCGCCTCCCGGCGAACCCGGCGTGCCGATGCGCATTTCCGGACGGGTACTGGACGGCTCCGGCCGCACCCGCGCCGGCGTGGTGGTCTACGCCTACCAGACCGATCGCACAGGCATCTATCCGAGCCCGGCGCAGCGGCTCGGTCGTGAGGCCATGCGTCATGGACGCCTGCGCGGCTGGGTGCGCAGCGACGCGCAGGGCCGATACGCCATCGACACCATCCGGCCGGGCAGCTACCCCGACGAAGAGATGGCCGAACACGTGCATATGCACGTGCTCGAACCCGGCTGCTTCACCTACTACATCGACGACCTGATGTTCCTCGACGACCCCAAGCTGTCCGCAGAAGAACAGCGCGAGGCGCACGGCACCGGCGGAAACGGCTTCCTGCGGCCAGTGATGGTCGATGGGCGCTGGCAGGTCGAGCGCGACATCGTGCTCGGGCTGGGCGTGCCCGGCCACCGCGAATGCCGGGCGCCATGAGCGGCGAACGCCATCCCACCTGCCTCCGGCGCCTGCACTGGGCGGTCGCGATGGGCGTGGCGGTGCAGCTTGCGCTGGGCTGGGGGGCGGAAGCCATCGACGGCGACGCTGGGATGCGCCTGCTGCGCATCCACTTCCAGCTCGGCCTGGTGTTGCTGGTGCTGATGTTGCTGCGGGTTGCGTGCCGGCTGATGCGGCGCATGCCGCGGGCCGATGGCGGAGAACCGCGCTGGCGTCGCCGGGCGGCGTACATCGTCCACGCCGGGCTGTATCTGCTGCTATTCCTGCTGCCGATCAGCGGCTACGTGATCTGGGTCTGGATGGAGGCGCCGCTCGACGTGCTGGGCGTGTTGCGGGTGCCGAGGCTGTTCGTGCCGCCCGCCGACGACGAAACCTGGCGGGCGATCGCCTGGTACGTCCACTTCGCCTGCGTGTGGTTGCTGTCCGCGCTGGTCGCGTTGCACGCGGCGGCGGCGCTCTGGCACCAGTGGGTGCGGCGCGACGGGCTGATCAGCCGGCGGATGCTGTAGCGCCGCCGGACAGCAGGCCGAGCGCGACCGGCAGCGCTGCCTCGGCCCAGCGCGCGTACTGCGCCGCCGAGGGGTGCAGGCCATCTTCCGCCAGCATCCCGGCGGCTTCACCTGTGCGGGAAATCGCGGTGATGTCCACGAAGGCCACGCCTTCGGCCAGGCACAGCTCGCGTGCGGCGGCGTTGTAGGCATCCAGGTCGTCCGCGATGGCCCGGCGGTCGCGACCGCTGGCGTGCGCGAACGGGGTCACCCCCCAGTCGGGGATCGACAGCACCAGCACGCGCTGCGCGCGGCCGCCGGCCAGCGTGATCGCCCGCCGCAGCAGGCGATGGAACTCGCCGACATACTCGTCCACGCTGCGGCCGCGGTACTGGTTGTTGACGCCGATCAGCAGCGAGACGAAGTCCCAGTCGCCCAGCGGTTCGGCCGCGTCCATCGCCGCCGCCAGTTCGTCGGTGGTCCAGCCGGTGGTGGCGATGATCCGTGGCTCGTCGATCGTGATCCCCGCGTCGCGCAGTCGCGCCGCCAGCTGCGCCGGCCAGCGGCCCGCGTCCTCGACGCCTTCGCCGATCGTGTAGGAGTCACCGAGGGCGAGGTAGCGGACCATGCGTCGTGCCTACGCCACCGCGCTCTGCCGCTGCGCGCGCTCCGCGCGGCGGGTCAGCACGCGGTCGATGCGGGCGAACACCTCGCGCAGCACCGGTGCCTCCGGCAGCAGGGTGACGCGGAAGTGGTCGCGGTAGGGCACGTTGAAGCTGGTGCCGGGGACGATCAGCACGTCCTCCTGTTCCAGCATCTCCAGCGCGAAGTCGTGGTCGTCGAAGCCCCGCGCGGCGTCACCGACCACGCGCGGGAAGCCATACAGCGCGCCGGCCGGCGGCACCAGCGACAGGTGCTGGCTGGCGGTGCAGCTGTCGATCAGCGCGCGGCGGGTTTCGTACAGGCGGCCGCCGGGGCGCACCAGCTCGCCGATGGTGTCGGTGCCGTGCAGGGCCTGTTCGATCGCGAACTGGCCCGGCACGTTGGCGCACAGGCGCAGCGCGCCCAGCAGGTCCAGCGCGTGGTGGAAATCGCCGCAGGCCAGCGGGTCGCCGCTCAGCACCGCCCAGCCCACCCGCCAGCCGCAGGCGCGATGCACCTTCGACAGCCCGCCGAAGCTCATGCACGGCAGGTCGCCGGCCAGCGGTGCGACCGGCTGGAACACCGCGTCGTCGTAGAGGATGCCGTCGTAGATCTCGTCCACCAGCAGCAGCAGCCGGTAGCGCTGGGCGATCTCGACGATGCGCTCCAGCAGCGCACGCGGATAGTTGGCGCCGGTGGGGTTGTTGGGGTTGATCAGCACGATCGCCCGGGTGCGCGAGGACACCAGCGATTCGATCTGCTCGGGATCGGGCAGGAAGCCGTTCTCGCGATCGCACTTGTAGTAGACCGGGCGGCCGTCGTTGAGGATAGTCGCGGCGCTCCATAGCGGGTAGTCCGGCGAGGGCACCAGCACTTCCTCGCCGGGATTGAGCAGCGCGCGCAGGGAGATGTCGATCAGTTCCGACACGCCGTTGCCGACGAACACCCGCTCCGGCGACGCGTTGGGCGTGCCGCGTGCCTTGTGGAAGGCGGCGATCGCCTCGCGCGCTTCCGGCAGGCCCTGCTGGTGGGTGTAGGGGTCGGTGCGGGCGATGCCGCCGGCGATGGCATCCTGCAGGTGTTCCGGGGCACGGAACCCGAACGCGCCGGGGTTGCCGATGTTGAGCTTGATCAGCCTGCGGCCTTGCCCTTCCAGCTCCCGCGCTCGCCGCGCCAGTTCGCCCCGGATTTCGTAGCGGACCTCGGTGAGGCGGGTGCGGGTGGCGATCCTGTTGCGGGGGTTGAACGACGACATCGGCGTGGGCGCGGGGAGGGGGGAAGCAAAGCCTAGCGGAAAATGGCGCGCCGCCGCGGCCTGCCCGGCCGGGCGGCGCACCGCATGGCGGCTTCCCGGCAGGGCTAGAATCCGCCGCATGAATGAAAACTGCCGCAAATGAGCCTGTCCGCCGCGCCTGCCGCGCTCCCTGCGCTTTCCGCGATTGGCTGGCGCTGGACGCCGCAGGCGCTGGATCCGGGCTGGGCGGCGCTGCTGGCGGCGCATCCGGCCGCGCGGCCGGCGCGGATCGTGGAGCAGCACCGCAGCGGCTACCGCCTGGCCGAAGCCATCGACCAGGCCGATCCGGCCGAATCGCTGCCGGAATGGCAGCGCGCGGGCAGCTACCGCAAGGGCGAGATCAATCCCGAGGCGCGGCCGGCGGTGGGCGACTGGGTGCTGGTGGAAGGCGAGGCGCCGAAGTCGCTGCGGATCGTCGCCCTGCTGCCGCGCTTTTCCGCAATCAAGCGCGGCGCCGCCGGCGAGCACTACCGCCAGCAGGTGATCGCCGCCAACATCGACACGGTGTTCGTGGTCTGCGGACTGGATGCCGACTTCAACCCGCGCCGGATCGAACGCTACCTGCTGCTGGTGGCCGGCAGCGGCGTGCAGCCGGTCGTCGTGCTCACGAAATCCGACCGGGATGACGCCGACGTCGGGGCCGCGCTGCGCGCGCTGCGCGCGCTGGACGTGCCGGTGCTGGCGCTGAACGCCAAAGACCCGGCCGCCGCCGCCGCGCTGGCGCCGTGGCTGGGCGCGGGCTGCAGCGTGGTGCTGGTGGGCAGTTCGGGCGCGGGCAAGTCGACCCTGACCAACACCCTGCTTGGCATCGAGAAGATGAAGACCGGCGCGGTGCGCGAAAGCGACGCCCGCGGGCGCCACACCACCACCCATCGCGCGCTGCTGGCGCTGCCCGGCGGTGCCTGCCTGATCGACACCCCGGGCATGCGCGAACTCAAGCCCACCGGTGAAGAGGATGTTGCGGAAAGCTTCGCCGACGTCGAAGCGCTGGCGGAACAGTGCCGCTTCCGTGACTGCAAGCATGCGAAGGAACCCGGCTGCGCGGTGCGCGCGGCGGTGGAAAGCGGCGAGCTGGATGGTGAACGCGTAGCCAATTTCCTCAAGCTGTCGGACGAAGTGGCGGGTGCGGCCAACCGGCTCGCCACCCGGCTGGCGCAGAAGGCGGACGCCAAGGTGCTGGGCAAGACCAAGGCGCAATACAAGAGATTCGACGAGAAACATGGCCGGCACTGACGCCATCGCCCACCATGCCGCGCTCGACGCGCGCATGGCGCGCGCGGCCAGGCCCATCCGCCTGCTCAGCCTGGCCAGCTGGCCGGCCAGCGAGCAGCAGGCCTTCCTGGCCGGCTGGGCGCGCGGCAACCCGCGGCTGCCGGACTACCAGTACCCGAAGCACGATTTTTCCGACGCGCGCCGCGAGCTGGCCGCGGTCACCGCCGCTGCCGACCCTACTCATCCGCTCGGGCAGTATCTGGTCGAATCCGCGCAGGGCTGGGTGCTGGCCGCCGAGCTGCTGGAGCATCTCGGCAGTGCGCAGGTGACCGACCTGTCGATCGCGCTGTTTGGCACCCCCGACCAGGCGCTGCCGGGCGGCATCACCACCCGCGAGGCGGCCAACCACTTCCTGCGCGTGGCGGACGATTTCGACCGCGAGCTGATCGCGCCGGCGGAACAGGTGGAGATTTCCGCCACGGCGCTGGCGCTGCGGCTGCAGTCCGAGCTGGACGACTTCTTCGACAGCCGCGTCATCGACGTCGAGCTTGATCCAGAGCTGATCGCCAAGGCCGCCGCCGGCGCCACCCGCATCCGCCTGCGCTCGGGCGCCGCGTTCTCCGACTACGACCTGCAGCAGCTGCTGCAGCACGAGGCCTTCGTGCATTCGCTGACCGCGCTCAATGGTCGGCAGCAGGAGATCCTGCCCAGCCTGGCACTGTCATCGCCGCGGGTCACCGCCACCCAGGAAGGGCTGGCGGTGTTCGCCGAGCAGATCACCGGCAGCATCGACATCGAACGGATGAAGCGGGTCAGCCTGCGTATCGAGGCGGTGGCGATGGCGCTGGAGGGCGCGGACTTCCTGCAGGTATTCCGCTACTTCCTCGAGTCCGGCCAGACCGAAGTGGAGAGCTTCACCTCGGCGCAGCGCGTGTTCCGCGGCGTGCCTACGTCTGGCGGGCAGGCGTTCACCAAGGACACCGTGTACCTGCGCGGCCTGCTGGGCGTGCACACCTTCTTCCGCTGGGCCCTCAAGCACCGCAAGCTGCGGCTGTGCCGGCTGCTGTTCGCCGGCAAGATGACACTGGCCGACGTGCAGCGCTTCGAGCCGCTGTTCGAAAGCGGCGACCTGCGCGAACCGCGCTGGCTGCCGCCGTGGGTGGCGCGCGCCAACGGCTTGGCCGGGACGTTGGCGTTCTCGCTGTTCGCCAACCGGATCCGGCTGGAGCAGGTGGTCTCGGCCGAAAGCGTGGTCGATCTCTAGGCTGCGTCCAGCAGCAGGTTCGCGGCGCGCTCGCCACTGCCCATCGCCAGCGTCCAGCCGAGCATGCCGTGGCCGATGTTCAGCACCAGGCCGTCGCATGGCTGGCGGATGACCGGGCTGGATGGCGGTGTGGCCGGGCGCAGGCCGGCCCAGCGATGTTCGATGGCGTCGTAGTCGGCGCCCTCCGGCAGCGAGTCGCGGGCCATCGCGACCAGCTGCTGCATGCGCGTCGGGTCGGGCTTCGGATCCCAGTGGTTGAGATCCGCCAGTCCCGCCACCCGGATGCGCTCGCCCAGCCGGCAGAACACCAGCTTGCGCGCAGTGTCGGTGATGCTGGCCACCGGTGCGTGGGTGCCGCAGGGGGCGGTGAACGAATAGCCCTTGATCGCCATCAGCGGCGAGGCCAGGCCCAGCGTCCGCAGCAGCGCGTGGCTGTCGATACCGGTGCAGACCGCGACTTTGCCGACCCGCACGCTGTCGCCGCTGGCCGCGTGCAGGCGCCAGTGCGTGCCGTCGCGTTGCGCGCGCCGCAGGTCGAAGCCGAAGCGTGCCTGCATGCCGTACTGCGCCTGCAGGATCTGAAGGAGGCCGGTGCAGAACCGCCATGGATCGCCGGCTTCCTCGTCGGGCGAATGCACGGCGCCGACCATCCCGCGTGTGCCGGCAAGCGCGGGTTCGGCGGCGATCGCCTCCGCGGGCGTGAGCAGCTGCTGGCGCACGCCGAATGGCCGCTTCGCGTCGATCATCGCCCGTGCCTTCGGCAGCGCGGCGGCGTCGTAATATACGTGCAGCTTGCCGGCCACGCGGTGCTGGAAGTCGATCGGGTGGCGCGCCAGCAGCGCGTCCATCGCCGCCTTCGATTCCAGCGCCAGTGCCAGCGTCGCCAGCGTGTTGCGCTGCAGGCGCGCGGCGGTGGCGTTGCGCAGGAAGGCCAGGCCCCAGGCCCAGAAATGCGGGTCCAGCGAGGGGCGCACGCGGAAGGCGGCGTCGCCGCCGGCCAGCATGCCGGGCAGCTGCTTCCACAGCGCCGGGCCGGCCATCGCGTCGGTATAGGCGTAACTGAGCTGGGCGCCGTTGGCGAACGAGGCGCCCAGCGCAGGGCCGTCCGCGCGGTCGAGCAGCAGCACCCGCAGGCCGCGGCGGGCCAGCGCCCAGGCGGTGGCCAGGCCGACCACGCCGGCGCCGACCACGGCTACATCGGCATCGTTGCCCGCGTGCATCAATGCGGCCACAGGTTGATGAAGCCGGTGATGATCAGCGCGTTGGTGAAGTCGATGAAGAACGCACCGACCAGCGGCGCCACCAGGAACGCGCGCGGCGCGGCGCCGTAACGCTCCACCAGCGTGCGCATCACCGCCATCGCGTTGGCGGTGGTGCCCAGCATGAAGCCGATGAAGCCGCCGCCCATCACCGCGGCGTCATAGTCGCGGCCCATCGCGCGGAACACGACCGCGCAGAACGCGGTCACCAGCAGCGCCTGCAGGCCCAGGTTGACCAGCAGCGGCAGCGCCAACCCGGCCAGCTCCCACAGCTTGAGGTTCATCAGCGCCACTGCCAGGAACAGCGAGAGGCAGACGTTGCCGATCAGTTCGGTGGTCGGCACCGACAGCCCGATCAGGCGGGTGCGGTCGTCGATGTTGCGCACCACTGCCCCGACCAGCATCGCGCCGACGTAGGCCGGCAGGGTGATGCCGGTGGCGGAGATTGCCTTGCCCACCCAGGCGCCCAGCCACATCGCCACCAGGATCACCACGATGCTCTTGAGCGCGCTGTACTCGCGCTCGGCCTCGCTGGCGGCGGGCAGGGCGGCCGAATCGGCCGGGGCGCGGTGGTCGTCGGGGCGGATCGAGGTCAGGGCGAAGCGGCGGATCAGCAGCGTGGCCACCGGCCCGCCGATCAGCCCGCCACAGACGATTCCCGCCATCGCCGAGGCCACCGCGATCGATTCCGCTCCGGCCACGCCGGCGCGCTCGAACAGTGGCGCGAACGCCAGTCCGGTGGCCGGGCCGCCGGTCAGGGTGGTCGAGCCGGCCAGCACGCCGAACAGCGGATGCAGGCCGAAGCCGGTCGCCACCGCCATGCCCAGCAGGTTCTGCGCCACCGCGAACACGGTGGCCAGCAGCAGGAACAGCATCACCTGGCGGCCGCTGATCCGCAGCAGCCAGACGCTGGCGTTGAAGCCGATGGTGGTGAAGAACGCGATCATCAGCGGGCTTTGCAGGCCCGTATCGAGGGTGAACAGGGTCGCGCCGCGCGCGTGCGCGATCCACGCGGCCACGGCAAACACCAATCCGCCGATCACCGGCGGCGGCAGGTTGTAGCGGCCCAGCACCGGGATCACCCGGCACAAGCCGTAGCCCAGGAACAGGGCGAGCCCGGCCAGCGCCAGCGTCTGCACGGCATCGAGTTGCAGCATGTTGCGGAGTCTCCGGCGGCGCCGGTGGCGGAACCGGCCGGCATGAAGCCGTTATCATCCACCATCCGCACCATGGAATGCGCTTCGATGTCCGACACCTCCGCCAGCGACGATCTGAAACAGGCTGCTCTCGACTATCACCGGCAGGAACCGAAGGGCAAGATCCGGGTCACCGCGACCAAGCCGATGGTGACCCAGCGCGACCTGGCGCTGGCCTACTCGCCGGGCGTGGCGTATGCCTGCGAAGAGATCGCCGCCGACCCCACCAAGGCCAGCGAGTACACCGCGCGCGGCAACCTGGTGGCGGTGATTTCCAACGGCACCGCGGTGCTTGGGCTGGGCGACATCGGCCCGCTCGCCGGCAAGCCGGTGATGGAGGGCAAGGGCATCCTGTTCCAGAAGTTCGCCGGCATCGACGTGTTCGACCTCGAAATCGACGAGCGCGATCCGGACAAGCTGGTCGACATCATCGCCAGCCTAGAGCCCACCTTCGGCGGCATCAATCTCGAGGACATCAAGGCGCCGGAGTGCTTCATTGTGGAGCGCAAGCTGCGCGAGCGGATGAAGATCCCGGTGTTCCACGACGACCAGCACGGCACCGCGATCATCGTCGGCGCCGCGGTGCTGAACGCGCTGGAAGTGGCGGGCAAGGACATCGCGGACGTGAAGCTGGCCACCACCGGCGCCGGCGCCGCCGGCATCGCCTGCCTGGACATGCTGGTGGCGCTGGGTGTGAAGCCGGAGAACATCCTGGCCTTCGACCGCGACGGCGTGATCCACAGCGGCCGCCCCCACCTCGACCCCGACAAGGCCCGCTACGCGCGCGACACCGACAAGCGCACGCTGGCTGAAATCGTCGAAGGCGCAGACGTGTTCCTCGGCCTGTCCGCCGGCGGCATCCTCAAGGCCGAGATGGTGGCGACGATGGCGCCCAATCCGGTGATCCTGGCGCTGGCCAACCCGTACCCGGAGATCCTGCCGGAAGCCGCCAAGGCGGTGCGCCCCGACGCGATCATCGCCACCGGCCGCTCGGATTACCCGAACCAGGTCAACAACGCTGTCTGCTTCCCGTACATCTTCCGCGGCGCGCTGGACGTGGGCGCCACCCAGATCAACGAGGCGATGAAGCTGGCCTGCGTGCGCGCGATCGCCGCGCTGGCGCGCCAGGAAGCCTCCGATCTCGGTGCGGCCTACGGTGGCGAAGTGCCGACCTTCGGCCGCGAATACCTGATCCCCCGCCCGTTCGACCCGCGCCTGTTGACCATGCTGGCACCCGCGGTGGCGCAGGCGGCGATGGAGTCCGGCGTGGCGATGCGCCCGCTCGAGGATGTCTGCGCCTACCGCGAGAAGCTCAGCCAGTTCATCCACCGCACCAGCCTGATGATGAAGCCGGTGTATGAGCGCGCGCGCGCCGACCGCAAGCGCGTGGCGTATGCCGAGGGCGAGGAGTTCGTGGTCCTGCGCGCGGTGCAGACGGTGATCGACGAAGGCCTGGCGTTCCCGATCCTGATCGGCCGCCCGGAGGTGATCGAAAGCCGCATCGAGAAGCTCGGCCTGCGCATGCGCGCGGGGGTGGATTTCGAGCTCACCAACATCAACGACGATCCGCGCTTCGACGATTACTGGCGCCAGTACCACGCGCTGACCGAGCGGCGTGGCGTGACCCCCGACGCGGCCCGCAACCTGATGCGTTCGCGGCCCACCCTGATCGCCGCGATGATGGTCGAGCGCGGCGAAGCCGACGCGATGATCTGCGGCCTGGTCGGCCGCTACCACAAGAAGCTGGGGTACCTGCGCAGCATCTTCGACTTCGAGCCCGGCGTCACCGGCACCGCCGCGATGACCGGCGTCATCAACGACAAGGGCGCGTGGTTCTTCGTCGACACCCACGTGCAGCTGGACCCGTCCGCCGAGCAGATCGCCGAGGCCACGCTGCAGGCCAGCTACCGCCTCAAGCTGTTCGGGATCGAGCCGAAGGTGGCGCTGCTGTCGCACTCCAACTACGGCAGCCACCTCGATGGCAGCGCCGGCAAGATGCGGCAGGCGTTCGAGATCATCCGCAAGCGCGCGCCGAAGCTGGAAGTGGACGGCGAGATGATGGCCGACACCGCCTGGGACGAGGCGCTGCGCCAGCGCATGTTCCCCAACACCACCCTGAAGGGCCGGGCCAACCTGCTGGTGATGCCGAACCTGGACGCCGCCAACATCGCCTACAACCTGATCCGGGTCGCTACCGGCGGCGTCGCCATCGGGCCGATCCTGATGGGCCTGGACCGGCCGGCGCACATCCTGACCCCGGCGTCGTCGTCGCGGCGGGTGGTCAACATGACCGCGATCGCCGCGGTGGACGCGCAGATCCGCGCCGAGCTGCACGCCCGCAACGGCTGAGCCGCCGCGCGGTTTCCAACCGGGCCTTCCGTGCCCCGACGCGCCGCGCCGGGGCACGTCGGCGTGCGGGCATCGACCATCGCCAGGTGACGCGGCGCACGGATGGCGGAACTGTCGCGGCTGGAAAGTGGGGGTAATTTTGAAATACCCGGGTAAAAAGTGATTTGAGCTGCATTGCAGCATCACCCGGCGCCCCGCGCTTGCTAGACTCGGCCTTTCGACGACTGACCGGCCGATGGAGCGCGCGCGATGAACTGGCTCAACGAAATGCTGCAGAACGATCCCGATCCGCGGGAATCCCGCGAGTGGATCGAGTCGCTGAAGGCGGTCATCGACCATGACGGCCCGCAGCGCGCGCACCAGCTGCTGGAGAGCATGGTCGAGGTGACCCGGCGCGCCGGCGCGCACCTGCCGTTCGCGCCCACCACCGCCTACATCAACACCATTCCGGCCCACCTGGAGCCGCGGATGCCGGGCGATGCGCACCTGGAATGGCGGATCCGCTCGATCATCCGCTGGAACGCCATGGCGATGGTGGTGCGTGCCAACCGCAAGCCCGGGTCGCTGGGCGGCCACATCGCCAGCTTCGCCAGCTCGGCCACGCTGTACGACGTCGGCTTCAACCATTTCTGGCGCGCGCCGTCCGACCAGCATCCGGGCGATCTGCTCTACATCCAGGGCCACAGCTCGCCCGGCATCTATGCCCGCGCCTTCATGGAAGGCCGGATCAACGAGTCCCAGCTGGACAGCTTCCGCATGGAAGTGGACGGCCGCGGCATCTCCAGCTATCCGCACCCGTGGCTGATGCCGGACTTCTGGCAGACCCCCACCGTCAGCATGGGCCTGGGCCCGCTGGCCGCGATCTACCAGGCGCGCAGCTGGAAGTACCTGGAAGCGCGCGGGCTGATGCCGAAGACCGACCGCAAGGTGTGGTGCTTCCTCGGCGACGGCGAGACCGACGAGCCTGAATCGCTGGGCGCCATTGGTGTTGCCGGCCGCGAGGGCCTGGACAACCTGGTCTTCGTCATCAACTGCAATCTGCAGCGCCTTGACGGGCCGGTGCGCGGCAACGGCAAGATCATCCAGGAACTGGAAGGCCAGTTCCGCGGCGCCGGCTGGAACGTCATCAAGACCATCTGGGGCAGCTACTGGGATCCGCTGCTGGCCAAGGACACCAATGGCGTCCTGCGCAAGATCATGATGGAGACCGTCGACGGCGAGTACCAGAACTGCAAGGCCTTCGGCGGCGCCTACACCCGCGAACATTTCTTCGGCAAGTCGCCGGAAACGCTGGCGATGGTGTCCAGCCTCAGCGACGACGACATCTGGCGCCTGAACCGCGGCGGCCACGACCCGCACAAGGTGTACGCGGCCTATGACGCGGCGGTGAAGACCACCGGCCAACCCACCGTGATCCTGGCCAAGACGGTCAAGGGCTACGGCATGGGCACTGCGGGCGAGGCACTCAATCCCACCCACCAGACCAAGAAGCTGGACAACGACGCGGTGCGTGCCTTCCGCGACCGCTTCCAGCTGCCGATCAGCGACGAAGCGCTGCGCGACGGCGAGGTGCCGTTCTACCGCCCGGACGCGAAGTCGCCGGAAATGGAATACATGCGCGAGCGCCGGAACGTCCTCGGTGGCCACCTGCCGCAGCGCCGGCGCAAGGCCAGCAAGCCACTGGAAGTGCCGCCGCTGGCGACTTTCGAGCGCCTGCTGAAGTCCACCGGCGAGCGCGAGATCAGCACCACCATGGCGTTCGTGCAGATGTTCAACATCATCCTGCGCGACAAGCAGGTCGGCCCGCGCTGCGTGCCGATCGTGGCCGACGAGGCCCGTACCTTCGGCATGGAGGGCCTGTTCCGGCAGCTGGGCATCTACGCCCCGCAGGGGCAGAAGTACAAGCCGGTGGATGCCGACCAGCTGATGTTCTACCGCGAGGACGCGGCCGGGCAGGTGCTGGAGGAAGGCATCACCGAAGCCGGCGCCTTCGCCAGCTGGATGGCGCTGGCCACCAGCTACAGCAGCAACGACCTGCAGATGCTGCCGTTCTACATCTACTACTCGATGTTCGGCTTCCAGCGCGTGGGCGACTTCGCCTGGCAGGCCGGCGACATGCGCGCGCGCGGCTTCGTGCTGGGCGGCACCGCCGGCCGCACCACGCTCAATGGCGAGGGCCTGCAGCACGAGGACGGCCACTCGCACATCCAGAGTTCGCTGATCCCCAACGTGCGCAGCTACGACCCGACCTTCGCCTACGAGGTGGTCACCGTCGTCCAGTACGGCATGCAGCGGATGCTGGCGGAACAGCAGGACGAGTACTTCTACATCACCCTGATGAACGAGAACTACGCCCATCCCGAGATGCCGGCCGGCAGCGAGGAAGGGATCATCAAGGGCATGTACCTGCTGCGCGACGCCGGCAAGGGCAAGAAGGGCGAGCTGCGCGTGCAGCTGCTGGGCAGCGGCACCATCCTCAACGAGGTGATCGCCGCCGCCGACCTGCTGGATGCCGACTTCGGCATCAAGGCCGACATCTGGTCCTGCCCCAGCTTCACCGAACTGGCGCGCGATGGTGCCGACGTGGAGCGCTGGAACCGCTTCCACCCGGAAGCAAAGACGCCCCGCAAGGCGTGGGTGAGCCAGCTGCTGGAGGGTCGCCAGGGCCCGGCGGTCGCGGCCACCGACTACGTGCGCGCCTTCGCCAACCAGATCCGCGAATACGTGCCGATGCGCTACAGCGTGCTGGGCACCGACGGCTACGGCCGCAGCGACACCCGCGAGAACCTGCGCCGCCACTTCGAGGTGGACCGCTTCCACGTCGCCCACGCCGCGGTTGCCGCGCTGGCCGCCGAGGGCAAGCTCACCGCCAAGGACGTCGCCCGCGCGATCAAGCTCTACAAGCTGGACACGGAGCGGCCGAACCCGCTGCTGGCCTGATCGCCGGACGGACCTCCCGCCGCGCACCGGCGGGAGCCCAGGAAAGAAAAAGGCGGCCGCCGGCCGCCTTTTTTCGTGGGTGGATCGCAAGCGGATCAATCCCTGCCCGCCGCCGCGGGGGTGCTGCCGAAGTCGCCCTCCGCCTGCGCGGCCAGCCAAGTGAACACCGCGTAGGCCGCCGTGTTCTGCGCCAGGTCCTTCGGGTCGATCTTGTCGAGGGTGTCCTCGGCGTTGTGGTGCAGGTCGAAGTAGCCGCTGCCATCGTGGCCCAGCCAGGCCCAGGCCATGCCGCGCTGGGTCATCGGGCCGATGTCGGACTCCGGATCGCCCTTGCCCGGCATCCACTCGATGCCCAGCGGCGCCAGCACCTGCTGAATCTGCGCCAGCGCTGCCGGCTGCAGGTCGCGTGCGCTGGCGTCGAAGCCGTAGATGCGGCCGGCGCCGAAATCACTTTCCATCGCGATTACATGGTTGGCGACGTCGCCGGCGTGTTTGTCCGCATAGGCACGGCCGCCCCACAGGCCCTGTTCCTCGTTGGCGAAGGCGACCACGCGGATCGTGCGCGCCGGCCGCATCGGCTTGAGCAGTGCGCCCACCGCCATGGTGATGCCGATGCCGGCGGCATCGTCGATCGCGCCGGTGCCGTAGTCCCAGGAATCCAGATGCCCGCCGATCAGCACGACTTCCTGCGGGCGCCTGCTGCCGGTGATCTCGCCAATGACATTCTGCGAGGTGTATTCGCCGTCCCAGCCGCAGTCCAGCGCCAGCCGCACGCGGGTGGGACCCAGCGCCACCAGCCGCGCCAGCTGGGCGGCGTCGATGGTGGACAGGGCGGCGGCGGGGATCGGGGTGAGACCCGGCTCGTAGCGGGTGTTGCCGGTATGCGGCGCGCGCGAGGTGTCGGTACCGGCCGAGCGCATCAGGAAGCCGGCCGCGCCCTTGCGGATCGCCAGCGACGGCCCGCGTCCGCGGATGCCGCCGCCGTTGCGGTAGTCGCCGCCGTCCTGTCGCCGCTGCATCTGGTAGTCGACGAAAGCGATCCTGCCGGCCAGCGAGCCGTCCGGCACCGCCTCCAGCGCGGCCAGATCGGCAAAACGCACCACTTCGGCTTCCACCGTGCCGCCGGCGCTGCCGCCCAGTGCGGCCACGCGCAGCGGCTGCGCGTGCGCGCCCAGCACCTGCGCGGCCTCGCTGCGGCGCACCCACTTCGGGAACGTCACCGGTTCGGTCCACACCTTGTCGTAACCCAGCGCCTTGAACTTCGCCCTGGCCCATTCCACCGCGCGCGCATCGGCTTCGCTGCCGGCCAGGCGCGGGCCTACCTCGGTGGTCAGCGACTCGGTGACCTGCCAGGCGGTGGTGTCCTGCAGCACCGCGTCGCGCAGGTTGGCGGCCTGCGCCAGCGCCTTGGCATCGATGCGGGTCGGCTGCGCCGCCTGCAGCGGGGCGGCAATCAGCAGGGCGAGGGTGGCGGCAAGCAGGGTGGTGCGCATCGGCGGGCTCCGCAAACGGAAAGCCCCGAGTCTAGGCCCGGGGCTTGCGTGGCAACCGTGCCGGAAGTGTCACTTCCGCAGTGAATCGCGGATCTCGCGCAGCAGCAGCACCTCTTCCGTCGGCGCAGCGGGCGCGGCGGGGGCTTCGGCGGGCTTCCTGTGCAGGCGGTTGATCGCCTTGACCACCATGAAGATGGCGAAGGCCACGATGATGAACTGGATCAGCGCGTTGATGAACTCGCCGTAGGCCAGCACCACCGCCGGCACTTCCTTGCCGGCCGCGTCCACCGTCGCCGACTTCAGGGTGATCGCCAGTTTCGAGAAGTCGACGCCGCCGATCAGCAGCCCGATCGGCGGCATGATCACCTTGTCCACCAGTGCGGAGACGATCTTGCCGAACGCACCGCCGATCACCACGCCGACGGCGAGGTCGATCACGTTGCCGCGCATCGCGAACTCACGGAACTCGGTCATCATTCCCATCGGCTGTTCTCCACTGCTGGCGTGAAGCCGAAGATTAACCGTTCGACGGCGCGATGTGACCCTGCAGCTGCAGCGCATCGCTGATGCGGGCATCGAAGCGGTCGCCCGGTTGCAGCGCAGCTACGCCGGCGGGGGTGCCCATGAACACCAGGTCGCCGGCGCGCAGCGCGTACAGCTTCGACAGTTCATGCAGGATCTCGGGTACGTCCCAGATCAGCTGGTCCAGCGTGGAAGCCTGGCGACGCTGGCCGTTGATCTCCAGCGTGATCGGCAGCGCGTCCAGTGCGCCAAGTTCGCCTGCCGGCAGCAGCGTGCTGACCGGGGCGGAATGATCGAAGCCCTTGCCGGTATCCCAGGGCAGGCCCTTGGCCTTGGCGGCGGCTTGCAGGTCGCGGCGGGTCAGGTCCAGGCCGACGCCGTAGCCGAATACCAGCGACGACGCGGCAGCGACCGCGAGCTCGCCGGCCGGCGCATCGGCGCCCAGCGCCACCACCAGTTCGACCTCGTGGTGCAGGTCGGAGGTCCCGGGCGGATAGGGGACGATGCCATCAACGACGATCGCGTCGGCGGGCTTCATGAAGAACACCGGCGTACCGCGTTCGGCCTTCGAAGCCGGGGCTGTTGCGCCCATTTCGCGGGCGTGGTCGGCGAAGTTGCGGCCCACGCAGTAGATCCGCCGCACCGGGAACGTGCCCAGCGAAGCACCGCTGCGATCAACAACGGGGATGCGCGGGGTCGCCGCGGCGGCAACCAGGTCCATCAGTGCGCCAGTGGCAGCTGCGCCTTGCCGACCACCCGGTAGCTGCCGTCGAACGTCGGTTCGCGCCGGCGCACGCCGGCGCGCGCACCGCGCTGCACCCACAGGCGCCACAGCAGGCCGCCGGCCAGCATCGCCGCGCCTACGAAGACGCCCACCACCACCAGTGCCAGCAGCAGGGCGATGCCCAGCAGGCCCACTGCAACCCGCAGCAGTGGATGGCGCGGGCGGCGCGGTGCGTTGAAGGCGAGGCTGCGGAAACGCAGAAAGGTGCGGCGGTGGAAACTCGACATCGTAGTAGAAACCCTGAACGCGACAGCGTCATGACACAATTCGGCGAAGTATCGGCAGAACCGGCGGGGCAGGTGTGAGCAGTTCGTTAAACGAGACGGTGGTGCTGGTGCCGCTGGAGGGCCTGCCGCCGGACAGCCTGCATGCCTGCGATGCGCCGGTCGATGGCGAAAACGAGCCGCTGATCCTCTATCGCGACCCGCAGGGCGGCGTCCGCGCCTGGCTCAATGTCTGCCCGCACGCCGGCCGCCGGCTGGACTTCGCGCCCGGCAGGTTCCTGCGCAGCAAGGGTGGCGACCTGGTCTGCGCGGTGCATGGCGCCACGTTCGCGCTGCCGCAGGGCAACTGCGTGGCCGGTCCCTGCCGCGGCGACTGCCTGCGCGCGGTGCCAGTGCACGTGGCCGACGGGGAAGTGCGGCTGGGGGAAGCCGGCTGAACCTGACCGGGGCGGCCCGCCATGGCCCGCCTCAGAAGACCAGGTTCACCATCAGCACGATGATCACGGTGTAGAGCAGGGTCAGCGGGCCGCCGGCGCGCCACATGTCGCGCGGTGTGTAGCCGGCCGGGCCGGTGATCATCGACACCGATGGATTGGACGCGGTGACGAAGTTGTTGGACGCCGACAGCGCCACGATCAGCGCGAACGCGGTGGGATTGCCGCCCACCGCCAGCGCCAGGTTGATCGCCAGCGGCACCAGCACGATGGTGGCGCCGACGTGGCTGATCACCATCGAGAAGGCGGTGGTGAACAGCGCCAGCGCCAGTTCGATCAACCACGGCGGCATGCCCTCGGGCAGCCGCTCGATGCTGTGCCCGGCCACCCACGCGGCGGCGCCGCTGGAATCCATCGCCCAGCCCAGCGGGATCAGGCAGGCCATCAGGAACACGGTCTTCCAGCTGATCGCGGCGTAGGCCTCGTCCATCTTCAGCACGCCGGTCACCAGCATGCCGGCCACCCCGGTCATCAGCGCGATCGAGGTGGGAATGCGGGTGGACAGCGCCAGCAGCATGGTCACGGCGAAGATCGCCATCGCGATCTTGAACTTGTGCGGGCGTTGCTCGCCCTTGGGATAGTCGGTCACCACCACGAAGTCGCGGCTGCGCGCGGCTTCCGCCAGGTCGGTCCAGATGCTGTGCAGGACCAGCATGTCGCCGGCGCGGATCGGGATGTTGCGCACGTCCTCGCGCAGCACCTGCTTGTCGCGGTTGATCGCCAGCAGGCTCAGGCCGAACTGCTTGCGCAGGCGCAGCTGCGCCTGCGGCTTGCCGATGAAGCCGGAGGTGGGCGGCACCACCGCCTCGGAGATGCCGGCGCGGCTGGGGTTGAACAGGTCGGCGAAGGCGCGCAGGCGGGCGGAATCGCGCAGAAAGTTCTTCTGCGCGAAGTCGGTGATGCGCTGGCGTTCGCCCATCACGCCCAGCACGCTGCCCACCCAGATGCGGGTGTCGGCCGGCGGCGCCAGCCGCGATTCGTTGCCGGTCTGCAGGGCCAGCAGCAGCGGCATGTCGACCAGCGCCTCAGCGTCGCCCACGCTCATGCCCACCAGCGGACTGTCGGCGGTGACGGTGAGCTCGTGGATGTCGCCGTCGATGCCGTAGGCGCGGGCGAAATAGCTCTGCGTGCGCGCCGGGGTGACCGCGTCGTCGCCGTCCTCGCGCAGCACCCGGTGGCCGAAGAAGTGGAAATACGCCAGCGACGCCGCCAGCAGCGCCAGGCCGATCGGCAGCGGCGCGAACATTTTCAGCGGCTGCAGCGAGGCCGCGCCCGATGGCATGTTGGCATTGGCCGACACCAGCAGGTCGTTGAGCAGGATCAGCGGCGAGTTGCCGACCATGGTCAGGCTGCCGCCCATGATGATCGCCGCCGACATCGGCATCAGCAGTCGTGACAGGCTGATGCCGGTGCGCGCGGTCAGGCGCGAGGCCACCGGCAGGTACAGCGCGGTGGCCGAGGTGTTCTGGATGAACGCCGAATTGAGCCCGGCCACCGCCGAGGACAGCAGCAGCAGGCGCTGCTCGATGCCGTGTGCGCGCCGCAGCAGCCAGCTGGCCAGGCGGTTGAGTGCGCCGGTGCGGTCCAGGCCTGCGCCCAGGATCATGGTGGCGATGACGTTCATCACCGCGTCCGAGGAGAATCCGCCGAAGATGTCCTCGGGTGCCACCAGCCCGGTCAGCCCCAGCACCACCAGCACCACCAGCGCGGCGGCGTCGGCGCGGATGCGCTCGAACAGGAACATCGCCATGGTGAACGCCACCAGGCCCAGCACCCAGAGCATGTCGCCGGTGAGGGTGAGGGTGGTGTCCATCAGGCGTCGTCGGTGTCCTTACGTGTTGGCCCGGCGGCTCAGCGGCGGTTGTAAAGCAGGTCCCAGACGCCGTGCCCCAGCTTCTGCCCGCGCGTCTCGAAATGGGTTTGCGGCCGCCACGCCGGGCGCGGCACGTGGCCGCGTGGCCCGGCGGCATTGACCAGTCCGGCGGTAGCATCGAGCACGTCCCACATCTGCTCCGCATACTCCTGCCAATCGGTGGCGAGGTGCAAGCGGCCATCGGCCGCGAGCTTGCGCACCAGCAGCGCGGCGAACTCCGGGTTCACCAGCCGGCGCTTGTGGTGGCGCTTCTTGTGCCAGGGGTCGGGGAAATAGATCCGCACCTCGTCGAGGCTGCCGTCGATGATCTCGTTTTCCAGCACTTCCACCGCGTCGTGGTGGAAGAGGCGCACGTTCTTCGCGCCGTCTTCCGCCAGCGCGTTGAGCAGGCGGCCCACGCCGGGCGCGTGCACTTCGATGCCGATGTGGTCGCGGTCCGGGTCGCGCTGCGCGGCATAGCGCAGCGCCTCGCCGTTACCGAAGCCGATTTCGAGGACGCGCCTGGCGCTGCGGCCGAACGCGGCGTCGAAGTCGCGTGGGGTTCCGGCATAGTCCAGGCCGAAGCGCGGCCACAGCTCGTCGAAGGCGCGCTGCTGCGCGTCGGTGAAGCGGCCCTGGCGCAACACGAAGCTGCGCACCTTGCGCACGCCCTCGGTGGCGGTAAAGGGCTTGGGCGGGGCCTTGGCGCCGCTGCTGGAAAACGGGTCGGTCAAGTCGGCGATCTCTGGCGGTACTGCGGCCTGCGCAAGCATGCAGGCCCGGGTGCCTATTGTCGCCCGTTGTAGCGCCTCGTGACGCAGCGCAGCGTGAGGTCGTTATGATTTCATGAAACGATCCACCGCCATTCGCTGGCGTATGTCGTGACTGCGGCCACGCGCCGGTCGAACCGAATTCCCTGTCCAGATCGAGGATGCCGATGAAAACCCTGTTCCGCCGGACCCTGCTGTCCGCCGCCCTTGCCATGGTCGCGATGCCTGCCGTTGCGCAGACCGTGCCGCCGTCGCCGTTCACCCGCACCATCTTCTTCGGCGACAGCCTGACCGACGGTGGTTACTTCCGTCCGCTGCTGACCCAGATGCTGGGCCCCAACGGCGCGATCGTCGGCCAGTTCACCACCAATCCGGGTTATGTCTGGTCGCAGCACCTGGCCAGCTACTACGGCGGCGATGCCGCCCCGGCCTGGAGCGGCAACAACACCGCCACCCCGACGCCGCGCAGCGGCGACAACTGGGCCGTGGGCGGTGCGCGCGTCGGCACCAGCGCCGTGGGCGGGCTGGGCTATACGCCGTCGATGACCGCGCAGTACCAGGCCTACCTGGCGGCTGGCAACACCGTCGACCCGGGCGCGCTCTACACCGTCTGGGGCGGCGCCAACGACCTGTTCGCGGTGCAGGCCAACCCGGCGCAGGCGTCCGCCATCATCGGCGGCGCGGTGACCGCGCAGATCGGCATGATCGGCGCGCTGACCCAGGCCGGCGCGCAATACATCCTGGTGCCGAACCTGCCCGATCTTGGCCTGACCCCGGACGCGCGCGCCGGCGGCGCGCTGGGCATGGCGCAAGGCACCGCGCTGAGTACCAGCTACAACAACGCGCTGTTCTCCGGCATCACCGCGGCCAACCTGCGCGTGATCCCGCTGGATACCTTCCACTTCCTGCAGGAAGTGGTGGCCAGCCCGGCTGCGTTCGGCCTGACCAACGTCACCGGCAAGGCCTGTTCCACTGCGGTGCAGGGCGGAAGCTCGCTGTTCTGCAGCCCGCCGTCCACCGCGCCCGGTGGCGCCAACAGCTACCTGTTCGCCGACGGCGTGCACCCGACCACCGCCGCGCACAAGGCCGTGGCGGACTTCGCGATCTCGGTGATCGACGGCCCGCGCCTGATCTCGCTGCTGCCGCAGTCGGCCACCACCACCGGCCGCGCGCGCGCGCAGATGGTCGATGGCGTGGCGTCTGGCATGGCCGCCGCCGAGGGCGACGGCATGCACTGGTGGGCCGACCTGCGCGGCCAGCAGCAGCGCTTCGTCAAGTCCAGCGGCTACGACGGCATGGGCGGCACCGGTTCGTTCGGCATCGGCTGGCGCAGCGGCAACCTGATGTACGGCGCGTTCGCGGGCTACGGCCGGCAGGAGATCGACTTCGGCTACCGTCGCGGCGACTTCCGCCAGACCGATGCCAGCGTCGGCGGCTTCGTCGGCTGGGCCGGCGACAGCGCCTGGGTCAATGGCCAGCTGAGCTGGACCAAGCTGGGCTACAAGGTCGACCGCCAGGTCAACCTCGGCCCGGCCACCCGCATCCACAGCGGTTCCCCGGACGGCGACAACCTCAGCGCCGGCGCCAGCGCGGGCTGGACGTTCAAGCACGGTGCGCTGGAACACGGTCCGGTGGTGGCGGTGCTGGCGCAGCGGATCAGCGTCGACGGTTATGCCGAAAACAGCGTCCAGTCGACCGCGCTGGCCTACCCGGGGCAGGATATCGATTCGCTGATCGGCAGCGCCGGTTGGCAGGCCAGCTTCGCCCTCAACGACCACATGACGCCGTATGTGCGGATGACCTGGGACCGCGAGTTCGAGGACGCTCCGGCGCAGGCATGGGCGCAGGCGATGTCGATGCCGGGCACGGCGCCGTACGCGGTGCCGGGCGTGGCCTTCGACGACAACTACGGCACCGTGGGCATGGGCGTGCGCAGCAAGCTGTTCGGGATGGACGTGACCACCGGCGCCAACGTGACGGTGGAGCAGAAGGGCGGCAGCAACACCACCTTCTTCGTCACCTTCGGCGGCGCCTTCTGATCCGCTGGCGGGCGGGATGCGGCGCGCGCGTTGCATCCCGTACCGCCGCCGGCATAGACTTGCCGGCCTCGCGGGTGTAGTTCAATGGTAGAACTGCAGCTTCCCAAGCTGCTAACGTGGGTTCGATTCCCATCACCCGCTCCAGCACGATGGAACACAGGGCGGCATCCCCAGGGGTGCCGCCCTTTCCGTTGGCGGTGTGGCCGGTAATGGGCACTGTCGGCAGCGGCGCATGCAGGGCCTTCCTCCGATGAAACTCGCCATCCTTTCCCGCAACGGCAAGCTGTATTCCACCCGCCGGCTGGTGGAGGCCGCGCGCGAACGCGGGCACAGCGTGCGCGTGCTCGACCCGCTGCGCTGCTACCTGCGGATCAGCAGCGACGGCTTCGATATGCGCTACAAGGGGAAGCCTGTGGCCGGGTACGCCGCGGTGGTACCGCGGGTCGGGGCCTCGGTGACCCGCTACGGCTGCGCGGTGCTGCGCCAGTTCGAACTGATGGGCAGCTACAGCCCGAACAGCGCTGCGGCGATCGCGCGCGCGCGCGACAAGCTGCGCTGTCACCAGGTGCTGGCGGCGGAAGGCATCGGCCTGCCGGTGACCGTGTTCGGCGACAACCCCGACGACACCGGCGACCTGCTGGCGATGCTGGGGCCCGCACCGCATGTCATCAAGCTCAACGAGGGCACCCAGGGCGCAGGGGTGATGCTGACCGAGAAGCCATCGGCCTCGCGCGCAGCCATCGAAACCCTGCGCGGCCTGTATGCGAATTTCCTGGTGCAGGAGTTCATCGCCGAGGCCAAGGGCGCCGATCTGCGCTGCTTCGTGGTGGGCGATCGGGTGGTCGCGACCATGCGCCGGGAGGCACCGCCCGGCGATTTCCGCTCCAACCTGCATCGCGGTGGCAGCGCGAAGAAGGTGCGGCCCACCCGCGCCGAAGTGGACACGGCGGTGCGCGCGGCGCGCATCCTGGGCCTCGGCGTGGCCGGCGTGGACCTGATCCGCAGCCAGCGCGGCCCGCTGGTGCTGGAGGTCAACTCCTCGCCGGGGCTCGAGGGCATCGAGATGGTCACCGGCGTGGACGTGGCGGGTGCGGTCATCGAGCACGTGGCGGCACGCGCGGCCGCGGCGCAACGCAGCCGCAACACCGATTTGACGGATTCTTAATCGGCTATCGCCCAACATCGATCCCGTGCCCGGCTGTACTTCCCCCGCAGACGGGCATGCAGGGCATGCATGTGAACTTCGGCCCGGGCGGCTCCGCCCGGGCCTTTTGTTGCGCGCGCCACCCCGGCCCGCGCAAATGAACCTGCTGTGCAAGAATCGAGGGAACCGGCGAGAGCCGCGCCGGTCTCACCCGGCATACGCCCCCAACTGGAACCCCCATGCGCATTCTGGTCATCGAGGACAATCCCGACATCGCCGCCAACCTGGGTGATTACCTGGAGGACTGCGGCCATACCGTGGATTTCGCGGCCGATGGCATCACCGGACTCCACCTGGCAGTGGTGCACGACTTCGATGCGATCGTGCTGGACCTCAACCTGCCGGGCATGGACGGACTGGAGGTCTGTCGCAAGCTGCGCGTCGATGCGCGCAAGCAGACCCCGGTCCTGATGCTGACCGCGCGCGACTCGCTGGACAACAAGCTGGCCGGCTTCGATTCCGGCGCCGACGACTACCTGATCAAGCCGTTCGCGCTGCAGGAGGTGAACGTGCGCCTCAACGCGCTGGCACGGCGCGGGCGCGGGCTGCCGGCGCGGGTGCTCAACGTCGGCGAACTGGAATACAACCTCGACACTCTGGAAGTGCACCGCGAGGGCAAGCTGATCCAGCTCAACCCCACCGCGCTGAAGATCCTGCAGGCGCTGATGGAGGCATCGCCCGCGGTGGTGACCCGGCAGGACCTGGAGAGCCGCGTCTGGGGCGAGGAACTGCCGGATTCGGACTCGCTGCGGGTGCATATCCACGGCCTGCGCGCGGCGGTGGACAAGCCGTTCGGCAAGCCGATGATCCAGACCCGCCACGGCATCGGCTACAGGATCGCCGCACCCGATGCCGACAGCTGACATCGCGGCGCCGCACCGGCACCAGCGCGGCCGGCGGCGGCTGCGCACCCGCATCATCGTTACATTCACGCTGCTGGGGTTCTGCCTCACGGCGCTGTTCGCCTATGCCAGCATCGCGCTGCGCACGCGCGTGGAAAACCAGCTGCTGGCTGACGCGCTGAACCGCAACATCGACGGCTATGCCACTGCGTTCCAGCGCAATCCCGACAACGCCACGTTCGCGTTCGAGGGCGTGCAGGGGCGTGTCTATGCCACCGAAAAACTGGGCAATGCGCCGGAAGACTGGCGCAACCTGAAGGACGGTATCTACGAGTTCCATGGGGTCGAAGACGGCCAGCGGTTCGCCTACAAACTCGCGGTGCGGCGGACATCGACGCACGTCTTCTATCTTGCCTATGACCTGTCGCAGACCCTGCACGGCCAGGAGCAGCAGAACCAGTGGTTGGTCGGGGCCGTGGTGGGATTCACCGCGCTGGCATTCCTGCTGGGCTGGTGGTCGGCGGCGCGGGTGATGAGCCCGGTCACCGAGCTGGCGCAGCGGCTGCGCCGTTCGGGCGCCAGTTCCAATCCCGAGGCGCTGGCGCCGCACTTCCCCGAGGACGAGGTGGGCGAACTGGCGAAGGCGCTGGACGACTACGCCGCGCGCCTGACCGAGGTGGTGCAGCGCGACCGCGAGTTCAACGCCGACGTCAGCCATGAACTGCGCACTCCGCTGGCGGTGATCCGCGGCGCGGTGGAACTGTTGCTGGCCCGGCCCGAGCTGGACGAGCGCACGCGCACGCGGCTGCTGCGCATCCAGCGCGCCGAACTGCAGTGCACCGACCTGATCAGTGCGCTGCTGCTGCTGTCGCGCAACGAGCGCGCGGTAGGCCAGTGCGATGCGGCCCGGGTGGCGCAGCAGCTGCTGGAAAGCCACCGCGCCCAGCTCGCCGGCAAGCCGGTGGAGCTGCGCCTGGAGGGCGCCTCGTCGCTGCCGCTGGACGTGCCGGAGTCGGTGCTGTCGGTGGCGCTGGGCAACCTGATCGGCAACGCGGTGAAGTACACGCCCAACGGCGAGGTGGTGGTGCGCGTGCTGGCCGACGCGGTCGAAGTCAGCGACTCCGGTCCCGGGTTGAGCGCCGAGGATGCGGCCAAGCTGTTCACCCGCGGCTACCGTGGCACTCACGCCGGGCATTCGCAGGGCGGCGGCATCGGTCTGTCGATCGTGCGCCGGCTGTGCGCGTTGTACGACTGGGACGTGCAGGTGCGGCCGGGCGCGCAGAAGGGCGTGGTGGCGACGCTGGCGTTCGGCTGAGGGGCGAGCCCAGCGCCGATGGCGCCGGCGGGCCTCATAATATGCGGGTTCGTCTCACAGGGATTCCGCATGCACGCTTCCGCCGCCGCACCGCTGGCCTACCAGGTCAACCTGTCCGATCACGCCCTCGGCGAGGCCCAGCGCAACGCGCTGCTGGCCGGCGAGCTGGGCTTCGGCAAGCGCTTCACCGACCACATGGTGGCCATCCAGTGGGACAGGGAACGCGGCTGGCACGATGCGCAGGTCCACGCCTACGGCCCGCTGTCGCTGGACCCGGCGGCAGCGGTGCTGCACTACGGCCAGGAGATCTTCGAAGGCATCAAGGCCTATCGCCATGCCGATGGCTCGATCTGGACCTTCCGTCCCGAGGCCAATGGCGAACGCCTGCAGCGCTCCGCCGCGCGGCTGGCGCTGCCGCAGCTGCCGGTGGGCGAGTTCGTCGAGTCGCTGCGCCAGCTGGTCGCGGTCGACCACGCCTGGGTGCCGTCGGCGCCGGAGAGCAGCCTGTATTTCCGTCCCTTCATGATCGCCACTGAAGCCTTCCTCGGTGTGCGCCCCGCGCAGGCGGCGGCCTACTACGTGATCGCCAGCCCGGCCGGTGCGTACTTCGCCAAGGGCGTGGCTCCCGTGTCGATCTGGTTGTCCGAGGACTACGCGCGTGCGGCCAAGGGAGGCACCGGCGCGGCCAAGTGCGGCGGCAACTACGCCGCCTCGCTGCTGCCGCAGCAGGAAGCGCAGGCGCACGGCTGCTCGCAGGTGCTGTTCCTCGACCCGGTCGAAGGCCGGTACCTGGAGGAACTGGGTGGCATGAACGTGTTCCTGGTCTACCGCGACGGCCGCATCGTCACCCCGGAGCTGTCGGGCAGCATCCTCGAAGGTATCACCCGTTCCAGCATCCTGCAGTTGGCGCGCGACCGTGGCATGACGGTCGAAGAGCGCAGGGTCTCCATCGAGGAATGGAAGAGCGGCGTGGCCTCCGGCGAGATCGCCGAAGTGTTCGCCTGCGGCACCGCCGCCGTGGTCACCCCGATCGGTGAACTGAAAGGCAAGGACTTCGCGGTGGGTGACATCCATGCGCCGGCCGGCGAGGTCACCATGGCGATCCGTCGCGAACTGACCGACATCCAGCACGGCCGTGCGCCGGACCGCCACGGCTGGATGGTGCGCCTGCGCTGACCGGCGCTCGGCCAACCCTGCCCAAGGGCGGGGTGGCTACATCCGCACCCACCAGCAGCCCATGCGCTGGCGCAGGCCGAAACTGGCGCGCGCCGGCGTGTGGCCGTTGGCCTGCACCTGCTCCACCCGCAGGCCGACCGGCGGGCCGGACGGTGGCGGTGCCAGCCACGGGTCGGCGGCCTCCCAGCGCTCGCCGGCATGTACCTGCCGCACTTCCACCACCTCGCGCCTGGCAATAGCCTGCAGCTGGTTCATCACCCGGTTGGCGTTGGCCGTGCCCATTCCCGCCCAGTCGTAGAGACCGGCGATGCGGTTGGCATCGCCGGAGCGGATCGCCTCTTCCAGCGCATAGGCCAGATCCTGCACGTTGCGCGCGCACAGTGGGCGGCGGCTGTTCGCCACGGGGGTGCCCAGCGCCGGCAGTCGCAGTTCATCGACCGCACCGATATCCGCGCAGCGGCGGTCGGTGTAGAGGCGGGTGCCGTCGGCGGTGACGCAATGCCTGACCTGCGCCGACGCCTCGCGCGGCGGCGCGAGGCAGGCCAACAGGAGCAGCAGCGGGGCAAGACGGAGCATCTCCGCAGGGTACCCTCCGCCCCGTCAAGGCGGAAGGAAGGCGGGCGGCGCCGTTTCAGGCCAGCCGCTGCAACACCGTCTGGGTGGGCTTGGCCAGGTTCAGCGTGTAGAAGTGCAGGGCCGGCGCGCCGCCTTCCACCAAGCGGCGGCACAGGCCTGCCACCACGTCCGCTGCGAACTCGCGCACCGCGTCCGCATCGTCGCCGAAGGCGCGCATGCGCTGGTCGATCCAGCGCGGGATCTGCGCCCCGCAGGCCTCGGAGAACCGGCGCAGCTGGCTGAAATTGGCGATCGGCATGATTCCCGGCACGATCGGCAGGTCGATGCCCTGCGCGCGCGCATCGTCGACGAAGCGGAAATAGGCGTCGGCGTTGTAGAAATACTGGGTGATCGCACCGCTGGCGCCGGCATCGACCTTGGTCTTGAAATGGTCCAGTCCGATCCGTGCGTCTTCCGCCTGCGGGTGGGTTTCCGGGTAGGCCGCGACTTCCACGTGGAAGTGGTCGCCGTGCTCGTCGCGGATCAGACGCACCAGCTCGCTGGCATAGCGCAGGTCGCCGCTGCGGGCCATGCCGGAGGGCAGGTCGCCGCGCAGCGCGACGATGCGGGTGCAACCCAGAGCGCGGTAGAGCTTGAGCAGGGTGCGGATTTCCTCGCGGCTGCCACCGACGCAGGTCAGGTGGGGCACGCCGTCCACGCCGTGCTCGCCGCGCAGGCGCTGCACCGTTTCCGGGGTGTGGCTAAGGGTGGAGCCGCCGGCGCCGAAGGTGACCGACATGAACTGCGGCGCATGCGCCTTGAGCTTGCGCACGGTGCGGTCGAACTGGGAGTGCTGTTCGTCGGTCTTGGGCGGGTAGAACTCGAAGCTGATCGGCAGCATTGCGGCGGCGTGGTTCCGTGGTTGGTGCGATTATATATCTCTTTTTCCGGATGAAGCGATATATCAGCTGCCGGGCAAGCCATCCGGGACCGGGTGACGTGCGTCAATGCGCCCCGGCCGCGCAGGGGTTACAACTATCGGCCTTCCTTCAGGAAATCCGCCAATGAGCACCATGCTGTTTCCGGTCGGGCGCATCCGGCGCACCGGCACCGGCTTCCAAGGCCACCTCTCGCGCGACCTGGAGCATGAGGCGGATGCGGTCTGGGCCATGCTCACCGAGTCCGCGTCGATGGCGCAGTGGCTGGCGCCGGGCAGCATCCAGCAGCAGCCGGGCGGCGCGGTGCGGATCGATTTCGCCGACAGCGGCATCGTCATCGACAGCACGGTGACCGCGTTCGAGCCGGGGCGGGTGCTGGAGTATTCGTGGAGCAGCGGCGAACAGCCGCAGCGTCCGCTGCGCTGGGAGCTGCACCCGCGCGGGGCCGGCACCCGGCTGGACCTGTTCGTGGAGGTGCCTGCTGACGAAGACATCGCCAAGGCCTGTGCGGGGTTCGAGGGCCATCTGGAGATGCTGGCCACGGCGCTGGAAGGCGTGTCGACGCGGTTCCCGTTCGATCTGTTCGTGCAGACCCGCAAGTCGTACGCCGAGCAGGTGGCGCGGCTGGGCTAGTCCCGCAACGGAAACGGGCGCCTTGCGGCGCCCGTGGTCATCACCGTTGACGGGTGGCGATCAGTAGCGGTAGTGCTCCGGCTTGTACGGGCCGTCCATCGACACGCCGAGGTAGTCGGCCTGTTCGCTGGTGAGCCTGGTCAGCTTCACCCCGATCTTCTCCAGGTGCAGGCGCGCCACCTCCTCGTCCAGCTTCTTCGGCAGGATGTAGACCTTGGCCTCGTAGGCGTCCTTGTTGGCCCACAGGTCGATCTGCGCCAGCGTCTGGTTGGAGAACGAGTTCGACATCACGAAGCTGGGGTGGCCGGTGGCGCAGCCCAGGTTCACCAGCCGGCCTTCGGCCAGCAGGAAGATGCTGTTGCCATTGCCAAAGGTGAATTTGTCCACCTGCGGCTTGATGTTGGTCTTCACCGCGCCGCTGGCGTACAGCGCATCGACCTGGATCTCGTTGTCGAAGTGGCCGATGTTGCAGACGATGGCCTGGTCCTTCATCGCCTGCATGTGCGCCAGGGTGATGATGTCCTTGTTGCCGGTGGTGGTGACGTAGATGTCGGCGCGGCCGAGGGTGTCCTCGACGGTCGTTACTTCATAGCCTTCCATCGCCGCCTGCAGCGCGCAGATCGGGTCGATCTCGGTGACGATGACGCGGGCGCCGTAGGCACGCAGCGAGGCCGCCGAGCCCTTGCCGACGTCGCCATAGCCGCACACCACCGCCACCTTGCCGGCCAGCATCACGTCCAGCGCGCGCTTCAGGCCATCGGCCAGCGACTCGCGGCAGCCATACAGGTTGTCGAACTTCGACTTGGTGACCGAGTCGTTGACGTTGATCGCCGGCACCAGCAGCTTGCCCTTCTCGGCCAGCTGGTAGAGGCGGTGCACGCCGGTGGTGGTTTCCTCGGAGACGCCCTTCCAGTCCTTGACCACGCGGGTCCAGTAGCCGGGGCGCTCGCTGGCGACGCGCTTGAGCAGGTTCTTGATCACCTGCTCCTCGTGGCTGCCGGAGGCCGAATTGACCCAGCTGTCGTCGCCCTGCTCGAGTTCAAAGCCCTTGTGGATCAGCAGGGTGACGTCGCCGCCGTCATCCACCACCAGCTCCGGGCCGGTCAGGGTGCCGTCGGGCAGGGTGAAGGTGAGCGCATCCAGCGTGCAGTCCCAGTATTCCTCCAGCGTCTCGCCCTTCCAGGCGAACACGGGGGTGCCGGTGGCGGCGATCGCGGCGGCGGCGTGGTCCTGGGTGCTGAAGATGTTGCACGACGCCCAGCGCACGTCGGCGCCGATGTCCTTCAGCGTCTCGATCAGCACCGCGGTCTGGATGGTCATGTGCAGCGAGCCGGTCACCCGCACGCCCTTGAGCGGCGTGGTGGCGGCGTACTTGCGGCGGATCGACATCAGGCCCGGCATCTCGTGCTCGGCGATGTCCAGTTCCTTGCGGCCCCAGTCGGCCAGCGAGATGTCGGCGACCTTGTAGTCGCCCTCGGTCGAAAAAGTCCTGGCTACGGCGTTCATGTGCATGCTCCGTGAGTGCGGTGGATTGCGGTCACGGGCGCCGTTGTTTCGATGCCGAGCCTGGTCGCATGTCGCGATCGCAGCGCCCCTCGGCCGGCGCGCATTGTAGCGCCAGCCGGCGGGCCACGGATGAACCGATCGTCGGCCACCCACCGGTGGATGGGGCCGCGGAGGGCCTTCTCAGCCGTCCAGCGCTTCCCAGCGTGCGTAGGCGGCGTCCAGCTCGGCCTGCTGCGCGGCCAGTTCGGTATTCGCGCGCTGCTGCGCGGCGGCGTCCTGCCGGTAGAACGCCGGGTCCTGCATGGCGGCGCTGCGCGCGGCGATGTCGGTTTCCAGCTGTTCGATCCTCGCGGGCAGCAGTTCCAGTTCGCGCTGGTCCTTGAAGCTGAGTTTCTTCTTCGCTGGCGCCGGTGCAGCCGCGGGGACGGGCGCAGGTGCGGCAGGCGAGGCGGGCGAGGCGGGCGACGCTGCCGCAGTGGCCTGCGCCACCGGCCGCTGGCGCAGCCAGTCGGTGTAGCCGCCCACGTAGTCGCCCAGCCGGCCGTCGCCTTCCAGCGCCAGCGTGCTGGTCACCACGTTGTCGAGGAAATCGCGGTCGTGGCTGACCAGCAGCAGGGTGCCCTGGTAGTCCAGCAGGAGTTCCTCCAGCAGTTCCAGCGTTTCCACGTCCAGGTCGTTGGTGGGTTCGTCCATCACCAGCAGGTTGGAAGGCTGCGCGAACAGCCGTGCCAGCAGCAGGCGGTTGCGTTCGCCGCCGGACAGGCGGGTGATCGGCGCGCGCGCGCGTTCCGGCGAGAACAGGAACTCCTGCAGGTAGCCGATGATGTGCTTGCGGCTGCCGTTGATCTCCACGAAGTCGCGCCCGCCGGCCACGTTTTCGAGCGCGCTGCGGGTTTCGTCCAGCTGGCTGCGGTGCTGGTCGAAATAGGCGATCTGCAGGTTGGTGCCCAGCGTCACCGTGCCGGCATCGGGCGTCAGTTCACCCAGCAGGATCTTCAGCAGGGTCGATTTGCCGGAACCGTTGGGGCCGATGATGCCGACCTTGTCGCCGCGCAGGATTGTGGTCGAGGCGTCGCGCAGGATGACCCTGTCGCCGAACGCCTGCGATACCCCGGTCATCTCGATGACCTTCTTGCCGGAAGCCTGCGCGCTGGCGGCTTCCATCTTCACCTTGCCGGTGACTTCACGGCGCGCGGCGCGCTCGCGGCGCATCGCCTTGAGGGCGGTCACCCGGCCCTCGTTGCGGGTGCGGCGGGCCTTGATGCCCTGGCGGATCCACACTTCCTCCTGCGCCAGCAGCTTGTCGAAGCGTGCGTTCTCCTGCGCCTGCGCGTGCAGGCGTTCCTCGCGGCGGCGCAGATAGTTGTCGTAGTCGCCGGGCCAGCTGGTCACCTGGCCGCGGTCGATCTCGACGATGCGGGTGGCCAGCGCGCGCAGGAAGCTGCGGTCGTGAGTGACGAAGACAATGCTGCCGGCGAACGCCTTGAGGAAGCCTTCCAGCCAGTCGATGGCCTCGATGTCGAGGTGGTTGGTGGGTTCGTCCAGCAGCAGGATGTCGGGCGCGCGCACCAGCGCCTGCGCCAGCAGCACGCGCCGCTTCATGCCGCCCGAGAGCGCGGCGAAATCGGCCTCGCCCGGCAGCTCCAGCCGTTCCAGCACCTGCTCCACCCGACGGTCCAGGTCCCAACCGTGGCGCGCCTCGATCTGCGCCTGCGCGTCCGCCATCGCGTCCATGTCGCCGTCGTGCACGGCGTGGTGGTAGCGCGCCAGCAGCGCGCCCAAGTCGCCCAGGCCTGCGGCCACCACGTCGAAAACGCTGCCGTGGGTGTCCAGCGGCACTTCCTGCGCCATCCGCGCCACCACCACGCCGTTCTGCACGCGGATCTCGCCGTCGTCGGGCCGGATCTCGCCGGCCATCAGCCGCATCAGGGTGGACTTGCCGGCGCCGTTGCGGCCGACGATGCAGACGCGTTCGCCGGGTTCGATGGTGAGGTCGACGTGGTCGAGCAGCAGCGGGCCGCCGACGCCGTAGTCGACGTTCTGGAAATGGAGGAGAGGCATGCGCGCATTGTAAGCGGCGCGTGCACGGCCGACCCGGCCCGTGGTGCGTCGTGATGGACTCGCCCGCGTTCAGACGCGCTTAACGTGTGCGTCACGGCGGTGGCCTATAACCGCCGCTCCGACAACATCGACAGGACGGCAGGCATGGCGGCAGGACGCGTGGGAATGCTGGTGGGGGCGATGGTGCTGTGCGGCGCTTGCACGCGTGCACCCAATGCCGCGGTGGACGCGCCCACGGGCGGCGCGGCCAGCGCGGCGCCGGTGGCAGCGGCCACGGCGGAAGCGCCGAAAACGGCAGGCGAGTTCGACTTCCCCGCCATCCCGCAGATCGTGGTGCCCGATGTCGTCGGCATCGGCCCGGCGCAGCGGACGCTGGAGGCATCGATGCAGGACATCATCGACCCGATCGCCGGCATCCGCGTCCGTCCGGCCACCTGCACGGGCGACGGCGCGCTGGTCAATGACGCGGGCATCACCAGCGTCGATGCACAGGGCAACCTGCTGCGCAACGGCGATGCGGGCATCTTCCGCATCAATGCCGACGGCAGCGGCACCGCCAACTACGGCGGCGGCCTCATCACCGTCAATGCCGATGGCAGCGGCACCATCAACGGGAGCGGCGAGGATGGGGCCGACGACGCGTTGATTTCGGTCGAGGCCGACGGCTCGGGCAGCTACAACGGGCGTTACGGGATCATCCGGCTGGACGGGCAAGGTGGCGGCACCTGGAATGGCGATAGCGGCCTGATCCGCAATAACGGCGATGGTTCGGGCACCTGGAACGGTCCGCAGGGCATCGTCACCATCAACGCCGATGGCAGCGGCAGCTGGAACGGACCGCACGGGCTGGTCGTCAACGACGGCGACGGCAATGGGCGCATCGGCGCGCCCGCGCGTGAGGTGAAGATGGCGCCGATCCCGAGAGTGGCCCCCGCGGGCCGCTTTCCGCCGCTGAAGAAGTTCGCGCCGCCGGGCGCTCCGTGCGGATTCGTCGTCACCCTGGAGGATCGGGTCCTGTTCGACTTCGACAAGTCGGACATCCGTCCGGACGCGGCCAAGGTGCTGGACACGTTGGCTACCGCACTCAACCAGGTACAAGCCAAGTCGATGGAGATCCGCGGCCATACCGATGCCAAGGGCAGCGATCCTTACAACCAGGCGCTGTCCGAGCGCCGCGCGCAGGCGGTATTGACGGCGCTGCGGCAGCGCCAAGCGGCACAGGGTGCTGATGCGCGTGGCTACGGCGAATCACAACCGGTGGCCCCCAACGAGCTCAACGGGCAGGACAACCCCGCCGGCCGCCAGCTCAACCGGCGGGTGGAGATCTTCGTGCGGACCTGAGCACGCAGCGCGACGCAAAAAAACGGGCCGCATCGCTGCGGCCCGTTCGCAAATCGCCTTGCCGGAGCGCGGCTTACTTCAGCTTCGCCGCCTTGCGCAGCGCTTCGGCCTTGTCGGTCTTCTCCCAGGAGAAGGTGGTGGCCTTGTGCTTCTTGCCTTCGCCGTCGGTGTAGCTGATTTCCTTCGGCTTGCGGCCGAAGTGGCCGTAGCTGGCGGTGGGCTGATAGATCGGGTGCTCCAGGTCCAGCATGCGAGTGATCGCGTACGGACGCAGGTCGAAGTGCGCGCGGATCAGCTTCTCGATCACGTCGTCGCCGACCTTGCCGGTGCCGAAGGTCGTGACCGAGATCGAGGTCGGCTGGGCCACGCCGATGGCGTAGGACACCTGCACTTCGCACTTGTCGGCTAGGCCGGCGGCGACGATGTTCTTGGCCACGTAGCGCGCGGCGTAGGCGGCGCTGCGGTCGACCTTCGACGGGTCCTTGCCGGAGAACGCGCCGCCGCCGTGGCGGGCCATGCCGCCGTAGGTGTCGACGATGATCTTGCGGCCGGTCAGGCCGCAGTCGCCCACCGGGCCGCCGATCACGAACTTGCCGGTCGGGTTGATGTGCACCTTGTTCTTCGGCAGCGCGTCCAGCCACTTCTTGGGCAGCACCGGGGCGAGGATGTGCGTGCGCACCGCCTCGATCAGGTCCTTCTGCTTGATGTCCGGATCGTGCTGGGTGGACAGCACCACCGCGTCGAGGCCCAGCACGGTGTTGCCGTCGTAGCGCAGGGTGACCTGCGACTTGGCGTCCGGGCGCAGCCACTTCAGCTTGCCGCTCTTGCGCACCTTGGCCTGCTGTTCCACCAGCCGGTGGCTGTAGTACAGCGGGGCCGGCATGAATTCGGGCGCTTCATTGCAGGCGTAGCCGAACATCAGGCCCTGGTCGCCCGCGCCCTGGTCTTCCGGCTTCTTGCGGTCCACGCCCTGGTTGATGTCGGGCGACTGCTTGCCGAGCATGTTGATGATGGCGCAGGTGTGGCCGTCGAAGCCGACGCTGGAATTGTCGTAGCCGATGCCGTTGATCACCTGGCGCGCCAGCGCCTCGATGTCCACCCACGCGCTGGTGGTGACCTCGCCGGCCACGATGGCGGCGCCGGTCTTCACCAGCGTCTCGCAGGCCACGCGCGCCTGCTTGTCCTGGGCCAGGATCGCGTCCAGCACCGCATCGGAAATCTGGTCGGCGATCTTGTCCGGATGGCCTTCGGAGACCGATTCGGAGGTGAACAGGTAGCTGGACATGGGCTTTATATCCTTGCATTCGGATGAAAAGATGGGCGCGCATGATACAGCGGCGCGGCCGGATGTGCATCCTGCCCTGTTTCCGCTGCCGGCGGTGTTTGGCCGACATTAAGCCTGCCGTCACCCTCGGGTAACCCGCGTGAAACCGGGCTGTCCCGGTTGCCGCGCAGGCTGTCGGCCAACCAGGCCGATACCGCCCCGCGATGATCCAGCTCGAACAGCGCCTGCAGCAGCGTTTCCCGCACTGGTTCCGCGGCCGCCGGGCGGTATTGGCCAGGCCGCTGTTGCGCGGCATCGCGCGCTGGTCGCGGCTGGACGAGATCGATGCTTTCCTCGCCGCCAACCGGCATGTGCGCGGCTTCGACTTCGTCGCCGCGGCGATGCGCCATCTGGGGGCGGGGTACGTGACCAGCGATGCGGACCGGGCGCGGATCCCGGCGCATGGGCGGCTGCTGATCGTCGCCAACCATCCTTCCGGGGCGCTGGATGCGCTGGCGCTGCTGGACCTGGTGGGGCAGGTGCGGCGCGACGTGCGCATCGTCGCCAACGATTTCCTGTCCGCGCTGGGCGGGCTGGGCGAGCTGCTGCTGCCGGTGCGCATCCTCGGCGGGCGACCGGCGCCGGACAGCCTGCGCGCGATCCGCGCGGCGCTGGGGCGCGGCGAATGCGTGATCGTGTTCCCGGCCGGTGAGGTCTCGCGCCTGGGCCCGCGCGGGATCCGCGACGGCCGCTGGCGGCGCGGCTTCCTGCGCTTCGCCCGCGCCTGCGCTGCGCCGGTGCTGCCGGTGCGCATCGATGCGCGCAACTCGATGCTGTTCTACGGGGCCTCGGCACTGTTCAAGCCGGTGGGCACGGCGCTGCTGGCGCGCGAGATGTTCGCCCGCCGCGCGCGCCGGGTGCTGCTACGGGTGGGGACGCCACGCGCGATCCCGGCCGATGCCGGCGACGAGGCGCTGCTGCGGGATATCCGCCGCGAGCTCTATGCGTTGGGCACCCGCCGGCAGTGCGAAGAGCCGGCGGGCAGCGGCCCCGAGCCGGTGGCCGCGGCCGCCGACCCGGCGCTGGTCGGCGCGGCCGTGGCTGGGTTGCGCCTGCTCGGCCGGACCAGCGACGGCAAGCAGATCCGGGTCGGCGCCCTGGCAGTGGACTCGCCGCTGCTGCACGAGATCGGTCGGCTGCGCGAGCTGACCTTCCGCGCGGTGGGCGAAGGCACCGGCCGCCGCCTCGACCTAGACGCCTGGGACAGCTGGTACGAACACATCGTGCTGTGGGACGAGGCCGCGGCGAAGATCGCCGGCGCCTACCGCATCGCCCGCGGCGCGCCGGTACTGGCCGCGCACGGCCTGCGAGGTCTCTACACCGCCAGTCTGTTCGACTACGGCGAGGACGCGCTGGCGCGGATCGCCCAGGGCATGGAGCTGGGCCGCAGTTTCGTGGCGCAGGACTACTGGGGCAGCCGCAGCATCGATTACCTCTGGCAGGGCATCGGCGCCTACCTGCGCGCGCATCCGCGGGTGCGCTACCTGTTCGGCGCGGTCTCGATCAGCGCCGCACTGCCGGCGGCGGCGCGTGCGCAGATCGTCGCCCACTACGCGCATTGGCATGGCGGCCCGCAGGGCGATGTGGTGTCGCGCCGACCGTTCCACTACGAGCCCGCCGACCCCGGCGATGCCGCGCTGGACGCCGACACCGCCTTCCGCGTGCTCAAGGCCAATCTCGACGCGCTGGGCGCGCAGGTGCCGATGCTCTACAAACAGTACGTCGAACTGTGCGAACCGGGCGGTGCGCGCTTCCTCGCCTTCGGCGTCGATCCCGATTTCAGCGATTCCGTGGATGGCCTGATCGAAGTGGACATCCAGCGGATGCGGCCGAAGAAGCGCCAACGCTATCTCGGTGCTGGAAATCCCACATCCGCACCGGTGGCCGCCACGGCCGGCGCGGAGGAATAGGTGGGCGCCGCCGGCCGCAGCGGCAGGCGCGCACGCCCCGCAACGGCGGTGGTCCGCGCGGTGCCGCCGCCGGCTCCGCGTCGCGCGGTTTTCATTTCGGACGTGCACCTGGGCGCGCGCCATTGCCACGCGGCCGAGCTGGCCGATTTCCTCGCTGGACTGCGCTGCGAGCGGCTGTACCTGGTCGGCGACATCGTCGACCTGTGGTGGATGGCGCAGCGGCGCGCCAGCTGGGGCGCCGCGCACAACCGCGTGGTGGAGGCCCTGCATGCGCTGCACCGGCGCGGCACCGAACTGGTCTACATCCCCGGCAACCACGACCGCCCGATCCGCCGCTTCTGCGGGCTGGCGCTGCCGGCGACGCGGGTGCGCCGGCGCGCGGTCCACGTCACCGCCGATGGTCGCCGCCTGCTGGTGACGCATGGCGACGACTACGACGCGGTGACGCACTTCGGCAGCCTGCAGGAAAAATTCGGCGACTGGCTGTACTACCGAATCCTCACCGGCAACCAGTGGCTGAACGCGCTGCGCGCCCGGCTGGGGCTGCGCTACTGGTCGCTGTCGGAGTTCCTGAAATCGAAGAGCGGTGCTGCCGAACGCTACATCGGGCGGTTCGTGCTGGCCGGGCTCGACGACGCGCGCCGGCGCGGGCTGGATGGCATCGTCTGCGGGCATATCCACCGTGCCGCGCTGTTGCAGCGCGATGGGCTGGTCTACGCCAACGACGGCGACTGGGTGGAAAGCCTGAGCGCGCTGGTCGAAGAGGCCGACGGCACCCTGCGGCTGCTCTCGCATCTGGGCCATGTGTGGGCGGAAATTCCGCCGCGTCTGCGGTCGGCGCAATTGCCCGCCCACGATGGCCGCGAGGCGGAAGCCGCATGAATCGATGCCGGCGTTTGCCGGTGCCGACGTTCAGGCCGCGGCCGGCAGCGCAGGCGTGACGCCGGCGGCCAGCGCGTCGAAGTAATCGCGGGTCAGCCGCAGCTGTTCGTCGGCGCTCTGCGCGCGGTTGACCACCGCGCGGAAGGCCGCGTTCTCCGGCCGATCCTTGGCATACCAGCCCAGGTGCTTGCGGGCGATGCGCACGCCCATCTCTTCGCCATAGAACGCATGCAGGGCTTCGAGGTGGCCGAGCAGGATGCCGCGCACCTGCGCCGGCGCCGGTTCCGGCAGCTGTTCGCCGCTGTGCAGGAAATGGGAGACCTGTCCCGGCAGCCACGGCCGGCCCTGCGCGGCGCGGCCGATCATCACCGCGTCGCAGCCGGTGCGCGCCAGCACGAAAGCGGCCTTCTGCGGTGAGTCGATGTCGCCGTTGGCGATCACCGGGATCTTCAGCATTGCCTTGACCGCTGCGATGGTGTCGTACTCGGCCTGTCCGGTGTAGTGCTGGTCGCGGGTGCGGCCATGCACGGCCAGCGCGGCAATGCCGGCGTCTTCGGCGATCCGCGCGATTTCCGGTGCGTTCCGGTGGTCCGCGCTCCAGCCGGTGCGGATCTTCAGCGTCACCGGCACGTCCACCGCGGCCACCACCGCCTCGACGATCCGCCCGACCAGCTGCGGGTCGCGCATCAGCGCGCTGCCGGCCAGCACGTTGCAGACCTTCTTGGCCGGACAGCCCATGTTGATGTCGATGATCTGCGCGCCGTGGTCGACGTTGAAGCGCGCCGCCTCGGCCAGCGCCACCGGGTCGGTGCCGGCGATCTGCACGCTGACGGGCTCCGGCTCGCCGACATGGTCCATCCGCGTGCGCGATTTGCTGGTGTTCCAGAAGCGCGGATCGGAGATGGTCATCTCCGACACCGCAAGGCCAGCGCCCAGGCGCTTGCACAGCAGCCGGAACGGCTTGTCGGTCACGCCCGCCATGGGCGCGAGGATCACCTTCGGGTCGATCAGGTGGGGGCCGATGCGCATGCGCGCATTGTAGTGGGGCGGACCGCTACGCCGCGGCCAGCGCGTCGATCACGTCCTGTCCGTAGCGTTCCAGCTTGGCGGCACCGACGCCGCCGATGCCGGCCAGCGCATCGAGGTCGCGCGGCATTTCCACCGCGATCGCGCGCAGGGTGGCGTCGTGGAAGATCACGTAGGCCGGCAGGTTCTGCGCGCGCGCGGCCTCGGCGCGCCAGCGGCGCAGCGCGGCGAAGCGGGCGGCGGCCTCTTCCGGCAGGTCCATCGGTAGCGGCGCGGCGCGCGTCTCGCCGTTGCCGCGCGTGCGCCGGCGTTCTGGCTTCGGCGCTTCCATGCGCAGGTGCAGGCTGCGCTCGCCGCGCAGCAGCGGGGTGGCTTCCGAGGTCAGGCGCAGGGCGCCGTGGCTGTCGAGATCGGCTTCCAGCAGGCCAGCCGCCAGCAGCTGGCGGAACACGCCGCGCCACTGGCGGGCGTCGAGGTCGCGGCCGATGCCATAGGTGCTGACGTTGTCGTGGCCGAACTGGCGCACCTTGGCGGTGTCGGCGCCGCGCAGCACGTCGATCACGTGCGCCGCGCCGAAGCGCTGGCCGGTGCGGTACACGCAGGACAGCGCCTTGCGCGCGGCTTCGGTGGCGTCCCAGGTGCGCGGCGGGTCCAGGCAGTTGTCGCAGTTGCCGCAGGCACCCGCGTGCGCCTCGCCGAAGTACGCCAGCAGGGTCTGCCGGCGGCAGCCGGTGGATTCGACATAGCCGATCAGCGCGTCCAGCTTGCCGTGCTCCAGCCGCTTGCGCTCGTCGCTGGCATCGCCCTCTTCGATCATCCGCCGCAGCAGCACGGCATCGCCCATGCCGTAGGCCAGCCAGGCCTCGGCCGGGTCGCCGTCGCGGCCGGCGCGACCGGTTTCCTGGTAGTAGCCCTCGAGCGACTTCGGCAGGTCGAGGTGGGCGACGAAGCGCACGTCGGGCTTGTCGATGCCCATGCCGAAGGCGATCGTGGCCACCATCACCACGCCGTCCTCGCGCAGGAACCGGCGTTGCCGTTCGGCGCGCGTGGCGGCATCCAGCCCGGCGTGGTAGGCCAGCGCCGGATAGCCGTGGCCGGCGAGCAGCTCAGCGGTGGCGTCCACCTTGCGCCGCGACAGGCAGTAGACGATCCCGCTCTCGCCGCGATGGCCGTCGAGGAAGGCGAACAGCTGGCGGCGGGCGTCGTCGCGGGCCACCGCCGTGTAGCGGATGTTGGGGCGGTCGAAGGAACTGACGAACTGCTCGGCATCCTGCAGGGCCAGCCGCTCGACGATCTCGCGGCGGGTGGGCGCGTCGGCGGTGGCGGTCAGGGCGATCCGCGGCACCTCCGGCCAGCGCTCGTGCAGGAGGGTGAGCTGGCGGTATTCGGGGCGGAAGTCGTGGCCCCATTGCGACACGCAGTGGGCCTCGTCGATCGCGAACAGCGCGATCCGCGCGCGTTCCAGCAGGCCGAGGAAGCGCGGCGTCAGCAGCCGTTCCGGGGCGACGTAGAGCAGGTCCAGCTCGCCATTGGCGAACTGGCGCTCGACCTGCGCCGCCTCGGCGCCTTCGAGGCTAGAATTGAGGAAAGCGGCGCGCACCCCGAGTTGGCGCAGCGCGTCCACCTGGTCCTGCATCAGTGCGATCAGCGGCGACACCACCACCCCGCAGCCTTCGCGCAGCAGTGCCGGCAGCTGGTAGCACAGCGACTTGCCGCCGCCGGTGGGCATCAGCACCAGTGCGTCGCCGCCCTCGACCACCCGCCGCACGATCTCCTGCTGGCGGCCGCGGAAGGCGTCGTGGCCGAAAATGCGGCGAAGGGTGTCTAGAGCGGGGTCGGACATGGTGCAAGGGTAACAAGCCGGCCGGCGAGGCCGGCTTGTCGGGCCACTCAGGCGTCGTCTTCGGGCGCGTCCGACAGCTGCTTCAGCCGCTCGATTTCGGCGCGGGTCAGCACCGTGACATTGCCGTTGCCTTCCAGCGTGGTGGCGCCGGTCAGCTGCACGCGGCCGTCGGGAAGTTCCCAGCTTGCCATGAGCGTGGGCACCTTTTCCCCGTAGAGGTTGTTGGCCGCGCCACGCTCCAGCGAGGTCGGCGTGCCGAATTGCGCCTGCAGCTGCGCGAACACCGCATCCTGGTCGGCACGCCTGGGCACGCCGGCGGAGACGAGTGCGACCTTGCCGTCGTACAGGCTGACCGTGACCCCACCGGCGTCGATGGCGTCCGGTACGGCAAGCTGGCGCAGCGACACCTGGCCTTCCGCAGGCGGCTTGCCGCCGCCGTCCTGTTGCGGGGCCAGCAGCTGCCGCCAGCAGGGCTGGACCGGCGGGTCGTATACCAGGATGCCGCGGCTCATCGCCCGCGTCGGGCACTCGGGCAGCGCCAGTGGCTGGTCCAGCGCGATGCCAAGGTAAGCCAGCCGCGGCTCGGGCCCGCCGGCGGCGGCTGGCGGGCCCGCCGCGAGCGCGGCGATGGCCAGCAGCGCCACGGCTGGCCCGCGCGCCGGAGATGCGCGGTGCGTCACTGCAGCAGCGAACGCAGCATCCACGCGTACTTCTCGTGGGTCTGCAGGCGCTGGGTCAGCAGGTCGGCGGTCGGGTCGTCGCCGCCGGCATCGGCCACCTTCAACACCTTGCGGGCGGTGCGGCAGACCGCCTCGTTGCCGTCCACCAGCTGCTGCACCATGTCGTGCCAGGCGGGCGCGGCGGTCAGGCCGGGCTCTTCCCGGATGGAGGACAGGCGGACGAATTCGGAATAGCTGCCGGGGGCGTTGAAGCCCAGCGCGCGGATGCGCTCGGCGATCTCGTCCAGCGCGGTCCACTGCTCGGTGTACTGGGTCTCGAACATGGTGTGCAGGGCGTTGAACATCGGCCCGGTCACGTTCCAGTGGAAGTTGTGGGTCTTCAGGTACAGCGTGTAGCTGTCGGCGAGGAAGTGCGAAAGGCCGTCGGCGATGCCAGCGCGATCCTTGGCGCTGATGCCGATATCGATGCCGGGGGTGCTGGCGGCCGGTGCCTTGGCCTTCGTGGGCTTGCTGGGGGTCTTGCTCTTGGGCATGGCGGACTCCTTTACACGCTTCGGGGGGAACTTGCGGCGACAATACGCGGATTCTGCGCCTGTCTGCAGGCGAATAAACACGTTGTTGGAACCATGGTGTCTGACGAATCGAACATCAAGCCGGCGAGCGCCGACGCGCTGCATCGGGCCCGCCGCGATATCGATGGCGCGCTGACCCGCGACCGCGGCCGCCTGCTTGGGCTGCTGGCGCGCTGGAAGGCCAAGCCGGGCGACGCGGGCCTGCGCGAAGCCTTCGCGGGCAGACTGCAAGCATCGATCGCCGAGCGTGAGCGCCGCGTCGCCGCGCTGCCCGTGGCCACGGTCGATGCAACGCTGCCGATCGCCGCGCACGCCGACGAGATCGTGGCATTGATCCGCCGCCACCAGGTGGTGGTGATCGCCGGCGAAACCGGCAGCGGCAAGACCACCCAGCTGCCGAAGTTGTGCCTGCTGGCCGGGCGCGGCGCGGCGGGCATGGTCGGCTGCACCCAGCCGCGCCGGATCGCCGCGCGTTCGGTGGCGCGGCGCGTGGCCGAGGAGCTGCAGGTGCCGCTGGGCGGCGCGGTCGGTTTCCAGGTGCGCTTCAACGATGCGGTCAGCGAGCAGACCGCGATCAAGTTCATGACCGACGGCATCCTGCTGGCGGAAATCCAGAATGACCGCTGGCTGTCGAAGTACGACACCCTGATCATCGACGAGGCGCACGAACGCAGCCTCAACATCGATTTCCTGCTGGGCTACCTGAAGCAGCTGCTGCCGAAGCGGCCCGACCTGAAGCTGGTGGTGACCTCGGCCACCATCGACACCGCCCGTTTCGCTGCGCATTTCGGCGGTGCGCCGGTGGTCGGCGTGGAGGGGCGCGGCTATCCGGTGGAGACCCGCTATCGCCCGCTGGAGGGCGAAGGCGAGGATGGCGGGCAACGCAGCATCATCGACGGCATCGTCGCCGCCTGCGACGAGATCATGCGCGACAAGGGCATCGGCGACACCCTGATCTTCCTGCCCGGCGAGCGCGAGATCCGCGACGCCCATCAGGCGCTGGAGAAGCGCAAGTACCGCCATACCGAGGTGCTGCCGCTGTACGCGCGGCTGTCGGCGAAGGACCAGGACCGCGTGTTCCACCCGGGCCCGCAGCGGCGGATCGTGCTGGCCACCAACGTGGCGGAAACCTCGCTGACCGTCCCGCGCATCCACTACGTGGTCGATCCCGGCGTGGCCCGGGTCAAGCGCTACAGTCCGCGGCAGAAGCTGGACCGCCTGCACATCGAGGACGTCTCGCAGGCCAGCGCCAACCAGCGCGCGGGCCGTTGCGGGCGCATCGCGCCGGGCACTTGTTTCCGCCTGTATTCGGAGGCGGACTACGCCTCGCGGCCGGAATTCACCGACCCGGAGATCCGTCGCGCCGCGCTGGCCGGGGTGATCCTGCGGATGCTGTCACTGGGGCTGGGCGACATCGAGCAGTTTCCGTTCCTGGAGCCGCCGGATTCGCGCGCGGTGGCCGATGGTTGGCAGCAGTTGAACGAACTGGGCGCGGTCGATGCCAATCGCAAGCTGACTGCCATCGGCAAGACCATGGCGAAGCTGCCGGTGGACGTGAAGCTGGCGCGGATGCTGGTGGCCGCGCAGGTGCACGGGGTGGTGCGCGAGATGCTGGTGATCGCCAGCTTCCTCGGCATCCAGGACCCGCGCGAGCGCCCGGCCGATGCCCGCGCCGCCGCCGACGCCGCGCACGCGCAGTTCGCTGACGCGAAATCGGAGTTCGTCGGCATCCTCAAGCTGTGGCATGCCTACCGCGAAGCGCACGAGGCAATGACCCAGTCGCAGCTGCGCAAGTGGGCCGATCGTAATTTCCTCGGCTTCCTGCGCCTGCGCGAGTGGTGGGAGCTGCACCGGCAGCTGAAGCTGCAGTGCGAAGAGCTGTGGCCGGAAAGGGGGTCGGAAAGGGGGTCAGGTTCACTTTCCGCGAAAAGTGAACCTGACCCCCTTTCCGCCGTGCCAGAAGGCGGGATCGGCGCCCAGTCGTATGCGGCGCTGCATCGCGCACTGATTGCCGGCCTGCCCACGCAGATCGGCAATCGTGGCGACCGGGGCGTCTATGACGGCCCGCGCGGGCGCAAGTTCCAGCTGTTCCCCGGCTCGAAGTTGGCGTCGAAGCCGCCGCCGTGGGTGCTGTCGGCCAACCTGCTGGACACCGAGAAGGTCTGGGCGCTGACCAACGCCGCCATTGAGCCGGACTGGGCGATCGTGGAACTGCCGCACCTGCTGGCGCGGCGCCAGCATGATCCGCACTGGTCGCGGGCGCAGGGACGGGTGCTCGGTAGCGAGCAGATTTCGCTGTTCGGGCTGGTGCTGGCACCGAAGCGTCCCATCCATTACGGCGCGCTGTTCCCCGAGGAAAGCCGGGTGATCTTCGTGCGTGAGGCACTGCTGACCGGCGAGATCAACACCCGCAGCGCCTTCCTGGCACGCAACCTGCGCACGCTGGAACTGGCGCAACAGGAAGAAGCCAAGCAGCGCCGGGTCGGCCTGGTGGTGGACGAGGACTGGCAGGCGCGCTGGTATCTGGACCGGCTGCCCGCGCACGTGCACAACGCGCAGGCGCTGGATGCGTGGGTTGGCAAATTGTCGAAGGATGAAAAGGCCGCGCTGGAGTGGTCGCGCGACGACCTGCTGGTGGCCGACCAGAGCGATGCCGCGCGCTTCCCGGCCTACATCGCGCTGGGTGATGCGCGGCTGGCGGTGCAGTACCGCTTCGAGCCCGGCGCGGTGGATGACGGCATGACGGTGGCGGTGCCGCTGCACCTGCTCAACGCACTGGATGCAGCAAAGCTGTCCTGGCTGGCGCCGGGCTTCGTCGAAGACAAGGCGACGGCGCTGATCAAGTCGCTGCCGAAGGCGCTGCGGCGCAACTTCGTGCCGGCGCCGGATTTGGCCCGCGCCTTCGCGGAAGCATTCGCGCAACCGGACGCGGACAGCATCGAAGGCGCGCTGGCGAAGTTCCTGAAGAAGCTCTCCGGCGTGGACGTCTCCGCGCTGGATTTCGACGCTGCCGCCATCGAGCCGCACCTGCGCGCCAACCTGCGCCTGCTGGAGGGCAAGGCGGTGCTGGCCGAATCGCGGGATCTTTCAGAGCTGCGCACCCGCTTCGGTGAACGCGCGGCGCAGGCCTTCGCCCGCCACGCGGCGCAGGGCATGGCGCAAGCCGGCCTGACCGTGTTCCCGGACACGCCGATCCCCGCGTCGGTGCCCGGTGCCGGCGGCGTGCCGGCGTATCCGGCCCTACAGGATGATGGCGAGTCCGTCTCGTTGGCCCTGCACGCCCAGCGCGCGGTGGCCGAGCGCCTGCACCCGCAGGGCGTGCGCCGGCTGCTGGCGATCGCGCTGGCCGACAAGCTGAAGCAGGCGCGCCGGCAGCTCCCGGTGCAGCCGAAGATCTCGCTGCTGTACGCCGCCATCGAGTCGGCCGCGCCGCGACGCGACGGACTCAAGGACGCCGATCGCCTGCGCGCCGACCTGCTGGATGGTGCCTTCGATGCGCTTACCGCCGACGGCCTGCTAGACGTTCGGGATGCCGAAACCTTCGCGCAGCGCCGCGAGGCCATCGCCAAGGCGGTGTTCGGCGAGGCGATGCAGCGGCTCAGGCAGGCGGAAACCATCCTCGGGTTGGTGGCGGAAGTGCGGGCGAAGCTGGAATCGAAGCTGATCGGCTGGGCGCGCGCCAATCTCGACGACATGCAGGCGCAGCTCGATGCGCTGGCCGCGCCGGGCTTCCTGCGCGACGTCCCCGCCGCGGCACTGGCCGAATATCCGCGCTGGCTGAAGGCGATGTCGCTGCGCGCCGAGCGTGCCCAGCGCGACCCGGTGCGCGACCAGCAGCGCATGCTGGAACTGGCGCCATTCACCGCCGCGCTGGCCGCCGCCGATCCTGCCGATCCGGAAGCCCACGCCCTGCGCTGGGAGCTGGAGGAACTGCGGGTGTCGCTGTTCGCGCAGGAACTGGGCGCCAAGGGCGGCATCTCGCCGAAGCGGCTGGCCGCGCGGGTGGAAAAGCTTGGCGCAAGCGGAGGGCGACGATGACTGCTGGCTGCTTCAGGTACCTCCCGCTACTGTAGAACCATGTCCGTTCCCGCCATCGCCACCATCACCTGGGCCGACGCGCTGGCGCGCGTGCCTGCTGAGGCCTTGCCGGCGCCGCTGGCCGTCTGCTGGCGCACGCATGCCGAGGCGGGCGCGCCGATGCGCGACCGCCCGGAGGTGCTGACCGACACCCTGTCGATCCTCGTCTCGCTCAACGCCGACGCCGAGGTGCTGGCCGCCACCCTGCTGGATTCGCTGGTCGATGTGGAAGCGCTGGCGGCGCAGGCGCAGGTGGAGGTGCCGGAGCGCCTGCATGTGCTGCTGGAAGGCCAGCGCGCCGCGAGCCGGGTGTGGGCGCTGCACCGCAGCCACGGCGGTGGCCGCAATCCCGAAGGCATGCGCCGGCTGCTGCTGGCGCTGGTGCGCGACCTGCGCGTGGTGCCGATCGTGCTGGCCCGCCAGCTCTCGCGCATGCGCGCGGCGTGGCGGCTGCCGGCCGACGAGCAGCGTGCGCTGGCGCGGATGACGCGCGACATCCACGCGCCGCTGGCCAACCGGCTCGGCATCTGGCAGCTGAAGTGGGAGCTGGAGGACCTGGCGTTCCGCGTGCTGCAGGCCGAGGACTACCTGCGCATCGCGCAATCGCTGGACGACAACCGCAGCGGCCGCGAGCGCTACATCGAGGCCGTGCGCGCACAGCTGCGCGACGCGGTGGCGTCGCACGGCATCGAAGCCGACGTGGCCGGCCGGCCCAAGCATATCTACAGCATCTGGAAGAAGATGCAGCGCAAGGCGCTGCCGATCGAGGAACTCTACGACCTGCGCGCGCTGCGGGTGCTGGTGGACGACATTCCCACCTGCTATGCGGTGCTGGGACTGGTGCATGCGCTGTGGGTGCCGATCCCCAGCGAATTCGACGACTACATCGCCCGGCCCAAGCCCAATGGCTACCGCTCGTTGCATACCGCGGTGATCGGCCCGGAAGGCAAGACCGTGGAGGTGCAGATCCGCACCCGCGAGATGCACGCGCAGTCCGAGCTCGGCGTGGCCGCGCACTGGCGGTACAAGGAAGGCAGCAGCGCCGGCGGAGCGGCGATGGACAAGCGCATCGCGTGGATGCGCAAGCTGCTGGAGCAGGCCGCGGAGGCGGCGGGCGAAGGCGAAGCCGCGCCGCTGCAGGGCATCGACAGCGAGCTGATAGAAGACCGTGTGTACGCGTTGACGCCCAAGGGCGAAGTGATCGACCTGCCGCAGGGCGGCACCGTGCTCGACTTCGCCTACGCCGTCCACAGCATGGTCGGCCACCGCTGCCGTGGCGCCAAGGTGGATGGCAGGATCGTGCCGCTGACCCAGGTGCTGAAGACCGGCCAGCGCGTCGAGATCCTCACCGGCAAGGAGGCCGCGCCGCGCCGCGACTGGCTGCAGCCCAGCGCCGGCTTCCTGTCCAGCAGCCGCTCGCGCGACAAGGTGCGGGCCTGGTTCAACAAGCTCGACCGCGCCCAGAACCTGAAGGAGGGCCGCGAGCTGCTCGAACGCGACCTGCGCCGGATGGGCCTGTTGAACGCCGACCTCACCCCGGTGCTCGCCAGGTTCAACGCGCAGACCGAAGACGACCTGCTGGTGCTGGTGGCGTTGGGTGACGTCGGCCCCAACCAGATCGGCCGCGCGCTGCTGGAACTGGAAAAGGCGGCGCAGGAACCCGAACCGGCGCTGCCCGCGTTGCCGGCCAAGCCGGTGGCGCCCGCTTCACCCGGCGCCGGCGCGGTCACGGTGCAGGGCGTGGACAACCTTCTGGCGCAGGTGGCGCGGTGCTGCCAGCCGCTGCCGGGGGAGGCCATCGTCGGCTATCTCACACGCGCCCGTGGCGTCAGCGTGCATCGTCCCGGTTGCGCCGCGTTCCTGCGCCTTGCCGCCAAGGAGCCGGCGAGGGTGCTGCCGGTGGAGTGGGGGACGCGACGGAGCGGCCAGAACGTGGCGATCCGCATCGAGGCGGTGGACCGCAAGTGGCTGCTCAAGGACATCACCACGCTGGTGGCACAGGTCGGCGTGCATGCCTTGGGCCTGCATACCGATCCCCTGCGCGGTGGCAACGGGCGGATACGGGTGCGGCTGCAGGTGCGGGTGTCCGATTACGAACAGTTGGGCCTGCTGCTGGCCCGGCTGGAGTCGCTGCCCGGCATCGAATCCGCGCGCCGCGCATGAAGCGCTTCGCCTCCGTGCCGGCGCGACGCGCAGCGGTGCGGGCGCGCTGGCAGGCGTTGCCCCGGCCGGCGCGCATCGGCGCCATCGCAGGCGTCGCGGTAGTGCTGCTGGGCCTGCTTGCCGGGCTCGCGTATCGCGACGCACTGGGCCGCTGGCTGTGGCCGGATCCGCGCTACGACGCGCTGCGCCAGCGAGCGGAGGTCGCGCTGCAGGCCGGCCGACTCACGGATGCGGATGGCGACGGCGCACGCGAACTGTTCGAGGCGGCGCTGGCGCTGCAGCCGGATCAGCTGGAGGCGCGCGACGGCTTGGCGCGGGTGGCGCAGGCGGCGCTGGAGCGAGCGGAAGCCAGCGCCAGCGCGGGCGACGCCGTGCAGGCGCACGTCGCGCTGCAGCTGGCGCGCGAGTTGCAGGCGCCCAAGGCGCAGGTCGATGCGCTGTCCGCGAGCTTGCAGGCGACGCAGGCGCAGGCGGTCGGCATCGACGCGTTGATGGCGCGCGCGCAAGCAGCGCAGGCGGCTGGCCACCTGGACGATGGACCCGACGCCGCGCTGCCGCTGTACCAGCAGGTGCTGCAGGCGCAGCCGCGCAGCCAGGCGGCGCTGGAAGGTCGCGAGGATGCGCTGGAAGACCTGTTGAAACCGACAGCTGGAATGCTGGCGCGCGAAGAGCTGCTGCCCGCGGCGGAACTGCTGCATCGCGCCGAAAGTTTTGATCCCGGCCATGCCGCGCTACCGCCGCTGCACGCTGGTCTGGCGCGGGCGCTGGAAGCGCGCGGCCAGCGCATCCGCCAGCTACTGGCGCGCGGCCGGCTGGAAGCCGCTGCGCAGGCCTGCGGCGAGCTGCGCCAGCTGCAGGCCGGGGCGTTGCCGGAGGCCTGTGCTGCGCCATTGGGCGATGCCCTGCTACGCGCGACGGTCATTGCGCCCACGGCGAGGGCCATGCGTTTGTTGGCGCTGGCTGATGCGGCAGGCGTGGACGCTGCGCGCCTGCAGGAGGCGCAGCGGCAGCGGCGCCAGGCTCAAGGCAGCGGACCGAGCTACGGCACTGCCAGTACAGGCCCGCAGCAACGCGCGCGCGTTGCCCGCCTGCTGGAGCAGATGGAGCGCGCCCGCGCCCGCGGCGACTGGCTGACGCCTCCCGGCGACAGCGCCTGGGACAGGTTGCGCGAGGCGCGTGCGCTGGCCCCGCGCGATCCGCGCGTGCTGCGGGCATCGGCGGCGCTGCTGGGGGCAGCGCGGGACTGCAACCGCCAGGCCCTGCGCGACAACAGCCTCGGTCGTGCGCTGGTCTGCCTGGATGCATGGCGGCAGCTGGCGCCGTCCGACGATGGCGTGGCGACAGCGCGGCGGCGGCTGGCGCAGCGCTGGATCGCAGTCGGCAGTGAACGCCTCGAGGCTGGCCGTACCGCCGAGGCGCGGCGCGCGCTGGAACAGGCCCGCAACCTCGACCCGGATACGCCTGGACTGGGCGAATTCGCGGAGCGTCTGGAGAGGCTCCGCTAGCGCTTTTCCGCCAGCCCGGTGGCAAGAGCTTCCACGCGGCCCGCGAGCGCCTGCCAGGAGTGGCTGGCGACCTCCCCGTCGCCATCATTGGGCAGCAGGGGCCTGCGCCCGGCCAGACCTTTCAGGACCCGGATGATGTCGCCAGCGTCGTTCGCGCATGCCCAGCCGCGACCGGTGCGATGCAGCAGGCTGCCAATGGCATCGTCCGGTTTGCCGAGATGCAGGATCGGGCGATTTGCGCCCAGGTATTCGTACACCTTGCCGGGAATCTGCAGAGGGTCATCGTTGGCGATATTGACCAGGACGTCGGCCCGGCGCTGCAGGCCCAATGCGACTCGATGCGGCAGGAATCCCAGGAGCCGGATCCGTTCCGGGAACCGCGCGGCCCAGGCCATCAGTTCATCCGGCAGGCTGACGGAAGCGATGTTCAACCGGACACCCGGCAACTCCTCCAGCGCATGCAGGAGTTCGTCCATGCGCCGGAAACGGTACAGGCTGCCCGTGTAGAGCAACTCGGTACGGGCGGGATCCATTTCCACAGGCAGCTCCGCTTCCGTCTCCGCCGTTGCGTCGTATCCCTGGCTGACCACGATGACATCGTCACGGTGTCCGTGGCGTTCCATCAGCAGGTTGCGGGTGGCCTCCGTGGTGACGATGACGGCATCAGCCTCGCGGCACACACGCGCTTCCAGCCGGTTTGCACGCAGACGCCAGCGCGCCGGGGTGTAGCCGGCCAATACCGGGTCGCCGAGGTCGGCGATCCATGCATATCCGCGGCCCTTGGCCAGCAGACCGAGCTCCAGGGTGGTGGCTGGTTCGTGGGAGCTGATGACCACGGACGGGGCAAGCTCGTTCAGCAGGCGCAGCAACCGGCGACGCCCCCAAGGCATCCACTCGCCACGGGCGTCCGGAAACACGATCCGGGCCAGCAGCGTCTGGACACGTTCCGACAGGAGGCGCTTCCAGCCGTGCAGATTGGTGGACGTCGATGCCGGTAGTGGCGCTGCGGACGTTTCGGTGGCCACCTGGCGGCGGGCGCGGAGTTTCCGGCGCATCGCGAAGAGTCCACGAAAGGGACCTGCGTAGGTGCGATGGATGGTGATGCTGTCGGGCAATTCCGGCAGCCCCGGAGTCTGGCCACCAAGGTCAATCGTGAGTACGTGCAAGTCATGGCCTTTGTGGGCCAACTCGCGGGCGAGGTAGGCCCATCGCAGCGACTGGGGAGATGCGCTGGGGGGAAACTCGTAGGCGATCAGCAGGATGCGCATTCAGGCGTGAGGCAGGCGGTCGAGTGAGGCGGCAACGGTCAAGCGCACGGAGGCGGGTGAAAAGTGCGACTCGATCACCTGCCGCCCGTTGGTGGCGAGGGTGTCCCACAGGAGGCGGTCATCGTGCAGGCGAACGATCGCCTTGGCAAAGGCCGCGGCGTCTTCGGCGATCAATGCATGCACGCCATCTGTCAGGTGCATTCCTTCGGCTGCGCAAGGCGTTGCCACCACCGGCAGACCCAGCGCCAGGCATTGGCTGACCTTGCCTTTTACCCCGGCGCCGAACCGCAGCGGTGCAATGCCGATGCGCACGGCGGCGAACAGCGGTGCCAAATCGGGAACGTGGTCATGGCAGATCACCCCGTGAGGCAAAGGCACTGGCATCAAGTCGGACAGGCCGGCACCCACCAAGTGGAGCTGTATGTCCGGGCGCTCGGCGTGAATGCGCGGCAGGATGTCCCGGAGCAGCCACCGCACTGCATCGGTGTTCGGGGGATGTCCGGCTCCGCCGACGAACAACAGCCCGTTGCGGTTATCGAAACACGGCAACTCTGCACAGGTTTCATGCAGGTTGGGGACGAGCCTGATCGGTCGATCACATCCGGACGATTGCAGATACTCCCGTTCAGCGGGGCTGACCACCCAGGTTTCGTCGCTCGCGGCGACGGCGGCCAGTTCGCGTCGGAGTGTCGATGCCGCGAGCGACTGGAGCCAACGGCTGCGCCTCAACTCTCCTTCCCGGGACTCGCGAAGATGATGCAGATCCACGGTGTCGAGGATCAGCTTCGACTTCGGTAGCCAAGCCCTTACCAGCGGAATCCAGTACTCCGCCAGGTAGTAGCGGCAGATGATGACGGCCTGGTAATCCGTGCCGGCACGGACGGCGCGCCGGAATGCATCGATCGGCCGGGAAGGCAATACGCGCACGCCGATCGCGTGCAAGGCGTCCTGCGGTGCGCCACCCGCAGTGCCGCGCTCGGGGAGGAAGTCGATGCCGAGGCCGGATTCGCCGATCAGTTTCAGCAACTCGAACGCGCGTACCGACCCCGAATCCCGGTCAGGCCGGGGCAGGGTGGTGTCGATGACCAGTACGCGCGGACCCGCGGGGATATGGCCCGGCGGGTCACTTGGCCTGACGCCGCCGCTGGCCGGTTCCGGCCGGGGGGTGGAAAACTTGCGCAGGACCGCCCGCAGTCCCTGGGAGCCGGCCGCGACCCGAGCCCTGTGCAGCAGCGCGGACAGGCGCTGGCGGTGGAACCGCAGGACGGTCAGATGTTCATTGGAAGGCATGGGCTGAGTTGCGTCCGGCAGCTGCATGGTCGCGGAACGGCTAGGGTCGCGTATGGGAGTTGGGGACGGGAGTCCGCTAGACTCGGGTTACAGGAACAAACCAACGCCATTGTCGCATCCAGCGGCCGACCGCCAGCCAATGCCCCGCATCCAAGACGAAGAAGACGAGCTGTACGACGACGAGGGCGGCGATGCGGGCGGTGGCTCGGGCTGGCGCCGGCGGCTGCTGACTTGGTCACTGGCCGCGGCCGCGGTGCTGCTGGGCTTCCTGATTCCCTACCTGCTGTACCTGAACCACCAGGTTGGAGAGCGCTTCGGCAAACTGCGCTGGCAGGTACCTACGCGCGTGTACGCGCGCCCGTTGGTGCTGCGGCAGGGTCTGGCGATGGATGCCCAGACGCTCAAGACCGAGCTCGACGCCGCCTCCTATCGCGATGGCGACGGCCGCCGGCCCGGAACCTACGACCGCAACGGCGCGCGCTGGCGCATCTCCAGCCGCGGCTACAACGACGTGGACGGACGGGTCGCACCGGCAGTGCTGGAAGTGACCTTGTCCAGCGGCCGGGTAGCGGCGATCCGCGATGCCCAGGCCAAGCGCGCGCTGCGCAGCGCGCGGCTGGACCCCGCGCGCATCGCCACCCTGTACGGACAGAACCAGGAAGAGCGCCGGCTGGTGCGGATCGAGGAAGTGCCCGAGCTGCTGGTCACCGGCCTGCAGGCGGTCGAGGACCGCGACTTCAACCACCACATCGGCATCGATTTCAGCGGCATGCTGCGTGCCGTCTTCGTGAACGTGCGGTCCGGTGGCGACACCAGGCAGGGCGCCAGCACGTTGACCCAGCAGCTGGCGCGCAGCGGCCTGCTCGGCATCGGCAAGGAGCAGACCTACACCCGCAAGGTCAAGGAAATCCTGTTCGCCCTCCTGCTGGAGGCGCGCTACGACAAGCGCACCATCCTCGAGGCCTACTTCAACCAGGTCGATCTGGGCCAGCGCGGCGCGCAGGCGATCCGTGGCGTGGCGGCGGCTTCCGAGTTCTGGTTCGGACGCGAGCTGCGGGACCTGTCGTCCGAGCAGATCGCGCTGATGATCGGCATGGTTAAGGGGCCGTCCTGGTACAACCCGCGGCGCAACCCGGAGCGCGCGCTGGAGCGGCGCAATTTCGTGCTCGGAGAAATGCACGAAACCGGCCTGATCGACGACGCCGAGTATCGTCGTGCGGTCAAGGCGCCCCTTGGCGTCACCGCCAGCGCCGGCAACTTGGCCGCCAACCGCTTCCCGGCCTACGTGGACCTGGTGCGCAAGCAGCTTGCGCGCGACTATCCGGCGGACAAGCTGTCCGGCGCCGGTTTGTCGGTGATGACCGGCATGTCGCCGTCGGCGCAGGGTTACGCGGAAGGCGCGGTGGCGCGTACGCTCAAGGCGCTGACGACCAAGGGCCGGCCGCCGCTGCAGGCCGGGCTGGTGGTGACCGACGTCCACAACGGCGATGTGCTGGCAGTGGTGGGCAGCCGCGAGTTCACCGAGCCCGGCTTCAACCGTGCGGTCGATGCGCGCCGGCCGGTCGGTTCGCTGCTCAAACCGTTCGTCTACCTGTTGGCGCTGGCACAGCCGGAGAAGTGGTCGCTGGCCAGCGTCATCAGCGATGCCCCAGTCACCGTGGGGCTCGGCCGCGGCCGGACCTGGAAGCCGGGCAATTCCGATGGCCGCAGCCACGGCGACGTGCGCCTGATGGACGCGCTGGCGCAGAGCTACAACCAGGCCACGGTGAGGCTGGGCATGGAGGTGCAGCCGCAGCGGCTGGCGGCACTGATCCGAACCCTGGCCGGGATCGAATCCGAGGCCCAGCCTTCGCTGATTCTCGGCGCCGTGGACCAGAGCCCGTATGCCATGGCACAGCTCTACCAGTTTCTCGCCTCGAGCGGCGAGATCCAACCGCTGCACGCGGTGCGCGGGGTGCTGGATCCGCTGGGACGCACGATCAAGCGCTACGACAGCGAGGCGCCGCCGGCGCAGAAGGGCGATGCGGTGGCGGCGCGGCTGGTCGGCAGCGCGCTGCAGTACGCGGTCACCTCGGGCACCGGCAATGCACTGGTGCGTGACGGCCTTGGCCGGTTGTCGGCGGCCGGCAAGACCGGCACCAGCAACGACGGACGCGACAGCTGGTTCGCCGGCTACACCGGCGACCATCTGGCTGTAGTCTGGGTGGGTAACGACCAGAACCAGTCCACCGGTCTGTACGGCGCCACCGGCGGCATGCGGGTGTGGTCCGACATGTTCGCGCGCCTGCCCAGCGCGCCGCTGCGGCTGTCCAGCGAAGGCGTCGACTGGCGCTGGGTGCTGGGCGGACAGAGCACCGATGGCGACTGCCCCGGTGCGCGTCATCTGCCGTTCGTGGCCGGCTACGCGCCGCCCTACCAGCCTTGCCCGTATGTGCCGCCGCCGGCACTTGACGAGTTCGGCAATCCGCTGCCGCCCGAGGACGGGTCGCTGAATCCGCTTGAGCGGGCTGGCCAGGCGATCCGCGATTTCTTCGGTGGCGGCGATCCGGCCAAGCAGCTGCCGCCGCCCGACGCGCCGGCGCCGCGACCGGTGCAGTGAGCCCGGTGGCGGCAACCGATACGCGGCTGGGCCGGGCCGTGCGCGAAGCGCTGGGCGAGGGATCGCCGCTGGCACAGGCGCTGCCCGGCTTCCGCCCGCGACCGGCGCAACAGCGGCTGGCGGTGGCGGTGGCGGATGCGTTCGAACGCCGCGAGGTGCTGCTGGCAGAGGCCGGCACCGGTACCGGCAAGACCTACGCCTACCTCGTGCCGGCGTTGCTGTCGGGAATGAAGACCATCGTCAGCACCGGCACTCGCGCGCTGCAGGACCAACTCTACCTGCGCGATCTGCCGCGGGTGCGCGATGCGCTCGGCATCGGCCTGAAGACCGCGCTGCTGAAGGGCCGGGCCAACTATCTGTGCCGTTACCGGATGGAGCAGGCCAAGGGCGAGCCGCGCTTTACTTCCAGGGAGCAGATCAGCCAGTTCCAGCGCGTGGTCGCCTGGAGCGGGCGCACCCGCAGCGGCGACATGTCGGAGATGGAATCGCTGGCGGAGGATTCGCCGCTGCTGCCGCTGGTCACCTCCACCGCTGACAACTGCCTGGGTACCGAGTGCCCGTTCTGGAGCGAATGTTTCGTGGTGCAGGCGCGCCAGCGGGCGCAGGCGGCCGACCTGGTGGTGGTCAACCACCACCTGCTGCTGGCCGACCTGGCGCTGAAGCAGGAAGGCTTCGGCGAGATCCTGCCGGGCGCGCAGGCGTTCATCGTCGACGAGGCCCACCAGCTGCCGGAGCTGGCCGCGCAGTTCTTCGGCGAGGGGCTGGGTGCACGCCCGCTGGTGGAACTGGCGCGCGATGCGGTCGCCGAATGCAAGGAGGTCCCGGGCGCGCTGGCCGCCGTGCAGCAGCCAGCGCGCGACCTCGAGCAGGCGGCGCGGGCGTTGCGCGCGGCGATGGACAACCTGCCGCTGCGCGGCACCGCCTGGCGGGCGCTGGACGAAGTGGACATCGAACCCGCCTTCCACGGGCTGGTGCAGTCGCTGGCAAATCTGCGCGACGCGGTGGCGCCGTTGCGCCAGGCCGCGCCGGGTTTCGATGCCTGCCATGTGCGCGCGCAGGACCAGCTGGGCCGGCTGCAGCGCTGGCTGGGCGAGGAGGGCGAAACGGGGTCAGGTTCACGTTCCGATGGCGTCTGCTTGGCATCGCAAAAAACCCTCCCGGGAAGTGAACCTGACCCCGTTTCGCCCCCCGATTCGGTTTCGGTGCACTGGTACGAACTGACCCCGCGCGGCTTCCGCCTGCAGCGCACCCCGCTGGACGTGGCGGCGCCGCTGCGCGCCCATCGCGAGGCATCGAATGCGGCCTGGGTGTTCACTTCGGCGACGCTGGCGGTGGCCGGGCGCTTCGACCACGTCGCCCAGCGCCTTGGCGTCGAACACGCCCGCGAGCTGCTCGAACCCAGCCCTTTCGACTGGGACCGGCAGGCGCTGTGCTACCTGCCGAAGGGGCTGCCGGAGCCGGCGTCACGCGACTTTGGAATGGCCCTGCTGGATGCGTTGCGTCCGGTGCTGGAAGCCTCCGGCGGCCGCGCCTTCCTGCTGTTCGCCTCGCATCGCGCGCTGCGCGAGGCCGCCGAGGCGCTGCAGGGCGGCCCCTGGCCGCTGTTCGTGCAGGGCACGGAGCCGCGCCACGTGCTGCTGCAGCGCTTCCGCGAATCCGGCAACGGCGTGCTGCTGGGCACCGCCAGCTTCCGCGAGGGGGTGGACGTGGCCGGTGATGCGCTCTCCGTGGTGGTCATCGACAAACTGCCGTTCGCTGCACCGGACGACCCGGTGTTCGAGGCGCGGCTGGACGCGATCCGCCGCGCCGGCGGCAATCCGTTCCGCGACGAGCAGTTGCCGCAGGCGGTCATCGCGCTCAAGCAGGGCGCCGGCCGGCTGATCCGCACCGAGACCGACCGCGGCGTGCTGGTGCTGTGCGATCCGCGCCTGCTGGGGAAAACCTATGGCCGCACCTTCCTGGAGTCGTTGCCGCCGCTGCCCATCACCCGCGAAGTGAAGGATGTGCAGGCGTTCTTCGCGGATAATTGAACGATGAGACTGCTTGCTTTCGAAACCTCCACCGAGGCCTGCTCGGTCGCCGTGTACGTCGATGGGCGGGTGCTCGAGCGCTTCGAGATCGCCCCGCGCCGGCACACCGAGCTGGCGTTGCCATGGGCCGAAGCGTTGCTGGCCGAGGCCGGCGTGGCGCGTTCGCAGCTCGATGCCATCGCGGTGGGTCGGGGCCCCGGGGCATTCACCGGCGTGCGGCTGGCGATCGCGCTGGCGCAGGGCGTCGCGCTGGGGCTGGACCTGCCGGTGCTGCCGGTGTCCACCCTTGCCGTGCTGGCCATGCAGGCCGGTGGTGAGCGTCGGATCTCCGCCATCGACGCGCGCATGGGCGAGGTCTATCTGGGCACGTTCGCCCGCCAGGGCGAAGGGCTGCTGGCGCTGTCGGAGGAAACCGTGGTGCGGCCGGATGTCGCGGTGATCCCGGCAGGGGATGGCTGGCACGGCGCCGGCACCGGTTTCGGCGCGGCCGATGGCGCCCTGCAGCTGCGCCTGCAGGGACATCTGGCCACCGTCGATGCGCAGGCGTTGCCGCGGGCGGCGGATGTCGCCCGGCTGGCCGCGCCGGTGTTCGCGGCAGGCGGCGGCATCGCGCCGGAGCGTGCCGAACCGGCCTACCTGCGCAACGATGTGGCGCTGACCCTCGCCCAGCAGCGTGCCGCGCGCGACGCCGAGCCACCACGCCAGTCCTGACTTTTGGCTATCCTGCCTGTGGGTTCCACTGGCACAGGGGGCAATGTGAAGGGTTGGATTCTGATGCTGGGTGCGGCACTGGCCGCATCGCCGGCATCCGCGGAGGATGTGCCGTTCAACGGCCGCACGCTGGAGGTGGCCACCGAGCAGGAGGCGCGCCCGATCCTGTCAATGAAGGGCACCCAGTACGTCCTGCCGTTGACGCAGGCGCAGTTGCTGGCGCGCGTGCCGTCCTGTCTGTCCGCGCAGGGCATCACGGCGACCACGCCCGATGCCGCACAGGGCGTGGTGCAGGCCGAGGTGCTGACCCGCTTCCGCGCCAGCTTCGCCAACCGGATCCTGCGCAGCCAGCTGCGCCTGGACGTGGGCGAGGGCTCCTTCCAGCTCTCCGAATCCGCACTCGAGGTCACCGAGGATGCCGGCGACGGTACCTTCGCCTACGTGCCGCTCGCGCAAACCGGCGGGATCTGGGAGAAGGGACTGGAGACACTGGTCGCGGCCGAGAACAAGGTCGTCGACTGCCTGTACAGATGAACTTGGGTCGGCCCGCGCCGAGCCTCAGCGATCCACCAGCTCTCCGCCCGGCATGAATTGCCAGGTACGGGTGATGTGCAGCACGTCCGGATCCTCGCTGCTCTTCGGCAGCGGCGCGAAGGGTTCCGACAGCTTGACGATCCGCAGCGCCGCCTCGTCCAGCATCGGGATGCGGCTGGAGCGGATGATGCGCGCGCTTTCCACGCTGCCATCGCGGCGCACGCCCACGCTGATCACCACCAGTCCCCCGATGCGGCGGCGGCGCGCCTCGTCCGGGTAGTTGAGGTTGCCGACGCGCTCCACCCGGTCCACCCAGCCGCGCAGGTACTGCGCCCAGGCGTATTCGCGGGTACTGGCGGAGACGAACTTGCGTTTCGGGCGCTTGGCGTACTCCACCGAGCGCAGCTGGATCTCGGCCGCCAGCCGCGCCATTTCGATATCGCGTTCGATCTTTTCGCGTCCGCGCGGGGCGTCGTCTGGCGGCGTCTCCGGGCGCGCCTGCGGGGTCGGCAGCGCGGCTTCGCCGCTGGCCGAAGCCACCACCCGCGCTTCCGGCGGCGGACTGGGCGCCGGCGTCTGCGCACGCAGCGGCCGCGGCGCCAGCCCGTCCTCCGGCTGCGGCAGCGGGCCGGCCTGCGGGGCGCTGGGACGGGTGCTGCGCGCGTGTTCGCCGCCGCCCTGGTTGCTGGCCTGGGCGAGGAAGTCGGCCTGTGCCGGCGTCAGCGGCGTCTGCGTGCGGGTCTGGATCACGTCCAGGGTCGGCAGCAGCGGCGCGGCATCCTCCATCGCGAAGCCGATCCCGAACACGGCCATCGCGTGCACGAGCACGGACAGCACGAAGGTCGCGCGCAGCCGCTCGGTTTCGCCGATGCGGGGCGGCGCAGGTACGGCGGGGGCCACGGTTGCCGGCATCAGCTCCGGGCCAGCGCCTCGATGCGCTCGAACAGCTGCCCGGCGATGTTCAACCCGAACTGCGCATCCAGTTCGCGGATGCAGGTGGGACTGGTGACGTTGACTTCGGTGAGGTAGTCGCCGATCACGTCCAGGCCGACGAACAGCATCCCGCGGCGGCGCATTTCCGGCCCCACCTGGGCCGCGATCCAGCGGTCGCGCTCGCTGAGCGGGCGGCCTTCGCCGCGGCCGCCGGCGGCGAGGTTGCCGCGGAACTCGTCGCCCTGCGGAATGCGGGCGAGGCAGTAGTCCACCGGCTCGCCGTCGACCAGCAGGATGCGCTTGTCGCCCTGGGTGATTTCCGGCAGGTAGCGCTGCGCCATCGCCAGGTGGCGGCCGCCGTCGGTCAAGGTTTCCAGGATCACGTTGAGGTTGGCCTCGCCGGCGCGGGCGCGGAAGATCGAGCGCCCGCCCATGCCGTCCAGCGGCTTCAATACCGCATCGCCGTGCTCGCCCACGAAGGCCTTCAGTGCGGCGGCGTCGCGGCTCACCAGCGTCGGCGGGCAGCACTGCGGGAACAGCAGCGCGGCCAGCTTCTCGTTGAAATCGCGCAGGCCGCGCGGGTCGTTCACCACCAGCGCACCCTGCAGCCGCGCCAGATCGAGTATCTGGGTGTCGTGCAGGTAATCCGCGTCCACCGGCGGGTCGGTGCGCATCAGCACCACCTGGCCCGGCCCGAGCGCAAGTTCGGTCCAGTCGGTCAGGGAGAAATGGTCGCCGGGCACGTCCCGCACGTGCAGCGTGGCCGCCGCCGCCACCGCGCGTGCGCCGCGCACCGACAGGCCCCCGGGGCGCACGTAATGCAGCCGGTGCCCGCGCCGCTGCGCTTCCAGCAGCATGGCGAAGGTGGAGTCCTTGGCGATCCTGACGGACCCGATCGGGTCCATCACGACCACCACGTCGAGCGGTGTGGCTGCCGTCATCTGCACGTCCGTGGGCGGGATGGGCGGATGGTAGCAGGCGCCGGTGCCCACCCATCCGCAGCGGTATTGCGGCGCTTGACACATCGCGCGCGGACTTGGATAAAGGTGGTCCGCAACGCGCGCAGACGCGGCGGTTGGCAATCGCGCAAGGGGATTACATGGCGCCGCAGGACGATTCCGGCATCGGCCTCAAGGGTTTGAGGGTGATGGTCATCGACGATTCCAGGACCATCCGCCGCACGGCGGAGACCTTGCTCGCGCGCGAGGGTTGCGACGTCGTCACCGCGACCGACGGCTTCGAGGCGCTGTCCAAGATCGCCGACCATGCGCCGCAGATCATCTTCGTGGATATCATGATGCCGCGGCTGGACGGCTATCAGACCTGTGCGCTGATCAAGAACAACCAGACGTTCAAAAGCGTGCCGGTGATCATGCTTTCGTCGAAGGACGGTTTGTTCGACAAGGCGCGAGGCCGTATCGTCGGCTCCGAGCAATACCTGACCAAGCCGTTCACGCGGGAAGAACTGCTTGGCGCCATCCGTACGTACGTCAACGCCTGACCGGGGGGTAGGGCACCAATGGCACGCATTCTGCTGATCGAGGATTCGCCGACCGAAGCCGCGGTCATGGTCCAGTTGCTGGAACGCAACGGCCATCAGGTCACCACCGCCGCCAACGCGGAGGACGGCATCGCCAGCTGCAAGCGCGACAAGCCCGACCTCGTCCTGATGGACATCATCCTGCCCGGCATGAACGGCTTCCAGGCGACCCGCGCGTTGACCCGCGATGCCGACACCAGCCATATCCCGGTACTCATCATCAGTACCAAGGGTCAGGAAACCGATCGCGTCTGGGGCATGCGCCAGGGCGCCAGGGACTACATCGTCAAGCCGCCGCGCGAAAGCGAACTGGTCGCGCGCATCGACGCACTGCTCGGGCGCTGACCGATGGCCAAGCGCGGCAAGCACAAGCACAAGTTCCGCCCGCAGCAGGCCGCAGCGGTGCCGGCGGCCACCTCGCTGGCCGCAGCCGCAGCGGTGGATGACGACGAGGACGCAGGCGACGACGCGGAAGAGGAGCGGTCCGAGCCAGTCGTCTCCGCGGGTGCGCACGAGGATCTAGATGCAGCCGGGCCGGTGCCCGTGGGCGCTCCCGCTGCCGCCCCGGAATGGGTACAGCCTGCCAGCGGCGAGAGGCGTTCGCCGTTCCTGGTGCTGGCCGATTACGAACAGCGCAGCCTTGCCCACGTTGCCGGCCTGCCGGAACAGCTGGATGCCCCCGGCCTGTGGCGCGGCGTGGCCTATCGCGTCGGAGCGCACCGGCTGGCTTCCGGCTTCGATGAAGTGGTGGAAATCCTGCCGATGCCGTCGCTGACCCATGTCCCCGGCGCGCAGCCGTGGATGCTGGGCGTGGCCAATATCCGTGGCGCACTGCTGCCGGTGGTCGATCTCAAGCAGTTCCTCGACGGCGAGCGCACCGTGCTGCACGAACGCCAGCGCGTGCTGGTGGTGCGCCAGCCCGGCGGCGATGTCGCCGTCACCATCGACGAGCTCTACGGCCAGCGCAGTTTCGTCGAAGAGCAGGGCATCGATGCCGACGCGGTGGCGGATGGTCGCTACGCCCATTTCGTCGATCGCGCCTACCGCATGAATGGACAGGACTGGGGCGTGTTCAGCCTCGAGCGCCTCGCCCGCACCCCCGAATTCCGACAAGCCGCCGCTTAAACGCGGAACTCCGAAGTAAGCCGAGGTCGCACAATGAGCAATTTGATGGATTCCGCCGCCGGCAAGGGCCGCAATCTCAGCACCAACTTCTGGATCTGGCTGCTGATCGGCTCGCTGGTGGTGTTCGCCGGCAATACTCTGTACGCCACCACCAAGGCTTCGCGCCTCGGCGGCGCCAGTTCCGCGGCATCGCGCCTGCAGCTGAACTCGCAGCGCCTCGCCAACCAGGGCCGGGAAGCGATCGACGGCAACGTGCAGGCGTTCGAAGCGTTCAAGGCGACCAAGGAAGAAATCGACGGCGACATCAAGTGGCTGAACGACCGCTTCGGCGACGCCGCCGACGTGGCGGCCCCGATCCGCACCGTCACCGAAACCTGGAACCCGCTGACCAAGCGCGCCGAGGAAGTGCTGGGCTCGCAACAGGCGGTGCTGGCGCTGGCCGGCCGCGCCGACAGCTTCACCAATAAGGTGCCGCAGCTGCAGGCGCAGCTGTACGAGGTGCTGCGCGGCCTGGTCTCCGGTGGTGCCAATTCCGCGCAGGTGAGCGCGGCGCTGCAGCAGGCCAACATCAGTTCGCGCATGGCGCAGCGCATCGCCGAGCTGCGCGCCGGCGGCGACGGTGCCCAGGTGGCGGCGAACGCGCTGGGCCGCGATGCCGCGGTGTTCGACCGGCAGATGAACGCGCTGATCAACGGCAGCGGCGACATCGTCAAGGTCAGCGCGGCCGGCGCGATCGGCCCGCTCGGCCAGTCCAACACGCTGTGGCAGGGGATGAAGAAGGACCTCGACGCGATCGTCGGCGACTCGCGCAAGCTGATCGGCGCGCAGGCCTCCGCCTCCGCGCTGGCCAGCGGTTCCGACAAGCTGCTGACAGACAGCGAGCGCCTGTTCTCCTCCTTCACCCAGTTCGGCTCGCTGAAGGACACCAGCATCCTTGGTGGCGTCTGGGTCAGCATCCTTTCCGGCCTGCTGGCGCTGATCTCCATCGCCGGCCTGCTGTGGGCCCTGAACCGTGCCCAGCGCGTCCGTTACCAGACCACCAAGGAACTGAACGACCGCAACCAGGAGGCGATCATGCGCCTGCTGGACGAAATGGGTTCGCTCGCGGAAGGCGACCTGACCGTGAAGGCGACCGTGACCGAGGACATGACCGGCGCGATCGCGGACTCGATCAACTTCGCGGTGGAACAGCTGCGCACCCTGGTGGCCACCATCAACGACACTTCGGTGCAGGTCGCGGCCAGCGCGCAGGAAACCCAGGCCACCGCCATGCATCTGGCCGATGCGGCCGAGCACCAGGCGCAGGAAATCAACTCCGCCACCGACCGCATCAACGAGATCGCCTCCAGCATTAACCAGGTGTCGCGCAACTCCGCCGACTCCGCCGAGGTGGCGCGCCGCTCGGTGCAGATCGCGACCAACGGCGCCGGCGTGGTGCGCCAGACGATCGCCGGCATGGACAGCATCCGCGACCAGATCCAGGAAACCTCCAAGCGCATCAAGCGGCTGGGTGAGAGCTCGCAGGAAATCGGCTCGATCGTGGAACTGATCAACGACATTTCCGAACAGACCAACATCCTGGCGCTGAACGCGGCCATCCAGGCGGCTTCGGCGGGTGAAGCGGGCCGCGGCTTCGCGGTGGTGGCGGACGAAGTGCAGCGACTCGCGGAGCGCAGCTCCAGCGCGACCAAGCGCATCGAATCGCTGGTCCAGACCATTCAGGCGGATACCAACGAAGCGGTGTCCTCGATGGAACAGACGACCTCGGAAGTGGTTGCCGGTGCGCGCCTCGCCGAGGACGCGGGGACCGCGCTGGGCGAGATCGAAAAGGTGTCGTCCGACCTGTCGGGACTGATTGAGGGCATCTCGGTGGCGGCACAGGAGCAGTCGAACGCTGCCTCCAACATCACCCAGACCATGAACACCATCCAGTCGATCACCGCGCAGACCTCGCAGGGCGCCAGCCAGACCGCCGAGTCGATCGGCAACCTGGCCCAGCTCGCCGCCGACCTGCGTCGTTCGGTCGCCGACTTCAAGCTGCCCGCCTGACGCCGGCCGGAACACAGGGATCGGGATGAACAACACCCTCCAGGCCAGCCCCGCGTTGCCGGGCCGTGACGGAGCCGCGCCATGACCACGGCGTTGCGGGATGCCATCGACCACACCGCGCTCGGCTGGGTGAAGCCGGAGATCGACGAGACCCTGCGCCAGGCGCGGATCGAACTCGAAGGCTTCGCCGACAACCCCGGCGATCCGCTGCCCATGGAAACCTGCATGGGTCACCTGCACCAGGTGCAGGGCACGCTGCAGATGCTGGAGCTGCAGGCGCCGGCGATGGTGGCCGGCGAGATGGAGCAGTTGGCCACCGCGCTGCGCGACAGTGCCACCGGCGACCGCGACGAGGCGCTGGCCGTGCTGATGCGCGGCATGGTGCAGCTGCCGGACTACCTGGAACGCCTGCAGGGCGGGCACCGCGACATCCCGATCGTGCTGCTGCCGCTGATCAACGAACTGCGCGCCGCGCGTGGCGTCCCCGCACTGGGGCAGGAGGCCTTGCCGCGGTTGCTGGATGCGCCCACCGAGGCGGAGCTGGAACACGCCCGCGGCAGCCTGGCCGGGCGCAACCGCGCGCTGCTGGACACGGTGTCCACGGCGATCAAGGAAGACCTGCTGAAGGTCAAGGATGCGCTCGACCTGCACCTGCGCGGCAGCCGTGACAACGTGCAGGAACTGCAGGCACAGGCGGAGGCACTGGACCGGATCGGCGATACCTTGGGCATGCTCGGTCTCGACAGCGCCCGTGGCGTGGTGCAGGAGCAGCGCCGGATCGTCCACGACATCGCCAGTGGCGTGCGGCCGCCGGCGGAGAGCGACCTGCTGGAAGTCGCCGGTGCGCTGCTCTACATCGACCATTCGCTCGACGACCAGGTGGCCCAGCTCGGCAGCGGCAGCGCCGAAGGCGATGCCGGCGGCCTGCTGGCGCAGGAATCGCGGAAGGTCATGGGGGCGCTGACGCGCGCCGCAGTGACCAACTTCGCGGAAGTACGCAATGCGTTCGTGGCCTTCGTCGAAACCGACTGGAGCCATTCCGCGCTGGAAGCCGTCCCGCGGCTGCTGGCCGAAGTGTCGGGCGCGATGCGCATGCTCGAGCGCCCGGAGCCGGCGGCCTACCTGGAAGCGCTGCGCCGCTACAGCCAGGTGGAACTGATCGACCGCGCGCAGGTGCCCGGCGGGCGCCAGCTCGATACGCTGGCCGACGCACTGTCCAGCATGGAGTACTTCCTCGAGACCCTGCACGATCCGCATGGCCAGCGCTTGGACCTGCTGGAGAAAACCCGCGTCAGCCTGGAAGCACTGCATTACTGGCCGCTGCCGGAGCTTGCGCCTGCCGCGCCTGCCGCGCCTGCCGTGACGCCGGATGCAGAGGCAGCCGAGGCCATCGAGGACGCCGAGGCCCTGCCAAGCGCTCCTGCCGCGCAAGCGCAGGACGAGATGGTTGCCGAGGAGGAACCCGTTGCAGCACCTGCCGAGGTGGCGGTCAGCGTCGCCCCGGCGACGGTGGCAATGGCGGCCGGCTTCGAATCCGCCGGCGACGAGATCGATGACGAGATCCGCGAGATCTTCCTCGAGGAATTCGAGGACGAGATCAACAACCTGGACGGCCTGCTGCCGGTCTGGAAGCTGACCCCGGACGATGCCGACACGCTGCGTCCGATCCGCCGCGTGTTCCACACCCTGAAGGGCAGCGGCCGTCTGGTCGGCGCCAAGGTGCTGGGCGAGTTCGCTTGGCACGTCGAGAACATGCTCAACCGCGTGCTGGATGGTTCGCGTCCGGCCAGCCATGCCGTGGTCGCATACGTGGGTCAGGCGCGCGGCGTGCTGCCGCAGTTGCATGCCGCCCTGCGTGGGGAAAGCGCGGTCGCCGTCGACATCCCGGCAATGGAGGCGATCGCCGACAGGCTGGCGGCGGGCGAAGACGTGGTGATGTCTGCGCCGCCGACGGCGCAGGCCGCGCCGGTACAGGTCGACGCGGCCGAGGAAACGGCTGTGGCGGTGGAAGCGGGCACGCAGGTGGTCGCGGTCGATCCGGTGCTGCTGGAGATCCTCGGCACCGAGGTCGGCGGGCATCTGGAAACCGTGGATGCCTGGCTGGCGCAGGCGCGTACCGGCGATGCCGTGGCCACCGATGCGCTGGTACGGGCCATCCACACGCTCAATGGCGCCTTCGCGATGACCGAGGTGCCCTCGGTGACCGCGTTCACCGCGCCTGCCGAAGGCTATGCCAAGCGCCTGCTGGCCGCACATGCGGTCGCCGGCGCCGAGGGCGTCGCGGCGCTGGGCGCGGTTGCCGAGGCGGTGCGAGCTTCGACCCGCGCATTGCAGGAAAGCCCGGCGCAGGTGCCGGTGTTCACGGCGCTGGCGGAACGGATGGCGGCATTGCGCGATGCATTGCCCGAGGCCAGTCTGCCGTTCGTCGAGGCCGGATCCCCCATGGATGGCGAAGCCGATGCCGCGAGTCTCGCGGCCGAGCGGGCGGAAGCCGAGCGCCTCGCTGCGGAAGAGGCTGCGCGCCAGGAAGCCGAACGCATTGCCGCGGCGGAAGCTGAAGCTGCACGTCTTGCGGCCGAGCAGGCGGAAGCCGAGCGTCTGGCGGCGGAGGAGGCTGCGCGCCAGGAAGCCGAACGCATTGCCGCGGCGGAAGCTGAAGCTGCACGTCTTGCGGCCGAGCAGGCGGAAGCCGAGCGTCTGGCAGCGGAGGAGGCTGCGCGCCAGGAAGCCGAACGCATTGCCGCGGCGGAAGCCGAAGCTGCACGTCTCGCGGCCGAGCAGGCCGAAGCCGAGCGCCTCGCTGCGGAAGAGGCTGCGCGCCAGGAAGCCGAACGCATTGCCGCGGCGGAAGCCGAAGCTGCACGTCTCGCGGCCGAGCAGGCCGAAGCCGCGCGTCTGGCGGCGGAGGAGGCTGCGCGCCAGGAAGCCGAACGCGTTGCTGCGGAAGAAGCCGCGCGCCAGGAGGCCGAACGCATTGCCGCGGCGGAAGCCGAAGCTGCACGTCTCGCGGCCGAGCAGGCCGAGGTCGAGCGCCTCGCCGCGGAAGAGGCAGCCCGTCAGGAGGCCGAACGCGCCGCTGCGGAGGAAAACGCCCGCACCGAGGCCGAGCGCATCGCAGCGGCGGAAGCCGCGCGCGCCGCGGCCGAACAGGCTGAAGCCGAGCGTCTGGCAGCGGAAGAAGCCACGCATCAGGAGGCGGAGCGGATTGCCGCGGAGGCAGCTGCCCATGCCGAGGCCGAGCGCCTTGCCGCGCAAGAAGCCGAACGCCAGGCGGCCGAGGAGGCCGCGCGGCTCGAGGGCGAGCGCATCGCCGCGGAAGCGGCGGAGGCTGCGCGTGTCGCGGCCGAGCAGGCCGAAGCCGAGCGCCTCGCGGCGGAAGAGGCCGCGCGCCAGGAGGCCGAACGCATCGCTGCGGAAGAAGCCGAAGTCGCACGGCTCGCGGCCGAGCAGGCCGAGGCCGAGCGCCTTGCTGCCGAAGAAGCGGCGCGCGCGGAATCCGAGCGCCTCGCCGCGGAAGAGGCGGCCAGGCGCGAGGCCGAGCGCGTCGAAGCAGAACGCATCGCCGCCGCGCGCGCCGAGGCAGAGCGTCTCGAGGCCGAACGTGCCGCCGCGCGCCGCGCGGAGGCCGAGCGCGCCGAGGCGGAACGTCGCACTGCCGAAGCCGCCGCCGCTGCCAGGGCACGCGAGCAGGCTGCGCTGGCTGCGCTGCAGGCGACCGCCGGTGCCAGTGAAGATCCTGACGAGGCGCTGGATACCAGCGAGCTGGATCTGGAACTGGTCGACATCTTCGTAGAGGAAGCCGGCGACCTGCTGGACCACTCCGACGGCCTGTTGGCGAAGCTGCGGGAGACGCCGGACGACAACGAACTGGTGGTGGGCCTGCAGCGCGACCTGCACACGCTCAAGGGCGGTGCGCGCATGGCCGGCATGATGCCCGCCGGCGAACTGGGCCACGCCATGGAGTCGCTGCTGGAGGCGGTGGCAGCGCAGAAGGTCGACTTCGGTACTGACGGCGTGCCGCTGCTGGAGCGCGGCTTCGACCGCCTGCACGGCATGATCACGCGCATCGCCGCGCGCCGCGCGCTGGGCATGCCGGAAGCGCTGATCGAGGAATTCAACGCGCGTGCGGAACAGCGTCCGGCCACGGTTGCCGTGCCGGCTGCCGGCGCCGGGCCGGCGAAGGCGGCGCAGCCCGCCGCGAAGATCGAACTCAAGCCGCTGTCCGCGCCGATGGGCCAGGACGGGTTCGGCGAGGACGAGGACATCGGCGTGCGCGCGCCGCAGGAACAGGTGCGCATCCGCGCCGACCTGCTCGACCGGCTGGTGAACTACGCCGGCGAAGTCGCCATCTACCGTGCGCGCCTGGAACAGCAGCTGGCCGCGTTCCGCAGCACCGCGGCTGAAATGGAGCAGACCAACCTGCGCCTGCGCGACCAGCTGCGTCGCCTGGATTCGGAAACCGAAGCGCAGATCATCGCCCGCTTCCAGCGCGAGCACGACACCGGCAACGAAGCCTTCGACCCGCTCGAGCTCGACCGCTTCAGCACCCTGCAGCAGCTCTCCCGCGCGCTGGCCGAATCGGCGGCCGACTTGCAGAGCCTGCACGGGTCGATGGATGACCTGACCCGCCAGTACGAAACCCTGCTTACCCAGCAGTCGCGAGTCAGCTCCGATCTGCAGGAAGGCCTCATGCGCACGCGCATGCTGCCGTTCGACTCGCTGGTACCGCGTCTACGCCGGGTCATCCGCCAGGCCGCCGCGGAAACGGGCAAGCAGGCGCAACTCAAGCTGGATGGCGCGCAGGGCGAACTCGACCGCAACGTGCTGGAGCGCATGACCGCCCCGCTGGAGCACATGCTGCGCAATGCCATCGCGCACGGACTGGAAGCGCCGGAGGCGCGCCGCGCCGCCGGCAAGCCGGAAGAGGGCAGCATCCGGGTCGCGGTGCGCCGCGAAGGTTCTGAAGTGGTCCTGCAGATTTCCGACGACGGCACGGGCCTCAACCGCGCGGCGATCCGGGCGCGTGGCGTCGAGCGCGGGCTGGTTGCCGCGGACGCACAGCTGACCGACGTCGAGCTCGACCAGCTGATCATGCAGCCCGGCTTCTCCACCGCCGAAACCGTCAGCCGGCTGGCCGGCCGTGGCGTCGGCATGGACGTGGTCGCCAGCGAGGTCCGCCAGCTGGGCGGCACCATCGATATCGCTTCGCAACCCGGCCAGGGCACGGTCTTCACCCTGCGCCTGCCGCAGACCCTGGCGGTGACGCAGGCGGTCTTCGTCAAGATCGGCGAAACCGAGTACGCGGTGCCGATCGCCTCGGTGCGCGGCGTCGGCCGCATCGCCCGCGAGGATCTGGCCAAGCAGGGCGGCAGCTATCGGTATGGCGGCGAGGACTACGTGCTGCACGACCTGGGCACGCTGGTCGGCGCCGCGCCGGCGCGTGCCGAAGGGCACCTGCAGATGCCGCTGCTGCTGGTCGGCTCGGGCGAACTGCGCGCGGCGGTGGCGATCGACCAGGTGCTGGGCAGCCGCGAAATCGTGGTCAAGACCGGCGGTCCGCAGCTGACTTCGGTGCCGGGCATCTTCGGCGCCACCATCATGGGCGATGGCCGCGTGGTGGTGATCCTGGACGTGGCACCGCTGGTGCGTCGTCAGGCCGCGGCGACGCCGGCGGATGACGAGGTCACCCACGTTGCCGGCACCCAGCGGCGGGTGCCGCTGGTCATGGTGGTGGACGACTCCGTCACCATGCGCAAGGTCACCGGTCGCGTGTTGGAGCGCCACAGCCTCGAGGTGGCCACGGCAAAGGATGGCCTGGATGCGCTGGAGCGGATGGCCGACATCGTGCCGGACCTGATGCTTCTGGACATCGAAATGCCGCGCATGGATGGCTACGAGCTGGCGACCGCGATGAAGGCGGATCCGCGCCTGCGCGACGTGCCGATCGTGATGATCACGTCGCGTACCGGCGACAAGCATCGTCAGCGCGCCTTCGAGATCGGCGTGGAGCGTTACCTCGGCAAGCCGTACCAGGAAGTCGAGCTGATGCGTAACGTGTTCGAGCTGTTGGGGCTGGAGCACGCGGGCGCCGGAACCGAGCAATGAGCGCGCGCCGCGTGCTGGTGCTGGCACGGGCGGGGGCCGCGCGCGACCGCACCGAAGCGGCGCTGCGACAGGCCGGCGCGGTGCTGGCGGGGGTGTTGGACCCGGCCGGCGCAGACGAAGCGCAGGTTCGCGCGGCCGCGTCGGACGCGGTGCTGGTGGTGCTGGATCCGGTTGCCGAAGCGGCGCTGGAGAAGTTCGACGCGGTGCTGGCCGACCCGTCTCTGCTGGTGCTGTTCGACGACGCCGAAGTGGCGGCCCGCCGGGATGGCTGGGAAGCGGCACGCTGGGCGCGCCATCTGACCGCCAAGCTGCAGGGCCACCGCGACGTGCTGCCGGCGCCGCCCGGCGGCGCCCCGGCGCGCGACTTCGAACAGGAAATGCACGACCTCACGATGGAGGTGGCGGCGTTGCAACCGCTCGCACCGGCGGCGGTGGGCTCGGCAGTTGCCCTGCCGGATGGCGCGGTGGTGGTTGCGGCCGGTATCGGCGGGCCGGACGCGGTGCGCCAGCTGCTCGGCGAACTGCCGGAGGATTTTCCGCGCCCCGTGCTGCTGCGGCAGCGCATCGAAGGCGGCCAGTACGATCGCCTGGTCCGGCAGATGCAGCGTGCCGCACGCATGCCCGTAGTGCTGGCCAGTGCCGGTGAACCGCTGCGCCGCGGCCACGTCCACGTGATGCCCGACCACCTCGACGTCGGCGAGGCGCCGGCCGGCCTGCACTTCGTGGAGGTTGCCGGTGAACCCCGATTCGCGGCACTGCGACCCGGTGACAGCGCCATGCTGCTGCTCAGCGGCGCGGCGCCGGCGCTGGTCGACGCCGCGCTGGCGATGCGCATGGCCGGCGGCCTGGCGTTGGGGCAGGCCACCGAGAACTGTTTTGATCCCGCCGCCAGCCAGGCGCTGGCGGCACGCGGCGGCGAAGCGGACAGCCTCGCCGGGATGTCCCGTCAACTGCTGCAACGCTGGCCTGCCTGAGGTTTCCATGTCCGACATCGCATACATCATCCGTGGCGTGCTCATCCAGGTGGCCGATGCACGCCTGCTGCTGCCCAACGCGACCATCGCCGAGGTGCTGTCCTACGCCGCCCCGGAACCATTGGAGGCCGCGCCGGACTGGCTGCTGGGCCGGATCCGCTGGCGCGGCTGGCAGCTGCCGCTGGTGTCGTTCGCGCGCTTCGCCGGCATCGCCGACGAGCAGGGCGGCCTGGGCAGCAAGGTGATCGTGCTGAAGGCGTTGGGCGGCAATCCGAAGCGGCCCTACTTCGCCCTGCTGACCCAGGGCTTCCCGCGGCTGGTGACGGTGACCGAGGAGACGCTGGCGACGCAGGAGGAAAGCGACGGGCTTCCAGCCGGCGTGCTGGCTCGCGTGCGCCTGAACGAGAACGACGCGATGGTGCCGGACCTGGCCGCGCTGGAGCAGCACCTGCACGCCGCGCTGGCGGCAGCTGCCTGAGAGATGGCGCCCGGCCGCAGCGGCGGCCGGGAAGTGTCAGCCCAAATCCCCAACCATCGCCTGCAGCGCGGCAATCGCAGCGATGCCCGCGGTTTCCGTGCGTAGGATGCGCGGGCCCAGCCGCAGTCCCTCGAATCCCGCCGCTACCAGCTGTTCGCGGTCGCGCGGTGACCAACCACCTTCGGGGCCGATGGCCAGCGTGCAGGCAGGCAGTTCGCTGCCTTGCAGCGCCGACAGTGCCTGCTGCGCAAACGGATCGAGGATGAAGCCGCGCCCCTGGCGCAGCGCCGCGGCCTGCGCCAACGGCTGCGGCGCGGCCACTTCCGGGACGCGGGCGCGACCACTCTGTTCGCAGGCCGATACCACCACTTCGCGCCAGTGCGCCACGCGCTTGTCGGCGCGCTGCGCATCCAGTTTCACTTCGCTGCGTTCGCTGGACACCGGCAGGATGCGGGTGACCCCAAGCTCGGTCGCCTTCTGCAGGATCAGATCCATCTTCTCGCCGCGGGCGATGCCCTGCAGCAGGGTGATGGCGAGCGGCGATTCGTTGTCGACCGGGCGACTGGCGACGATGTCCGCCAGCACCTCGCGCTTACCGACCGAGGCGATGCGCGCGTCGCAGTCGAAGCCGTCACCGTTGAACAACACGCAGGGATCCCCCGCCTGCAGGCGCAGCACCCGCACCAGATGGGCGGCGGCGTCCTCGGGCAGGGCGATGGTGCTGCCGACGGGCAACGGCTGGGCGACGAAGCTGCGGGTCAGGCGCATGGGTTTGCCCTCGCGGATCGCGCCCGGCGGCGCGTGGGAATGCGGGTCGGATTCACGTGGATGCCTCCGCCAGCGCGGCGCGGGTGGCCGCCGCCAGCTGCTCCAGCTGCGCATCGTCGATGCAATAGGGCGGCATCCAGTACAGCACGTCGCCCAGCGGGCGCAGCAGCACGCCGGCCTCGAGCGCCGCGCGGTACATGCGCAGGCCGCGGCGCCCGGCGATCTCCACCGCGTGGCCGTCCTCGCCGTTGCCGGTTTCCGGATGCAGCTCGATCGCCACCACCATCCCGGTCTGGCGTACTTCCGCCACCGCCGGGTGCGCCCGGAACGGCGCGCTCAGTGCGGCCATCTTCACCGCGGTGGCGCGGTTGCGCGCCACCACGTCTTCGCCCTCGAGGATGTCCAGCGAGGCCAGCGCCGCCGCGCAGGCCAGCGGGTTGCCGCTGTAGCTGTGCGAGTGGAGAAAGGCGCGCTCGCGCGAATCGTCGAGAAAACCGTCGTAAATGGCCTGCGTGGCCAGCACCGCGCACAGCGGCAGGAAGCCGCCGGTCAGTCCTTTCGACAGGCAGAGAAGATCCGGCTGGATGCCTGCCTGCTGGCAGGCGAACAGGCTGCCGGTACGGCCGAAGCCGGTGGCGATCTCGTCGGCGATCAGGAACACGCCATGTGCATCGCAGAGCGCGCGCGCGCGCTGGAGGTAGCGGGGATGGTGCATGCGCATGCCGCCGGCACACTGCAGCAGCGGCTCCACGATCAGGGCGCAGACCTCACCGCCGTGCGCGTCCAGCAGGTCGGCCAGGGCGTCGGCGGCACGCTCGGCGCAGGCGATGGCCTCGGCTTCGTCGCGCGCACCGAAGGCATCCGGCGACGCCGCGAACAGGGTTTCCAGCAGCAAAGGCGCGTACACCCGCCGGTACAGCGGGATGTCGCCCACCGACAGCGCGCCCAGCGTCTCGCCGTGGTAGCTGCCGGTCAGCGCCACGAATTTGGTGCGCCCCTCGACGCCGCGGTTGTGGAACCAATGGAAGGCCATCTTCAGCGCCACTTCCACGCCCGCCGAGCCGTTGTCGGCGTAGAACACCTTGGCCAGCGGGTCGCGTCCGGCCTGGCACGGGGCAACCGCCAGCAGGCGTTCGGCCAGTTCCACCGCCGGTGCATGCGAGCAGCCGGCCAGGATCACTTGCTCCAGCGTGCCGGCTTGCCGGCCGATGGCCGCGGCGATGCGAGGCTCGGCGTGGCCGTGCAGGTTGGTCCACCAGCTGCTGACGCCGTCGAGGACGCGCCTGCCGTCGAACCCCACCAGCCATGCGCCCTCGCCGCGCTGCACCGGAAACAGCGGCAGCGCATGCGGGTGCTCGCGCATCTGCGTGCAGGGATGCCAGAGCACGGCCAGGTCGCGTGCCCGCCAGTCATCTGCGGCGGCTATCATGGTTGCATCGTGAACGCTTTCCATCCCGCCATTATCGCCGCCGGGGCAGCCGCATGAGCCGCCGCCTGCCGGTCATCCACCACGTCACCGAGCATGACGCCGGCCCGTACCGGATGGAGCGGCTCGACCTGGAGTTCTCCAACGGCGAACGCCGCCTGTACGAGCGTCTGCACGGACGCGGCCATGGCGCGGTGGCGGTGGTGCCGATGCTGGATGCCGAAACCGTGCTGCTGGTGCGCGAGTACGCGGCCGGCGTGCACCGTTACGAGCTGGGGCTGGTGAAAGGTCGCATCGACGCCGGCGAGACGCCGCTCGAGGCGGCCAACCGCGAGCTGATGGAGGAAGCCGGCTACGGGGCGCGCGACCTGCGCGTGCTGCGCAGCCTCACGTTGGCGCCGACCTACATGAGCCACCAGACCCACGTGGTGCTGGCGCGCGACCTGTATCCGCAGCGCCTGCCCGGCGACGAGCCGGAGGAGTTGGAACTGGTGCCGTGGAAGCTGGCGGACCTCGGCCAGCTGATCCTGCAGGATGATTTTTCCGAAGGTCGCAGCATCGCGGCCCTGTTCATGGTCCGCGAATGGTTGCAGCAGCATGCAGGTGATTGACGTACTCCGCGATGGCGTGATCCGCATCGCGCGCCAGGCCGCCGCCGCGATCCTCTCGGTCTACGACAGCGAGTTCGCCGTGCAACACAAGGACGACCGCTCCCCGCTGACCGCGGCCGATCTGGCCGCCCATCGCTGCATCGTCGCGGGGTTGGCCGAACTGACGCCGGACATCCCGGTGCTGTCGGAGGAGTCCAGTGGCGCGGACATCGCCACGCGCCGGCAGTGGACGCGGTTCTGGCTGGTCGATCCGCTCGATGGCACCCGCGAGTTCATCAAGCGCAATGGCGAGTTCACCGTGAACATCGCCCTGATCGAGGATGGCGTGGCCGTGTTCGGCGTGATCCAGCAGCCGGTCACCGGCGCGCTCTGGCACGGCATGCCGGGACACGGTGCATTCCGTCGCGACCGCGATGCCGATGTCGCCATCCACGCACGCATTCCGGCGGCCTCGCCGCTGCGCATCGCCGCCAGCCGCTCGCACCGCGATGCGCGCACCCAGGCGCTGCTGGACGCCCTGCCGGGCAGCGAGGTGCTGGGCTGCGGGTCGTCGCTGAAGTTCTGCCGCATCGCCGAAGGCGGGATGGACCTGTATCCGCGCTTCGGCCCCACCAGCGAGTGGGACACCGCCGCCGGCCAGGCGATCCTGGAGGCCGCTGGCGGCGCGGTGCTCGATCCGCGCGGCCGGCCGTTCCGCTACAACCAGCGTGACACCCTGCTCAACGGTGACTTCATCGCGCTGGGCGATGTCGCGGTGCGCGCGCGGCTGCCGGCATGAGCGACATCGCTGAACTGCTCGCCATCATGGCCAGGCTGCGCGACCCGGACGGCGGCTGCCCGTGGGATCTGCAGCAGGACTTCGCGACCATCGCTCCGTACACCATCGAGGAAGCCTACGAGGTCGCCGATGCGATCGATCGCGGCGACATGGCCGACCTCAGGGACGAGCTGGGCGACCTGCTGCTGCAGGTGGTGTTCCATGCACGGATGGCCGAGGAAGCCGGTGCGTTCGCGTTCGGCGACGTGGTGGCGGCGATCTGCGACAAGATGGTGCGCCGTCACCCGCATGTGTTCGCCGCAGGGACCGCCGATGCGGTTGGCGACAGTGCCGCGGTGTTGCGCAACTGGGATGCGATCAAGCGCGCGGAGCGCGACGCCAGGGGCGAGACCGATACCTCGGCGCTGGCCGGCATTTCCCGCGGCCTGCCGGAATGGCAGCGCGCGGTGAAGCTGCAGCAGAAGGCGGCCAAGGTCGGTTTCGACTGGCCGGATCCGGCGCCAGTGCTGGACAAGCTGCACGAGGAAATCGACGAGGTGCGCGCCGAGTTCGATGCCGTGGCCGCCGATCCCGGCGATGCCGCCGCGCGCGACCGGCTGGAGGACGAGCTGGGCGACGTGCTGTTCGTCTGCGCCAACCTGGCGCGGCATGCCAGGGTTGACGTGGGCAACGCGCTGCGCCGCGCCAACGCCAAGTTCGAGCGCCGCTTCCGCGCGATGGAGGCGCTGGCCGCCGCCGATGGCGGCCTTGCCGGCAAACCCCTGGACGCGCAGGATCGCTACTGGGTGCAGGCCAAGGCGGCGGAGAAGGAGGGCATGCAATGAGCGAGCGCTTCACCAGCTTCCGCGAGTTCTATCCGTTCTACCTGGGCGAACATCGCAACCGCAGCTGCCGGCGCCTGCACTTCGTCGGCACGAGTTTCGCCATCGGCTTCATCGTGCTGGCGGCCAAGGGCGGCAACCCGGGGTGGCTGCTGGCGGCGCTGTTGTCGGGCTATGCGTTCGCCTGGATCGGCCACTTCTTCTTCGAGAAGAACCGCCCGGCCACCTTCAAGCACCCGTTCTATTCGTTTGCCGGCGACTGGGTGATGTATCGGGACATCCTGATCGGGCGCATCCCGTTCTAGTGCCCGTCCGGCAGGCGTCCGCCCGGCCGGTGGTGGTGCGCATGCCCGCACTGCGGGTACGCCGCGTCCGCGGTCAGGTCGTCACTCCAGGAAGATCAGCCAGGCCGCCACCACGATCAGGGCAAAGCCGGCCCAGTGGTTCCATTTCAGCGGTTGGCCGAGATACCAGGTGGAGAAGCCGACGAACACCAGCAGGGTGATGACTTCCTGCATGCCCTTCAGCTGCGGCGCGCTGTAGACCGCGCTGCCGATGCGGTTGGCTGGCACCATCAGCAGGTATTCGAAGAGCGCGATGCCCCAGCTGACCAGGATGACCTTGGGCAGGGCGGTCTCCCGGTACTTCAGGTGCCCATACCAGGCGAAGGTCATGAACACATTGGAAAATACCAGCAGGAGCGGGGCAATCAGGCGGTCGTAGGGCATGCGGGCGGGCGGTGTGCGCGGGAGCGCGCAGATTACGCCTTCACGCGGCTTCGACTTCCGGATCGTCATCGTTTGGCAAGCTAATTCGAGCGAGGCGCGCATGCGCGAACAGGAACAGGCGGGACTGGTGCTCATCGTCGAGGACAACCGCAACATCTCAGAGATGGTGGGGGAGTACCTCGAGAGCCGCGGCTTCGAGATCGACTACGCGGCGGACGGCCTGGATGGCTACCGGCTGGCGTCGGAGAACGTCTACGACGCCATCGTGCTGGATCTGATGTTGCCCAGGTTAGATGGGATCGAGGTATGCCGCCGCTTGCGCGGTGACGCCCGCAAGGCAACCCCGATCCTGATGCTGACCGCGCGCGACACTCTGGACGACAAGCTCACCGGCCTGTCGTCCGGCGCTGACGACTACCTGACCAAGCCGTTCGCGATCCGCGAACTGGAAGCGCGACTGCATGCGCTGATCCGCCGCGACCGCCGCCAGGTGGGATCGGAAGTGCTGCAGGTGGGCGACCTGGTGCTGGATCCGGCGTCGTTGCGGGCCACCCGCGGAGGCATCGAGCTGCAGCTGTCCCCGATCGCCCTGCGCCTGCTGACGATTCTGATGCGCGAGTCGCCGCGGGTGGTCAGCCGGCAGGAAATCGAGCGCGAGATCTGGGGCGACGAGCTTCCGGACTCGGATACGCTGCGCAGCCACCTGTACAACCTTCGCAAGGTGATGGACAAGCCGTTCGAGCGTCCGCTGCTGCATACCGTGCAGAGCGCCGGGTATCGGATCGCCGATCTCGCCGACTGACGCCGAAAGCCTGCCCATGTCCGTTGCCCTGCCGCGCCCGCCCTTTGCCGCCAATCCATCACCGGAGGCGGCGGAGCGCGAGCGTGATTTCACCCGTGACGCCAGCCACGAGCTGCGTACGCCCTTGACGGTGATCCGGGTAGCGAGCGACCTGATCGCACACGATGACGGGCTTTCCCCCGCCTCGCGGCGTTCATTGGCGCGTATCCAGGACGCAGTGGCGGGCATGGAAGCCGTGATCGATGCACTGCTGTTCCTGGCCCGCTCCGAACAGGCGCCGCTGGACGTGGACGATGTCGTGGTGCGGGAAGTGGTGGAGCGTGAGGTCGATCGGGTCCGCCCGATCCTGCGCCACAAGCAGCTGGCCCTGCATCTGGAAGTGGAGGCGGAGCCGGTGTTGCATGCGCCCCCGCGGATCCTGCAGGTGATGCTGGGCAACCTGCTGTCGAACGCGGTGCGGTTCACCGACGCCGGCGGTGTTGTGGTGCGGCTCAAGGAAGGCTGCGTGGAGGTGGAAGACTCCGGGATCGGCATGGACGCGGCCACGCTGGCACGCGCGTTCGAGCCGTTCTACCGGGGCGAGGGCGAGCAGTACGTGGGTTCCGGACTGGGGCTGTCGATTACCCATCGGCTCGGCCAGCGTTGCGGCTGGCCGGTGCGGCTGGACAGCACGCCGGGGCAAGGGACGCGGGCCAGCATCCTGTTCGGGAAGGCCGACCGGGACTGAAGGCACGGTTGCCGCGGGGGCTGCGCGGTTAGGATGCGCGGCTGTCAACCGGACGCACATCCGTGCGTTCCCACCCGTCAATCCCTGCCGATGCCCCGCATGAGCCAGCCCCGTCGTTCCCGCAACACCTTCCCCAAGGCCGGCCTGGCCGTTGCCGCCATCGCAGTGCTGGCCGCAGGCTGGTATTTCTGGAGTAAACGCGGCGCTGCGGATGAGGCCGGTGGTTACAGGACCGAGACCGTCCAGCGTGGCGACATCCGGGTGGCGATCTCGGCCACCGGCACCCTCAGCGCCATCACCACCGTCACCGTGGGCAGCCAGATTTCCGGCCAGGTCACCGAGATCCTGGTGGACTTCAATTCGCCGGTGAAGAAGGGCGACGTGCTGGCGCGGATCGATCCATCCACCTACCAGGCCCAGCTGGAGCAGGGCAACGCGCAGATCGCCAACGCGCAGGCGCAGCTGCGGCAGGCGCAGGCCAGCCTGCACAACGCGACCCTGGACTTCGAACGCAAGCAGTCGCTGTCGGCGCAGAAGCTGATCGCGCGCAGCGACCTGGATCTTTCCCGCGCCGCGCTGGACCAGGCCCGCGCCCAGGTCAACGCCGCGCAGGCGCAGATCCGCCAGCAGACCGCGTCGCTGAAGAACACCCAGGTCAACATCGACCGTGCGGTGATCCGCTCGCCCGTCGATGGCGTGGTGCTGACCCGCAAGATCGAGCCGGGTCAGACCGTGGCCGCCAGCTTCTCGGCGCCGGAGCTGTTCACCATCGCCGAAGACCTGTCGAAGATGAAGATCGAGCTGGCCGTCGACGAATCCGACATCGGCCAGGTTCGCACCGGCCAGATCGTTGGCTTCACCGCCGACGCCTTCCCCGACCGCCGCTTCAAGGGCGTGGTGGAGCAGGTGCGGCTGGCCGCCACCACCACCAACAACGTGGTCACCTACCCGGTGGTGGTGACCGTGGACAACAGCGATGGCACCCTGCTGCCGGGCCTGACAGTGAACGCGGAGATCGAGGTCAGCAAGCGCGAAGGCGTGCTGCGGATCGGCAACGCCGCATTGCGCTTCAAGCCGGCCGAAGGTTCGCCGCTGGCCGAACTGCAGGTGCAGGGCGGGCCTGCCGGCGGTAGCGGCAGCAATGGCGCCAACCGCGGTCCGGGCATGGGCGAGGACCTGCAGGCGCTGGCCGGCTCGCTGGACTTGAACCCCCAGCAGAAGGCCGCGTTCGACACTGCGCTGGAAGAAATGCAGAAGCGCCAGGCCGAGCGCATGGCGCAGGCGCAGGCGCAGCAGGGCGCGTCGGGCCAGCAGCAGGGCGGCAACCGGCTGTTCGGCGGTGGCGGAATGCGCATGGGCGGCGGCAACGGCGGCGCCAACCCGGCAATGCTGGCGCAGATGCGCGCGCGCATGCGCGACCGCCTGAACCAGCAGTTCGGGGCGTTCGTATCCACCCTCGACGATGCCCAGCGCGGCAAATGGAATGCCGGCCTGGAGGCCCAGCTCAGCGCCAAGCGCGTGCTGGCGTACAAGCTGGTTGGCGGCAAGCCGCAGCCGGTGATGCTCAAGGTCGGCGCCAGCGACGGCAGCAGCACCGAGATCTCCGGCCGCGACATCAAGGAAGGCGATCTGATCATCTCCGGCGAGCGTTCGGCGGCGGAGACCAAGTGATGGTGGCCACGGATGCGGTCCCGGTCATCCTCACCCATGGCCTGGGCAAGGTGTACTCGGCCGGCACCGAGGCCGAAGTGGTGGCGCTGCGCGGAGTGGACATGCGCATCGACCGCGGCGAGTTCGTCGCGATCATGGGGCCGTCCGGCTCCGGCAAGTCCACCCTGATGAACCTGATCGGCTGCCTGGACACGCCCACCAGCGGGTCCTATGAGTGCGACGGGGTGGACGTGGCGACGCTGGACGCCGAGGCGCTGGCGACGCTGCGCCGCGACAAGATCGGATTCGTGTTCCAGGGCTTCCACCTGCTGCCGCGGATGAACGCCACCGATAACGTGGCGATGCCGATGGGCTATGCGCAGATCCCGCCTGCCGAGCGCCGACGCCGCGCCGTGGCGGCGCTGGAGGCGGTGGGCCTGGGCGCGCGCGCCGCGCATTTCCCCAACGAGCTGTCCGGCGGCCAGCAGCAGCGCGTGGCGATCGCCCGCGCGCTGGTCAACCAGCCGCCGATCCTGCTGGCCGACGAACCCACCGGTGCGCTGGACAGCAAGACTGGCGAGGAGATCCTGGCGCTGTTCAAGCGCCTGCGCGACGACGGCCACACCGTCATCCTGATCACCCACGATGCCCATGTTGCCGCCCACGCCGACCGCACCTACGTGATGCGCGACGGCGAGCTGCACGAGCAGGCCGCAGCGGAGGCCGCATGAGTTTTCTCGACATCCTGCGCACCGCGTTCTTCGCCCTGCGCGGCAACTGGATGCGCAGCGCACTGACTTCGCTGGGCGTCATCATCGGCATCGCCGCGGTGATCGTGATGGTGTCGATCGGCCAGGGCACCCAGGCCGAGATCGACAAGATGGTGTCCGGGCTGGGTTCGCAGCGGCTCGACATCGGCAGCGCCGGCGGCATGGGCGCGGGTGGCGCGCGCATGGCGCAGGGCAGCCGCTGGAGCCTGAGCGAAGGCGACGTGGAGGCCATCCGCGGCGAGGTGCCGAGCGTGCAGTACGTCGCCGGGTCGCTGCGCGGGGGCACCCAGGTGGTGTTCGCCGAGAACAACGCCTCCACCCAGTGGCAGGGCGTGCAGGCGGACTGGTTCGCGATCAACGACTGGCAGGTCGCCAAGGGGCAGGGATTCGACGCGGGCGATTACGGCGGCGGCGCCAAGCCGGTGATCCTCGGCGAGACCGTGCGCAAGGCGCTGTTCGGCGACGACGAGGATGGCATCGGGCAGACCGTGCGGCTGGGCCGGGTGCCGTTCACCGTGGTGGGCGTGCTGGGCTCGAAGGGCCAAGGCGGTTTCGGTCAGGACCAGGACGACATCGTCGTCGTGCCGCTGGAAGCCGCGCGGCGCCGGCTGTCGAGCGCACAGGGCATGCCGCCGGGCGCGGTGCAGAGCATTGCGGTCGGCGTCGACGACCCGCGCAACCTGGCCAGCGCGCAGGCCGAGATCGAGGGCCTGCTGCGCCAGCGCCACAAGATCGAGCCCGGCGCCGACGACGACTTCGCGGTGCGCAACATCAGCCAGATCGTCGCCACCCGCACCGCCACCACCAACCTGATGTCCAAGCTGCTGGGTGCGGTCGCCGGCATCTGCCTGATCATCGGCGGCATCGGCATCATGAACATCATGCTGGTGTCGGTCACCGAGCGGATCAAGGAAATCGGCCTGCGCATGGCGGTGGGGGCGGGGCCGCGCGACGTGCGCCGCCAGTTCCTGGCCGAGGCGATGCTGATTTCGCTGATCGGCGGGGTGATCGGGATCGGGATAGGCGTGGTCGGCGCGCTGCTGGTCGGAAAGTTCGGCAACCTGCCGGTGGAATTGAATGCCAAGGTGGTGCTGCTGGCGGCGGCGTTCTCGATCAGCACGGGGCTGTTCTTCGGCTATTACCCGGCGCGCAAGGCGTCGCTGCTGGATCCGATCGAGGCGCTGCGCGCGCAGTAGCACTGGCGGCGCCTCTTTCCGCCAGGCGGAAAGAGGCCTGTGCGACCCCCCGGGCTTGCGGCCCTTGCGACCGGCGGGGCCGGGCGGGCGTCGATTAACGAAGCCCGAAGCGGGGCCTGTGGCAAAATGGCCAATTCGACCGTCGACGTCCGCAGCCCGATGCCAGCCCGCCTTCCTGCCATGCCTGCCAGTGCCCGGGTGCCCCGACATGGCTGACCTCTATGGACACCTGCCGCGCGGCCCCGCCGGGGTGCTGCGCGCCACCCGCTGGTCGCTGCTCGGCCTGCGCGCCGCCTGGCTGCACGAATCCTCGTTCCGCCTGGAAGTCTGCCTGTTCGCCGTGCTCGGCCCACTGGGCTGGTGGCTGGGCGCCACACCGGTGGAGCAGGTGCTGCTGATCGGCAGCTGCCTGCTGGTGCTGGCGATGGAACTGATGAACTCGTCGATGGAAGCGGTGATCGAACGCTTCAGCTCCGAACGGCACGAGCTCGCCGGCCGGGCCAAGGACATGGGCTCCGCCGCGGTGTTCGTGCTGATGATCAACGTGGTACTGGTGTGGGCGCTGCTGCTGTTGCCGCGCTATCTGTAAACCGCGCTCCCGCGCGACATGAAGAGTAAAGAATGGACCTGAGTTTTCTCGCATCTCCGGACGCCTGGCTCACCTTGGTGACGCTGAGCGCCCTGGAAATCGTGCTGGGTATCGACAACCTGGTGTTCATCTCCATCGCGGTGAGCCGCCTGCCCGAGCACCGCAAGCCGTTCGCGCGCAAGCTGGGCATCGCGGTGGCCTGCATTACCCGGATCCTGCTGCTCGTGACCCTGGCGCATCTGGCGCGGATGTCGCAGGACCTGTTCGCGCTGTTCGGGCAAGGGATCTCGATCCGTGACCTGGTGCTGATCCTCGGCGGCGCCTTCCTGCTGGTGAAGGGCCTGCAGGAAGTCCGTGACATGATCACCGGCGGCGAGGACGAAGATCCGCGCACCACCAAGGCCTCGGCGGTGTTCGGGCTGGTGATCGCGCAGATCGCGGTGATCGACATCGTGTTCTCGCTGGACTCGGTGATCACCGCCGTCGGGATTGCCGAACACATCCCGATCATGGTGTTCGCGATCCTCACCGCGGTGGCGATCATGCTGCTGGCGGCCAATCCGCTGGGCCGCTTCATCGACGAAAACCCGACCGTGAAGATGCTGGCGCTGACCTTCATCCTGCTGGTCGGCGCAGTGCTGATCCTGGATGGCTTCGAGGTGCACGTGCCGAAGCCCTACATCTACTTCGCGATGGGCTTCTCCGTGCTGGTGGAGTGGCTGAACCTGCTGATGCGCCGCAAGGCGGTCGCGCACAGGGTGCCTGGCGCAGGCGAGTGGTAACCGTCCCGAACTGACCGCCCTTCCGGAGCCGCAGCCGCATGCCCATCCTGCACCAGATCGATCCCGTCGCCGTTGCGCTGGGGCCGCTGAAGATTCACTGGTACGGGCTGATGTACCTGCTCGGCTTCGGGGTGGCCTGGTGGCTGGGCCGTCGCCGCGTGCGCGCCGGCCGTCTGCCCGGGGTCGACGACAACGGCTTCGGCGACCTGATGTTCTACGCCATGCTGGGCGTGGTCCTGGGTGGGCGCATCGGCTACGTGCTGTTCTACGACTTCGGCACATTCCTGCGGGACCCGCTGATGCTGTTCAAGGTGTGGGAAGGCGGGATGAGCTTCCACGGTGGCCTGCTGGGCGTGCTGGTCGCGGGTGCATGGTGGTCGCGCCGGCAGCGGCTGCACTTCTTCGACACGGTCGATTTCGTTGCCCCGCTGGTGCCGGCGGGGCTCGGCTTCGGGCGTCTCGGCAACTACATCGGCGGCGAGTTGTGGGGCAAGCCCACCCAAGGCACGGCGTTTGAAGGCTGGGGCGTGGTGTTCCCGCACGCGCTGCCGGAACCGTTCGCCTCGATGGATGCCGCGACGCTGCGGGCCCAGTTCGACAGCGGAATCCTGGATACGTTCGCGCGCCACCCGTCCCAGCTGTACCAGGCCACGCTGGAAGGGCTGGTGATGTTCGCGGCGCTGGTCTGGTATTCGCGCCGGCCGCGTCCGCGCTACGCGGTGGCCGGGCTGTTCGCGCTGCTGTACGGCAGCTTCCGCTTCCTGGTGGAATTCGTGCGCGAACCGGACGCGCAGCTGGGCTACCTGGCGTTCGGCTGGCTGACGATGGGGCAGGTGCTGAGCACGCCGCTGATCCTTTTGGGCCTGTTCTGGCTGTGGCGATCGCGCAGCGCACCCACGCTGCAGCCGGAGCCGCGCTGATGCGCCAGTATCTGGAACTGCTTCGGCACGTGCTGGAGCACGGCAGCGACAAGGCCGACCGCACCGGCACCGGCACCCGCAGCGTGTTTGGCTGGCAGATGCGCTTCGCCCTCGGCGAAGGCTTCCCGCTGGTGACCACCAAGAAATTGCACCTGCGCTCGATCATCCACGAGCTGCTGTGGTTCCTGCAGGGCAGCACCAACATTGCCTACCTGAAGGACAACAAGGTTTCGATCTGGGACGAATGGGCCGATGCCAATGGCGAACTCGGCCCGGTCTACGGCAAGCAGTGGCGCAGCTGGGAAGGCGCGGATGGCCAGACCCACGACCAGATCCGCTGGGTGGTGGACGAGATCCGCCGCAATCCGGATTCGCGCCGGTTGATCGTGTCGGCGTGGAACGTGGCCGACCTGCCGAAGATGGCGCTGATGCCCTGCCACAGCCTGTTCCAGTTCTACGTGGCGGACGGGAAATTGAGCTGCCAGCTGTACCAGCGCAGCGGTGACATCTTCCTTGGCGTGCCGTTCAACATCGCCAGCTACGCGCTGCTGACCCACATGGTGGCGCAGGTCTGCGGGCTGGGCGTGGGCGATTTCGTGCACACGCTGGGCGATGCGCACCTGTACGCCAACCACTTCGAGCAGGCGCGCGAGCAGCTCTCGCGCACGCCGCGCGCGCTGCCGGCGCTGAAGCTCAACCCCGACGTGAAAGACATCTTCGGCTTCCGTTTCGAGGACATCGCCATCGAAGGCTACGACCCGCTGCCGGCGATCAAGGCGCCGGTCGCGGTTTGAGCCGGCCATGCGCGTTTCGCTGATCGCCGCGCTGGATCGCAACCATGCCATCGGCCGCGGCAACGCACTTCCTTGGCACCTGCCCGACGACCTCCGGCGGTTCAAAGCGCTGACCCTGGGCAAACCTGTACTGATGGGACGCAGGACGGCGCAGTCGTTGGGTCGCGCGCTGCCGAAGCGGACCAACCTGGTGTTGACCCGCGGTGGCGCGGTGCCGTTCGCCGGGATGCAGGCGGTGGCGTCCCTGGCAGCGGCCTTTGCGCTGGCGGCGGAGGAATGCGACGAGCTGTGCGTGATCGGTGGCGGCGAGGTCTATGCGCTGGCGCTGCCGCAGGCCACCCACCTGCACCTGACCCATGTCGATACCGCGGTCGAGGGCGCCGACGCGTTCTTCCCGCGCCTGGACGCGCAGCGCTGGCGGGAAGCCGCGCGCATCCACCATCCGGCGGATGCGGCGCACCTGTTCGCGTTCGATTTCGTCGACTACGAGCGCGCCTGACCCTGGCCTTCGGGCGCGCGGCCGCCCTCGTGGCGGCGCGGGCCGTGGTTGCCATGCGGCTTGTTGCCGTGGCGCGGTGGGCGCTGCCTCGGCGCCGGCGCCGGCACGTCGCGGCCGGGCACCTGCACCAGCTGGAAGTCCTCGCCATCCAGCCGCAGCGCGGTCAGCTTGCCGCTCCAGACCGCGCCGGTGTCGATGGCGTGCACGCCGTGGCCGATGAACAGGCCGAGCGTGCTCCAGTGGCCGCAGACGATCTTCAGGTCGCGCGGCGCATGGCCGGGGACCGAGAACCAGGGGTACAGGCCGGGTGGCTGGGTGCCCGGCGCGCCCTTGTGTTCGAACGCGATGCGTCCGCGCGGACTGCAATAGCGCATGCGGGTGAAGATGTTGATGATGGCGCGGTCACGGTCGCTGCCCTGCAGTCGCGGCGACCAGTCCGGGCCGTCCCCGTACATGTTCTTCAGCAGCTTGCGGTAGCCGTCGCTGCGCAGCCGGGCTTCGACCTCGCGGGCGTGCTTCTCGGCCAGGTGGGTGGTCCATTTCGGCGCCAGCCCGGCGTGCACCATCATCCAGCCCAGCTTGCGGTCCACGTGGGCCAGCGGGCGTCCGCGCAGCCAGGCCAGCAGCTCCGGCGCATCCTCCGCGAACAGCACGCCCTGCAGGTCCGGGTTCACCCGGCGCTGTTCGTCCGGGGTGCGCTCGGCCACCGCCAGCAGCGACAGATCGTGGTTGCCCAGCACCGCCTCGCATTGCTCGCGCAACGAATGCACCAGCCGCAGGGTTTCGATCGACTGCCCGCCGCGGTTGACCAGGTCACCGCAGAACCACAGCCGGTCGGCCGCCGGATCGAAGTTGATCTTCTCCAGCAGGCGCTGGGTGACGTCGTAGCAACCCTGCAGGTCGCCGATTGCCCAGACGGCCATCTCAGTGCAGGGTGCGCGGGACGGACAGCGTGAACGCCGGGATCGGCGCGGCGAAGCGGGTGCCGTCGTCGGCCAGCACGTCGTAGCTGCCGCGCATGGTGCCGATGTCGGTCTCCAGGACCGCGCCCGACGTGTATTCGAACCCTTCGCCCGGGCGCAGCCACGGCTGCTCGCCGACCACGCCTTCGCCCACCACTTCGCGGACCTTGCCATTGCCGTCGGTGATCAGCCAGTGGCGGCCCAGCAGCCGCGCCGGCACCTTGCCCTGGTTGCGGATGTGGATGGTGTAGGCGAACACGTAGCGGTCTTCCTCCGGCGCCGACTGCTCGTCGAGGAAGCGGGTGTCGACATCGATGTCGAACTGGTAATCGTTGCTGCTCATGCCGACATTCTAGCGGCGCGTGGCGCGCCGCGCCGGCTCCATTCAGGCGCCGGCCAGCAGGTTGGCCAGGCGCACGAAGCCGGCGACTTCAACCTGCTCCGCGCGGGCGTCCGCGCGCAGGCCGGCAGCTTCGATGGCGGCACCATCGGCGACGCCATTGAGTGCGTTGCGCAGGGTCTTGCGGCGCTGGCCGAAGGCGGCGCGGACGACGTTGGCGAATACTGCGCGGTCACGCACCTGGATGCGTTCGGCAGCTTTCGGCACCAGCCGCACCACCGCTGAATCCACCTTCGGCGCCGGCCGGAACGCGCCCGGCGGCACCACGAACAGCGGGGTCACCGTGCAGTAGGCCTGCAGCATCACGCTCAGGCGGCCGTACACCTTGCTGCCGGGGCCGGCGGCCATGCGCTCCACCACTTCCTTCTGCAGCATGAAGTGCATGTCGCGGATCGCGGCGGCATGGTCCAGCGCATGGAACAGGATCGGCGAGGACAGGTTGTAGGGCAGGTTGCCGACCAGCCGGATCTGCCCGAGGGCATCGCCGCGCCGCGCGGCCAGCGCGCCGAAGTCCACCCCCAGCACGTCGCCCTCGATCAGGTGCAGCTGGCCGTGCTCGCGCGCTGCGGCCTGCAGCGGGGCGTGCAGGTCGCGGTCGAACTCGATGGCGGTGACCTCGCCATGTTTCCTCAGCAGCGGGAAGGTCAGCGCGCCCTGGCCGGGGCCGATCTCGACGAGCACATCGCCCGGTCGTGGATCGATGGCCTGCACGATCTTCTCGATCACGCCCTTCTCGTGCAGGAAGTTCTGGCCCAGATGCTTCTTGGCCGGTTCGGTGAAGCCAGTGTTCATGGCAGGCGGGCTCATGGCGGGCGGGCTCATAGCAGGCGCGTCCCCAGCGGCACGTCGCGGTCCGGCACGCACAACGCCACTGCGCCGTCGGCGTCGTGGAAGCCGGTGACCAGGCATTCGGACATCAGCGGGCCGATCTGTTTCCTGGGGAAGTTGACCACGGCGACCACCAGCCGGCCCACCAGGTCTTCGGGGCGGTAGTGGACGGTGATCTGCGCGCTGGATTTTCGCACGCCGAGTTCGGGGCCGAAGTCGACCTGCAGCACGTAGGCGGGCTTGCGCGCCTGCGCGAATGGTTCTGCCGACAGCACCCGGCCGACGCGCAGCTCGACCTTCAGGAAATCGTCGAAGGCGATCTCGTCCATCACGCGCCCGCGCGCCGCGACGCCAGCTGCGTGCAGCAGCGGATGGCGGCGAACAGGCTGGACGGATCGGCCTTGCCGGTGCCGGCGAGGTCGAGCGCGGTGCCGTGGTCCACCGCCACCCGCGGGTAGGGCAGGCCGAGGGTGAGGTTCACCGCATGGGCGAAGTCGGCGTGCTTGAGCACCGGCAGGCCCTGGTCGTGGTACATCGCCAGCACTGCGTCGAAGCCGTGCAGCTTGGCGGGCAGGAAGGCGGTATCGGCCGGCAGCGGGCCGACCAGGCGCAGGCCATCAAGGCGCAGGCGCTCCAGCGTCGGAATGATGACGTCCAGTTCCTCGCGCCCCAAGTGGCCGTCTTCGCCCGCATGCGGGTTCAGGCCGAGCACGGCGATGGTCGGCGCGGCGATGCCGAACTGGGTGCGCAGGGCCCCATCGACGATCCGCAGCGTGCGCTCCAGCGCGCCAGGGGTGATCCGGTCGGCCACCTCGCGCAGCGGCAGGTGCACGGTCTGCAGGGCCACCCGCATGGCGGGATTGGCCAGCATCATCACCACTTCAGTGCCGGCGTGCGCCGCCAGCAGGCCGGTGGTGCCGGTGTAGTGGATGCCCCCCTCGTTGATCGCCGCCTTGTGCACGGGGCCGGTGACCAGACCGTGCAGCCGCCCTTCGAGGCAGGCCTGCGCGGCGCTGGTCAGCGCGGTCACCACCGAGGCAGCGTTGACCGGCTCCGGCCTGCCGAACGCGGCCAGGACGGGGTGCGGGACGTCCACGATTTCCAGGCTATGCGGTACGCGCGGGGCTTCGCCACTGCGATGCAGGGCCAGCGGCAGCGACATGGCTGCGGCCGCGCGCAACAGGGTGTCGGCGTCGCCGAACACGACCAGATCCGCGTCCCAGTCGCGCTGGGCCGCCTGCACGACGAGCTCGGGGCCGATGCCCGCGGGCTCGCCGGGAACCAGCGCAAGCAGGGGACGCATGCGCGCCTCAGAAACCGGTGCGGCTACCCTCGGGACGCTCGACCGGCGTGACCTTGTGCTTTTCCTTCTCCGTTTCCGGCAGTTCGGGGCGGCTGGACTTGCCCTCCTCGTTGCGCACATCCACATAGGCTTCCCCGCGCATTTCGCGCAGGAAGCGGTCCCATTCTTCCTCCAGCTTGCGCCGGCCGATGGTCTCGCGCACCTGCGCGCGCAGGTTCTCGTCGCCGGCGGCGATCTCGCGGCTGCCGCTGCGCTGCACGATCACCCAGCCGGCGTCGGTCTTGAACGGCGCCGAGGTCTGCCCGTCCGACAGCGCGGCCACCTGCATGCCGAAGGCGGTGCCGTAGGTATCGGCGCCGAACCAGCCGAGGTCGCCGCCGCGGCGGCGGGTGGTGGCGTCGTCGGAATCCTCGCTGGCCAGCTTGGCGAAATCCGCGCCGCCGGCCAATCGCGCCGCCAGCGTGTCGATCTTCGCCTTGGCGGCGGCATCATCGGTCTTGTCGTCGACCTTCACCAGGATCTGGCGGGCCGAGAACTGGGTGACCTTCTCGCCACCGGCGGCGGCCTGGGTGCGGGTGCCGACCAGCTGCAGCAGCTGGAAGCCGCTGGGGCCGCGGATCGGGCCGATCACTTGGCCGTCCTGCATCTGCTGGATGACCGATGCGAACGACGGCGGGATCTCGTTGAGGCCGCGCCAGCCCAGGTCGCCGCCTTCCAGCGCGTTGGGGCTGTCGGAATAGCGTACCGCGGCGGCGGCGAAGGTCATCTCGCCGCGATCGATCAGGCCCTTCACGCCCTCGATCTTCTTCTGCGCGGTGGCGATCTGTTCGGGACTGGCCGCTTCCGGCGTGCCCACCAGGATGTGGGCGAGGTGGAACTGCTGGCTGGCGGTGGCGGAGGCATTGGCCATCGCCGCGTCGACCTCGCCCTCGCTGACGTTGATCCGCCCTTGGGCGAAGCTCTGGCGCAGCTTCTGGGTGATGATCTCGTCGCGCAGGCTGTTGCGGAAATCGGTGAACGACATGCCGTCCTGCGCCAGCCGCGCGCGCAGCTGGTCGACGCTCATGCTGTTCTGCTGGGCAACGCCCTGCACCGCGCGCTCCAGGTCCTGGTCGCTGGCGGTGATGCCGGCGTCGGTGGCGCGCGCAAGCTGCAGGCGCAGCAGCACCAGGCGCTCCAGCACCTGCCGCTCCAGCACGTCGGCCGGCGGCAGCTGGTTGGCCTGGCCGGCGTACTGGGCGCGGATGTTGGCGATCGCGCGGTCCAGCTCGCTGCGCAGGATCACGTCCTCGTTGACCACGGCGGCGATCCGGTCGACCGGCTGGAGGGACGCGGCGTCCTGCGCGGTCGCGCCCCCGGCAAGCAGCAGCACGGGCAGCAGCGCGGCGAGGTAGCGGGGAGCACGCAGGCGATGGATGAAGGTCATGGATTGGCGTTCGCGTTGTCGGGCGGGGAAGGCTGGCCCGTGGCGGTCTGCGGCGGCACCAGATAAAGGTCGTCGCGATTGTAGCCGAGGATGGACCGGCGCAAGGCGCGCCGCGCATCCTGGCCGGCGGAGCCGAGCCCCTTGAGTTCGATCTCGAACATCAATGCGTTGCTCAGCTCGCCCGCACGGTTGTGCACGTAGCGGCGGGCGACCAGGCGCATCGCCACGCAGCAGCTGTCCCACTGCACCCCGGCCAGGCTTTCCAGCGCCTTGCGGTCGCGCAGCGAGTAGTAGCCGCGACCGACCAGGCTCCAGCTGGCGTTCAGCGGGTACAGGAAGGAGACGTCCACCTGTTCCAGCAGCGCGCGACGGTAGCGGTAGGCGAGATTGAACACGCCTTCGTCGGGCAGCAGGTAGCGCGCGCGCAGGCTGGCGAGGTCGGTGCGCTTGAATTTCGGGTCGCGCTGGTAGGAAGCGCCGATGGTCCAGCGGTCGGTGGGCGCGTAGTTGACGTCGGCCACCCACGCCGAGCGCCCCTTCTCCGTCACCGGCTCGTTGGGCAGCCGCACCAGCGATTCCTTGAGGTAGCGGATCTGTCCGAGGCTGGCGGAGAAGCGTTCGAAGCCATCCGCCTGGCGGATCATGCGGGAGCTGACCGCCAGCGTGATCTGGTTGGCATCGGCCTGGCGGTCGGCGCCGGAATAGCGGTTCTCGCGGAACAGCTGGCTCCAGCTGAAGGTCAGCGGCTGGGTGTCGAACACCGGCATGTCGCCCTGGTCCTCGTAGGGCACGTTCAGGTAGAACAGGCGCGGTTCGATGGTCTGCAGGTAACGCTTGCCCTTGACCTGGGTTTCGCGATCGAAGAACAGGCCGGTGTCGACGCTGAAGATGGATTGCGCGCGTGATGGCGATTCCCCGCCCAGCGCCTGTCCCAGTGCGCGGTCGAGCGAATAGCCGGTGTAGCGCCAGGCGAGGGTGGGGCGCAGGAACCAGGCGTCGCCTTCCAGCGGGGCGCCGATCCACGGGCGCAGGTCCACGCGCGAGCCGGCGGCGTAGATCGGGTGATGGAAGCGCACCGCCTCGGCATCCACGCCTGCGCGCAGCAGGCCGCCGACGCGGCGTTCCCAGTTCAGGTAGGCGCGCGGCAGGCGGTCATAAGGCAGCACCGCGTCGGTCAGGGTGTAGTCCGCCAGCTGCCAGTGATCGGCAACCACGCCGGCGGTCCAGTCGCGGCCGCGGCCGTAGACGCCCAGCGCGCTGTAGGACGTGGCCTGCGACAGGCCGTCGATGCTGCTGCTGAAGTCTTCGTAGTAGCGCGGGTCGCTGATCCAGTTGAGGCTGGCGCGCGCCTGCCAGTCCGGCGCCAGGTTGTGCACCCCTTCGAAGTGGGCCAGCCCGCGGCTGCGGTCGCGCAGGTCGTCATTCGGCATCCAGACGCCGTCCAGCGTGCCTTCGCCGTTCTCCAGCAGGTAACGGAACTGGGCGCCCAGCAGCGCGCCGCGCTTGCTCATCCAGCGCGGACTGAGGGTGGCGTCGTAGTTAGGCGCCAGGTTCAGGTAGACCGGCTGGCGCCAGTCGAAGCCGTTGCGGCCGGAGTTGGAGATCGACGGATACAGCAGGCCGGTGCGCCGGCGCTCATCGGTGGGGAACATGAACCACGGCATGTAGAGCACCGGTACCTTGCCGACCCGCAGGCTGGCCCCGCGGGCCACCGCCATGCCGGAATCGGTGTCGATATCGATCCGGCGCGCGCTCACTTCCCAGTGGCGCTGCTCCGGCGGGCAGGTGGAGAAGGTCGCGCCGCGCAGGCTGCCGAGCTCCCCGACCAGGTTCAGGCTGTCCGCCTTGCCGTTGCCGCGCCGCGACAGCAGCTGGTACTGCAGGTCTTCCATGGTGTGGGTGTCACTGCCCTGGTCGCCCTCGGCGCGCGCCGCGCGCAGGCGCAGGCCGCGGGCCTGGAAGCGCACGCTGCCTTCTGCCGCGTACTGGCCCGCCTCCTTGTCGAAGGTGAGCTGGTCCGCGCCCATGAACTGGTTGCCCCTGCGCATGGTCACATTGCCCTGGAACACCGGGTTGGCGTCGGTGCCGGACAGCAGGTCGCCCTCGATGTCGGTGGGGGTTTCCCCGGTGGGGTCGATATTCAGTCCCTCCGGCGCGCGGATGGCGTCGGCGAAGGGCGGCACCACGTCACCGATCGGGCACAGCCGCCAGTTCTGCGGCGGGTCGTCGGCGGCACGCGCCTGCAGGCAGAGCGCGACGCACAGGGACAGGGGAAGCAGACGCAGGACGGGACGCACGGGCGATCCGGGGCGAAAAACGGATCGTTAGCTTGCCGGAAGCGGCCAGCAGCGGCAAACGCGGCACATGCGGTACGTTTGCGTTGCCTTCAGCCGCGCGCTCAAAAACGCAGCGTGTCGATGTGCGCCACCACGCATTCGGCCAGGGTTGCAAGGTCGTAGCCACCTTCCAGCGTCGAGACGATCCTGCCGTCGGCGTGACGATCGGCGATGGCGACCAGCTCGCGGGTCAGCCAGGCGAAATCGGCGGTATCCAGCAGCAGTCCGGCCAACGGGTCGCGGCGGTGGCCGTCGAAGCCGGCGGATACCAGCAGCAGCTGCGGCTTGAACAGGTCCACCGCCGGCAGCAATTCCTCGCGCCAGGCGGCGCGGAAGTCCACGCCGTCGGCGCCCTTCGCCAGCGGCGCATTGAAGATGTTGCCGCAGCCCGTTTCATTGCGTGCGCCCGATTCCGGATACAACGGCCACTGGTGCGAGCTGGCGTAGAGCACGCGGGGGTCGCGCTCGAAGATCGCCTGGGTGCCGTTGCCGTGATGGACGTCGAAATCGACGATCGCCACCCGCTCCAGGCCGTGCCGGTCGATCGCATGCCGCGCCGCCACCGCCACGTTGTTGAACAGGCAGAAGCCCATCGCCGCTGCCGGGGTGGCGTGGTGGCCGGGCGGGCGCACCGCGCAGAACGCGCGACGCGTGCGTCCGGACATCACTGCATCCACCGCCGCCACGCCGGCGCCGGCGGCACGCAGCGCGGCCTCGGCGGACTGCGGTGACAGCAGGGTGTCGGGATCCAGCGGCTGCAGTTCGCGCGGCGCGGTTTCCAGCACCGCGTCGAGCAGATGCGCATCGTGTACGCGCAGCAGCTGGCCGCGGCTGGCGGGCGGCGCCTGCTGCCAATCCAGGTCGGGGTGCGCGGCTTCCAGTGCATGCAGCACCGCGCGCAGCCGTGCCGGGCGCTCGGGGTGGTCGGGGCCGGTGTCGTGGGCCAGGCAGGCAGCGTGGGTGTAGATCTGCATCACCTGCCGTCCCTCCGTCCGGGTTCTACCTGCGGCGCTCGTGCTTCCACAGCACTTCGCCGTGGCCGCTGGCGCGGGCCAGTACGCGGCACAGCACGAACAGCAGGTCGGAAAGGCGATTCAGATAATGCACCGGCTGCGGGCGCACGCTTTCCAGCCGCGCCAGTTCCACCGTGCGGCGCTCGGCACGGCGCACCACCGTGCGGGCGACGTGGCAGCGCGCCGCAGCGATCCCGCCGCCAGGCAGGATGAATTCCTTCAGCGGCGGCAGGTCATGGTTGTAGTGGTCCACCTGTGCTTCCAGCGCTTCGATGTCGGCATCGAAGATGGCCGAATGGCCGGGAATGCACAGCTCGCCGCCAAGATCGAACAGCTGGTGCTGGATGCGTACCAGCAGTTCGCGCACGTCGTCCGGCAGCTCTGCCGCCAGCAGCACGCCGATGCACGAATTGGCCTCGTCGACGGTGCCATAGGCCTCCACCCGAGCCGAATCCTTGCCGACGCGCGAACCGTCGCCGAGGCCGGTGCTGCCGTCATCGCCGGTGCGGGTATAGATCTTGCTGAGGCGATTGCCCATGGATTCCTGCTTTCCTTCTTCCGTTTGCGGGAGAAGCGTTCGAAGGCGGGAGGGGGACTGTTACGCCGTCTGCGCGCGCAGCGCCGGAACCTGCCGGCGCAGCAGCTCGAAGCCGCCGAACAGCAGCGCCGCGTAGAACAGCGTGCCCAGCACGGTCCACTGGAAGAACGGCACGCCGGCGATGAAGGCGGCAGCCAGGCCGGCAGCGTTGTGCGGATACATCGCACCGAACGCCCACACGCCGGCGTTGGTCAGCACGAAGAACAGCAGCGAGCCGGCCAGCGAATAGCCCAGTACGCGGCCGGCGCCGACCTTGCCGCGCAAGCCGAAGCCCAGCACGGTGGACAGGGCGATGCAGGCATACACCATCAGGTAGCCGGCGCTGGCGAAGTAGCTCCAGTAGATGCCGCCATTGACCAGGCCCAGCACCAGGTCGGAGGCGAACATCGCCACCAGCGGCACGACCAGCGCCCACTGGCGCTTGGCGAAATAGGCGCCGCCGAACAGCGCCACCGCCTCGATCGGCGAGAAATTCGGCGGGTGCGGGATGACCCGGCTCAGCGCCGCGACGAAGATCAGCGCGGTGAGCAGCAGCGGGCCGGCGGGGAGCGTCGAGGCGGGGCGATTCATGGCATTGGGACGGCTGGACTGCGGAGCCGTTAGCATAGCGCAATGTCCACTCAAGCCCCTGGAAACGGCCCCGTGCATGACGTGCTGATCGTCGGCGGCGGCCTGGTAGGTGCCAGCCTCGCGATCGCGCTGGATGCGCAGGGGCTGGACGTCGGCATGGTCGAGGCCGCACCGGCCGGCGCGCTGCCGCCGGTGTTCGACCAACGCAACCTCAGCTTCGCCGAGGCCACCCTCAACGCGCTGCAGGCGCTGGGGGTGCTGCCGCTGATGCGCGCGCCCACCGGCCCGATCCGGCGCATCCACGTCAGCCGCCGCGGCGACTTCGGGCGCATGCTGCTGGACGCGCAGGCCTACGGGCGCGGCGAGTTCGGCCAGGTGGTGGTGGCGCGCGATTTCGGCGAGGCCCTGGAGGCACGGCTGCTGCAGTTGCAGCACCTGACCCGCTACCGGCCCGCGCGCTTCGTCGGCCTTGGTGAAGGTGACGATGGCCTGCGCCATGTCCGCATCGCCGACGCGAATGGTGAGCGCACTCTTCGCGCGAGGCTGCTGGTGGCCGCCGACGGCGCCCGCAGCGCGCTGCGCGAGGTACTGGGCATCACCACCCGCGAACACGACTACGGCCAGACCCTGTTCGTCGCCCGCCTGCGCACGCAGCGCGCGCCCGACGGCACCGCCTACGAGCGACTCACCGACCACGGGCCGACCGCGCTGCTGCCGCGCGGCGATGGCCATTACGGCCTGGTCCACGGGGTGCCGTGCGAGGACGCGGAGGCCGTGGCCGCGCTCGACGATGCGGCTTTCCTGGCGCGCGTGCAGGATGCCTTCGGCTGGCGTGCCGGCCGCTTCCTCTCGGTCGGCGAACGCAGCAGCTACCCGATGCTGGGTTGCGTGGCGGACGCGCTGGTCGCACCGCGCGCGGTGCTGGTCGGCAACGCCGCGCAGTCGATCCATCCGCTCGGCGCGCAGGGTTTCAATCTCGGCCTGCGCGATGCGCTGACGCTGGCCGAATGCATTGCCGGACATGCCGGCGATCCCGGCGATGACGACGTGCTGCGCCGTCACGCCGCGCGTCGCGAAGAGGATCGCAACCGCACCATCGCGTTCTCCGACGGGCTGGCGAAACTGACCGCCAACAACGCGCCGCTGCTGCGCCCGTTGCGCAGCGCCGGGCTGGTGGCGGGCGATGCCTTCGGCTGGCTGCAGGGCTGGCTGGTGGGCGGCGCGATGGGGTATCGCGGCGACGTGCCGGCGCTGTGCCGCAAGGTGGCCGCATGAACCGGCGCGGCACGCTGGACGCGGTGGTCGTCGGTGGCGGCGTGGTCGGCGCGGCCAGCGCCCTGATGCTGGCGCGGGAAGGCCTGCAGGTGGCGCTGGTGGAGGCGCGCCAGCCGGAGCCGTGGCGGCGCGAAACGCGCGACCTGCGGGTGTTCGCCTTTGCACCCGACAACGCCGCGCTGCTGGCCGATCTGGGCGTGTGGGCGCAGGTCGAAGCGGCGCGCGTGCAGCCGTATCGCGGCATGCGCGTGTGGGATGCGGCTGGCGGTGCGCCGCTGGCCTTCGATGCCGACGCGCTGGGCGAACCGCAGCTCGGCTGGATCGTCGAGAACGGCCTGCTGGTGGATGCGTTGTGGAACGCGCTGCCGGCGGCTGGCGTGCGCCTGCACTGCCCGGCGAAAGTGGAAACGCTGGCCCAGGACGCCAGCGGCGTGCGCGTGGGTTTGGACGATGGACTGGTACTGGAGGCGCGGCTGGCGATCGCCGCCGACGGCGGCCACTCGGCGCTGCGCCGGCTGGCCCGCATCGAGGCCCCAGTGCACGACTACCACCAGCGCGGGCTGGTGGCCTTTGTCGCCACCGAGGCGCCGCACCGCGACGCCTGCTGGCAACGCTTCCTGCCCACCGGGCCAGTGGCGCTGCTGCCGTTCAATGACGATGGTGATGCGCAACTGCATGGCCACCTCGGCTCGATCGTGTGGACGCTGCCGGAAACCGAGGCGCAGCGCCTGCTGGACGCGCCGCAGGCGCAGTTCGAGCGCGAGCTGTCGGCGGCCTTCGGGGGCGAGCTGGGCGGCTTCACCTTGCAGTCGCAGCGCGCGGCGTTCCCGCTGCGCCGGCAATTGGCGCAGCGGCAGGTCGAGGGCCGGGTGCTGCTGGTCGGCGATGCCGCCCACGTGATGCACCCGCTGGCCGGGCAGGGCGTGAACCACGGCCTGCGCGATGTCTCCGCGCTGCGGGCGATGCTGCGCGACGCACAGGCCAAGGGCGGTGACATCGCATCGCCGGCGCGGCTGGCGCGCTGGGCGCGCGCGCGCCGCAGCGACAATGCGCTGGGCGCGCACGCCTTCGGCGCCATCAACCGCGTCTTCAGCAACGACGCCCTGCTGCCGACCCTGCTGCGCGGGCATGCGCTGGGGCTGGCCGGCCGCATGCCACCGCTGGTGCGCGCGCTGTGGCGGCACGCGGCGGGACGGTAGGGCGCTGTCGCCTGACTCGCGTCAGCCGCGCGGTCGATCGACCGTACTGCTGGCGAACACGGTGATCTCTTCGCGGTCGTGGTAGAGCTGTTTCGCGCGAATCGTCAGCGGCTTTTGTGCCTGCTGTGCGAACAGGTCCAGGCACAGCCGGGTTTCCTGCCAGCGCTTCTTCATCGGAAGTTTCAAGTTGAAGATCGCGTGCCGGCACCAGCCCTCGCGCAGCCAGGTGGCCATGCGTTCGGCCACGCGTCGTGGCTGTTCCACCATGTCGCAGACCATCCAGTCCAGCGGGTAGGGCGGCTGCCAGGAAAATCCGTCGGCGCGCAGGTGGGTGACCATGCCGGTGTCCAGCACGTGCTGGCGCAGCGGGCCGTTGTCGATGGCTGACACCCGCAGGCGGTTGCGGACCAGCACCCAGGTCCAGCCGCCGGGCGCGGCGCCGAGGTCGGCCGCCACCATGCCTTCCTTCAGCAGGCGCGTGCGCTCTTCCTCATCCAGCAGCACCAGCAGCGCTTCCTCCAGCTTGAGCGCGGAACGCGAGGGCGCGTCCTTGTGCGTCTTCAGGCGGGGGATGCCCAGCGGCCACGGCGCGCTGTCTGCAGCCGCGCTGGTGGCGAGGAAGGCGTGGTCGCCAGCGGCGAAGCAGACATGCAGGCGCGGCAGCCGGCGGCTGTCCTGCGCACTGAGCAGATAGCTCTTGCGCAGCGCAGGGCGCAGCGCGTTGCCGAGGCTGCGCGCCAGCCCCGCCAGCGGTTTGCCGGCATCGCTGTCCGGATGCTCCATCACCAGCTCACCGTACAGCGGCGCTTGCCCCGCGCTTCGGGCGGGTGGCAGCGCTGCCAGCATCGGCGCGATGCGGTCGCTCGGGTCCAGTCCGGTCAGCTCGGCCAGCAGGCGCAATTTCTGTCGCGCGAAGATCAGCTCGGAGAACGGCAGCGCGCGGTCCAGTGCCTCGCCGTCTTCGCAGAAGAACACCACATAGCCGCTGTCGCGCTCGGTGCGCGCATAGCCGGCGATTCCGGCCTGCGCGGCGCGTTCGGTCAACTCGCCTGCCAGCTCCGGCTCGAAGCCCTGGCGGCAGTAACACAGCAACCCGTCAATAATTCGGTCCGCCCAGTTCGCCATAGGTTTTCAGCACCGCGCAGGCGGCGTCGCGCTGCACGTCGCGCACGACTTCAATGCCGCGCTTGTTGAGTTCGCCCACCCAGTCTGCCGGCAGCGGGCCTTCGTCGAACGCGGTCAGCGCCATCACGTCTTCGGCGCGGGCGCCGATCAGCAGCCGGTCGATGCCGGCCCACATGGTGGCGCCGTAGCACTGGCAGCAGGGCTGGGCGGAGGTGGCCAGGGTCACCGGCCCGCCAAGTTCGTTGAGGCGGAACTGCTGCAGGCGCTGCTGCGCCAGCATGTAGGCCATGGTTTCCGCATGCGCCAGCGAGCAGCTCTGGCGCACCACCCGGTTCACGCCCACCGCGATCAGCTGGTGCTGCGGGCTGAACACCGCTGCGCCGAACGGGCCGCCGCTCTGGCGCTCCACGTTGTGTTTCGACAGTTCGATGGCGAAGGCGACCTTGGCTTCATCGCTGGAGAAATCGCGGCCGGCCACGTCCAGCTCCAGCACCCAGATGGGCAGGGTGATGTGCAGCTGCGCGGGAAGCGGCATCGCCATGTCAGGCCTTCTGCGCCCAGGTGTCGCGCAGGGTCACGCTGCGGTTGAACACCGGGGCATCGGTCTTGTGGTCGTAGCGGTCGGCGACGAAATAGCCCAGGCGCTCGAACTGGAAGCCCTGCTCGTTTGCCGCCTGCGCCGCCGCCGGCTCCACGTAACCCGTCACCACCTTGCGCGAATCGGGATTGAGGTAATCGACGTAGGTCTTGCCGCCTTCGTCGTTGTCGGGATCGGCCACCGTGAACAGGCGGTCGTACAGGCGCACTTCCGCCGCCACCGCGTGCTTCGCGCTGACCCAGTGGATGGTGCCCTTGACCTTGCGGTTGGCGCCTTCCATGCCGGGACGCGATTCCGGGTCCAGCGTGCAGCGCAGTTCCACCACTTGGCCATCGGCGTCCTTGATGACCTCATCGCAACGGACGATGCCGGCGCCGCGCAGGCGCACTTCACCACCCGGGGTGAGGCGCTTGAAACCCTTCGGCGGCACTTCCTCGAAATCCTCGCGCTCGATCCACAGCTCGCGCGAGAACGGGATGCTGCGTTCGCCCTGCGCTTCGTCCTTGGGGTGGTTGGCGAAGCTCAGCGTTTCCTCGTGGCCTGCGTCGAGGTTGGTCAGCACGAGCTTCAGCGGATCGATCACCGCCATCCGCCGCGGCGCGTGCGCATCGAGGTCGTCGCGCAGCGCGCCTTCCAGGATGGAGATGTCCAGCAGTGAGTTCTGCTTGCTGATGCCCACGCGCTCCACCATCAGCTTCAGCGCGGACGGCGTGTAGCCGCGGCGGCGGATGCCCTGCAGGGTGGGCATGCGCGGGTCGTCCCAGCCATCCACCAGCCTGTCGGTGACCAGCGCCATCAGCTTGCGCTTGCTCATGACGAGGTAGTTGAAGTTCAGTCGCGAGAATTCGATCTGGCGCGGCTTGCCGGCTTCCTTCGGCAGGCCCTTGGCCAGCAGTGGCTCCAGCAGCTCGGGGTTGCCGGCCAGGTCCACGTGGTCCACGCACCAGTCGTACAGCGGGCGGTGGTCCTCGAACTCCAGCGTGCACAGCGAATGGGTGATGCCCTCGACGGCGTCGCCCAGCGCGTGGGCGAAGTCGTACATCGGGTAGATCGGCCACTCGTTGCCGGTGTTCTGGTGCTCCACGTGCTTGATCCGGTACAGCGCCGGGTCGCGCAGGTTGATGTTGCCGCTGGCCATGTCGATCTTCGCGCGCAGGGTACGCGCGCCGTCCGGGAACTCGCCCGCGCGCATGCGCCGGAACAGCTCCAGGTTCTCCTCGACGCTGCGCTCCCGGAACGGCGAATTGCGGCCCGGCTCGACCAGGCTGCCGCGGTATTCGCGCACCTCGTCGGCGGATAGATCACAGACGAAGGCCTTGCCGTCGCGGATGAGCTTCTCGGCGGCGAGGTAGTACACGCCGAAGTAGTCCGAGGCATGGCGCAGGCTGTGCCAGTCGAAGCCCAGCCAGCGCACGTCGTCCTGGATGGCGCGCACGTATTCGGGGTCTTCGCGCGCCGGGTTGGTGTCGTCCAGGCGCAGGTTGCAGACGCCGCCGAACTCCTGCGCGACGCCGAAGTCCAGGCAGATCGCCTTGGCGTGGCCGATGTGCAGGTAACCATTGGGTTCCGGCGGGAAGCGCGTCTTGATCGCGGCGTGCTTGCCGCTGGCCAGGTCGTCGCGGACGATCTGGCGGATGAAGTCGGTGCGGACGGGGGCGTCGGCGGCGGGCGGGGTCTGGGTCGAGGACACGGCGTGGGTGCTTCCTTGGTAGTCCGGTAGTTTATCCGAGCCGCGTCGCGCAAGGGTTTCGCGGTGCCGGCGCGGGGCGTACGCTGGCCGCAACAAGGAGTGCCGATGCGCAGCGTGTACGAAGCCGCCAACCTGATCGATGCCCACCTGGTCCGGCAGGCGCTGGAAGCCGAGGGCATTCCCGCGTTCGTGCGCGGCGAGGCGCTGACCGGCGGGATCGGCGAACTGGGCGTGTTCGGACTGGTGGGGGTGATGGTGCCCGATGCCGCCTGGCCGCAGGCGCGCGACGTGGTGGCGGCGCTGCAGCTGGGCGAACAGGCGCTTGCGGACGACGAAGAATGTCCCGGCGCCCAGCCCGCATGAGCGCAGCGCATCCGCAGCGTGCGGCCGGCCTGCAGCTGCTGGCCGGGGCGGCGATCATCGGCAGCAATGGCCTGATGGTGCGGATGGCGGCGATGCCGCCGACCGCGGTGGCGTTCTGGCGGATGCTGCTGGCGGGCGTGATGCTGGCCGCGCTGGTGAGCGCGCGCCATGGCTGGCAGCGGCTGCCGCGCAAGGCATGGTGGTGGCTGGCGGTGCCGGTGGTCGCCTTCGCGGTCGACCTGTGGATGTGGCACAAGAGCATCCTGCTGGTGGGGCCGGGGCTATCGACCCTGCTGGCCAATGCGCAGGTGTTCTTCATGGCCATCGCCGGGGTGGTGCTGTTCGGCGAGCGGCTGAACGCGCGCTTCGTCGCCGGCGTGCTGCTGGCGTTCTCCGGCCTGTGGCTGCTGCTGGGCGCCGACTGGGCCACGTTGCCGGCGCAGTACCGCTGGGGCGTGTGGTTGGGGCTGGGCGCGGGCGTGTGCTACGCCGCCTACAACGTCGGCATCAAGCGTTCGCAGGCGGAGGCCGGCGCCGGCCGCGTGCGGGTGCCGGTGGAGCAGGTGCTGTGCTACGCCGCGTTCGGCAGCGCGCTGTGCCTGGGGTTGATCGGCTGGGCCGAGGGCGAGGCGTTCGCGCCGCCGTCGCTGCGCAGCTGGGGCGTGCTGCTGGCGCTGGCGGCGTTCGGCCACTGCCTGAGCTGGGTGCTGATCTCGCGCGCGATGGGCGTGCTGCCGGTGGCGCTGGCCGGCCTGCTGCTGCTGGCGCAGCCGATCGTGGCCTACCTGCTCGACGTAGTGTTCCTCGACATCAGCATCTCGCCACGGCAATGGCTGGGGCTGGCGGTCAGCCTGGCCGGGATCTTCGTGGCCGGGATGAAGTCCCGCCAGGACCGTGCCGCGCAGGAGCCGTGAAGCCCCTGCGCTGGCCCGGCGTGCGCGCCTGCCGGGCCTCGCCGGCGATGCGCCGCCGGATCAGGGCAGCATCCGGCACCAGTACTGCAGTTCGCTGCTTTTGCTCGGTTCGTAGACGTACTGGAAGCCGGTGAAACCCCAATCGCCCGCACGCCGGTCAAACGGCGGGCGGAAGCTGGCCTGGTGGATCAGCACGGGGTCGCCGGTGCTGATGCCGTAGGTGTAGATCCGGACGAACCGGCCGGCGGATGGCAGTTCGGCCTGCACGACCTTGAACTCGAAATAGCGCCCGATCTTCCGGTTGGCGACCTTGTAAGGCGTCGCCGTAGGGGCGGCGTCGACGATCCATTCCTCCCCGCCGTAGATCACGTGGCAGCGAACCTCCCCGGCCTGCGTGCCGGCACTGGCAAGGCTGCCCAGCAGCGTGATGGAGGCAATGGCGATCGAGGCCTTCATGGCGTCTCCACGCATTCGCGGACGGCGCCGTCCCCGGCGCGCCCGCAGGGGCTGCTGGCCGCTGGCGCCGGATGCGGCATGCCATCGGCGTCGAGGCGGGCCACGTGGGTCCGCCACTCGCGCACGCCGTCGGGCCCGAGCGTGGCCGACAGCACCCAGCCGGTGGTGGTGGCTTCGGTTTCGAAGCCGTTGAAGAGGAAATTGCCGAGGCTGTAGATGATCGGCTTGCCCTTGTAGACGTCGGCACCCTGGGTCACATGCGGGTGCCCGCCCACCACCATGTCGGCGCCGGCATCGATCAGGCGCCGGGCCAACGCGCGCAGGCGCGGGCTGGGCTGCGCCTCCTCCTCCCAGCCCCAGTGCATGAACGGGATCACGATGTCGGCGCGATGGACGCGGCGGGCGTCGATCACGTCTTGCAGCACCTGCTCGTCCTCCCCGCTCCAGGCGACGCCCGGTCGGGTGGCATCGGCTTCGAACGAGCGCGGTTTGAATTCCACGTAGCCCAGCAGTGCGATGCGCAGGCCGTTGCGTTCCAGGACCAGCGGCGCGTGCGCTTCGGCCAGATCGTGCCCGCCGCCGAAATACGGAAGTCCCGCCTGCCGCATCAGTCCCAGCTGTTCGGCAAATGCGGCCTTGCCGAAGTCGCCCGAATGGTTGTTGGCCAGCGACATCGCGTCGAAATGGCGCTTCAGCACCGGCAGGACGCGTGGATCGGCGCGGAAGGTATAGGGCTTTCCCAGCGCGCTACCCCGGGTCGCGACCACGCATTCCAGGTTGCCGATACGGAGATCGTGCCGCGCCAGCAGCGGCTGGAAAGGGGCCAGGGGATCCGTGCCAGCGGCGATCAGCTCGCCGGGCCGTTCGGCGACCATGACGTCGCCGACAAAGACGATGGACACCTCACGCGCAGGAGTGGCGGCTTGGGTCAGGCAGGGCGCGAGCAGCAGCGGCAGCAGGAGTCGTTTCATACGCCGATCATGCCTGATCACTGCGCGGCTTCACGCTCCGGCCGAAGGACGGTGATCGCGCAGGCATAGACCAGTTCGCAGGCGCCGTCGCCGCTGTCTTCGCGGCTGAGCGAGCTGCGCCAGTGCCAGCGGCCGTCGGCGGCGTCGATCCGGACCAGCCAGCCGTCGATGCGCACGTGCTGGCCCACCTTGATCCTGCCCAACGCGCCGGCCACGGCTTCATCGGCGGGCACGACATGCATGTTGGCGCTGCTGCGGATGATCTCGTCCGTCGGGATCGGTGGCTGGTCCCGCCAGCGGTAGCGGTACCAGCGGCCGCCCTGGCTGATGTCCAGCTGCGCCAGCACGGCCTCGTCGGCCATGCGGCCCCAGCCCAGCGCGAGGTCGGTGGGGGAAAACGTGGCCTCGCGGCCCATGTGGTAGTCCTCGCGGCCCAGCACCCGCGCCTCTACGCTGAAGCCGGCCAGCGGCGAAAGCGTGCCGTCGCCGATCGCGGGCAGGGCGAGGCTGCGTGGGGTGTCCGACTGCAGCGGCGGCTCCCCGCGCGCGACGCGCGGCGGCAGGGGGCATGCGGGGATCGTGGCCGGGTCGGGAGGCGGCAGGGTGGACGCCGGATGCGCCAGCCACCAGCCAGCCAACAGGCAGGCGACGACCGCCGCGAGCACTCCGCCGCGTATCCGCATCGACCTTGTCCCCTGTGCGCCGCCTTCAGCCCTGCGCCAATTGTGCCCGCGCCTGCGTGCCGATCACCTCCGCAAGCTGCTGCAGGAAGCCGTCCAGCGCCGAGGACTTGCGCCAGACCAGCGCGATCTGGCGGCTGGGCGCCGGGTCGGCGAAGCGCACCAGGCGGATGCCGGCCGGCTGCACGATCGGGTCGTGCACCGACAGCGCCGGCAGCAGGGTCACGCCCACGCCCGCGGCCACCATCTGCCGCAGCGTTTCCAGGCTGGTGGCGCGGAAGCCGGTCTTCTCCTGCGCGCCGGACAGCCGGCACACGTCCAGCGCCTGGTCGCGCAGGCAGTGGCCGTCTTCCAGCAGCAGCAGGGTTTCGTCGCCCAGCGCATCGACGCGCAGCCCCTTGGCCTGCGCCAGCGGGTGCTGCTGCGGAGTGGCCAGCAGAAATGGCTCCTCGAACAGGAACTGCGCATGCAGCTGCTCGTCGTGGACCGGCAGTGCGAGCAGGGCGGCGTCCAGCTTGCCTTCGCGCAGGCGCGCCAGCAGCACGTCGCTCTTCTCCTCGGTCAGCAGCAGCTCCAGCTGCGGGAAGCGCTCGCGCAGCTGCGGCACCACGTGCGGCAGCAGGTAGGGGCCAAGGGTGGGGAACACGCCCAGTCGCAGCGCGCCCGAGGCAGGGTCGCGGCTGCGCCGGGCGGATTCCTTCAGTTCGTCCACTTCCGCAACGATCCGGCGCGCGCGCTGCACGGCGTCCTGGCCGGCCGCGGTCAGCATGACCTTGCGCGGGGCGCGTTCGATCAGCACCACGCCCAGCTCTTCTTCCAGCTTGCGGATCTGGGTGGACAGGGTGGGCTGGCTGACGAAGCAGGCATCCGCGGCGCGGCCGAAATGGCGCAGGTCGGCCAGGGCGACGAGGTAACGGAGATCGCGCAGGTTCAAGCGGAGGGGCCCTTGAGTTCGACGGTGTTGCCGTCGGGATCGTCGAAATAGAGCGAAAGGCCATCGCCTTCCGCGCCGAAGTTGGTCGCCGCGGGTCCCTGCGGCGCAACGCCATGCCGGCCAAGATGGGCGACGATGGCGGCCTCGTCAAACGGTTCGACGCGCAGGCACAGATGGTCGAGGTTGCGGCCCTCCGTGCCCGCCGCCGCGCCGCCGCGCCGGCCCAGTTTCCCGTCCACCGCGACCAGGTCGATCATCGATGCGCCGGCGCGCAGGTGGCGCAGGCCGAGGTCGTCGCGGCGGCGCGCCACCTCGCAGCCCAGCAGCGCGCGATAGAAAGCTTCGCTGCGATCCAGGTCGCGCACGCGCAGCACCACGTGGTCGAGGCGCTGCACGTCGAACGGGCGGGCGGCCATCGTTCAGGCCGCTTTGGCCTCGGCTGCCGGGGCCGAGTGGCGGATCAGGAAGTCGAACGCGGACAGCGCGGCGGTGGAACCCGAGCCCATCGCGATGACGATCTGCTTGTACGCCTCGGTGGTGGCGTCGCCGGCGGCGAAGACGCCCGGCACGTTGGTCTGGCCGCGGTCGTCGACCACGATCTCGCCTCGCGGTGACAGCGCCACCGCGCCCTTCAGCCATTCGGTATTGGGCAGCAGGCCGATCTGCACGAACACGCCGGCCAGGTCCAGGTCGTTCACCTGGCCGCTGGTGCGGTCGGTGAAGCGCAGGCCGGTCAGCTTGCCGCCGTCGCCGACCATCTCGGTGGTCTGCGCGTTCAGGTGCACGGCGGTGTTCGGCAGGCTGTGCAGCTTGCGCTGCAGCACGTCATCGGCGCGCAGCTTGCTGTCGAACTCCAGCACGGTGACGTGCTCGACCACGCCGGCCAGATCGATCGCGGCCTCGATGCCGGAGTTGCCGCCGCCGATCACCGCCACCTTCTTGCCCTTGAACAGCGGGCCGTCGCAGTGCGGGCAATAGGTCACGCCCTTGGTGCGGTAGTCGGCTTCGCCGGGCACGCCGGTCTGCCGCCAGCGCGCGCCGGGGGCGAGGATGACGGTGCGGGAGCGCAGGGTGGCGCCGCTCTCCAGCTCGACGCCGGCCAGTTCGCCTGTCGCACTGGCCGGATGCAGCGCCTTGGCACGCTGCGCGGTGATCACGTCGACGCCGTAGCTGCGCACGTGTGCCTCCAGCGAGGCCGCCAGCTTCGGGCCTTCGGTGTATTCCACCGACGGGAAATTCTCGATCGACATGGTGTCCAGCACCTGGCCACCGAAGCGCTCCGCCACCAGCCCGGTGCGGATGCCCTTGCGCGCGGCGTAGATCGCCGCCGCCGCGCCTGCCGGGCCGCCGCCGACGATCAGCACTTCATAGGGTTCCCGCTCCTTCAATGCCTCGGCCGCGCGCGCCGCGGCGCCGGTGTCGAGCTTGGCCAGCACCTGCTCGATGCTCATGCGGCCGGCGTCGAACTCCTCGCCGTTCATGTAGATCGTGGGCACCGACAGGATCTGCTTGGCCTCGACTTCGGCCTGGAACAGCGCGCCGTCGATGGCCACGTGCTTGATCCGCGGGTTGAGCACGCTCATCGCGTTCAGCGCCTGCACCGTGTCCGGGCAACTCTGGCAGAGCAGCGACATGTAGGTCTCGAAGGCGTAGTCGCCCGGCAGCTCGCGCACTTGCTGCGCCAGCGCGTCGTCGATCTTCACCGGGTGGCCGCCCACCTGCAGCAGCGCCAGCACCAGCGAAGTGAATTCGTGGCCGAGCGGGATCGCGGCGAAGCCGACCTGCACGTCGCTGCCGGTGCGGCGGATCAGGAACGAGGGCTTGCGGGCGTCGTCGCCGCTGGCGCGGGTGATCTTCGGCGACAGCGCGGCGATCTCGCCCAGCAGTTCATCGAGTTCGCGCGCAGCCTCGGAATCGTCCAGCGAGGCGACCAGTTCGATCGGCTGCTGCAGCTTTTCCAGATAGGCGGCGAGCTGGGTCTTGAGGGCGGCATCCAACATGGCTGTCTCCTGCGGGGGTTCGGGATTCGGGTAGGCGTTGCCGACGCGCGCGGGGTTGCGGGCGCGGATCGGTGAAGAAGAAAGGGTTGCGCGAAACCGGCGAGTGGCATCGGTTTCGCGCAACCCTCTCCCTTGCGGAAGAGGGCGCGTGTGCCGGGGTCAGATCTTGCCGACCAGGTCCAGCGACGGGGTGATGGTCTTGGCGCCTTCCTTCCACTTGGCCGGGCAGACCTCGTTCGGATGGCTGGCGACGAACTGGGCGGCCTTGAGCTTGCGCACGGTTTCGCTGACGTCGCGGGCGATGGCGTTGTCGTGGATTTCCATCGTCTTGATGGTGCCGCTCGGGTCGATCACGAAGGTGCCGCGCAGGGCCAGGCCCTCTTCCGGGATGTGCACGCCGAAGGCGTTGGTCAGCGCGTGGGTGGGGTCGCCCACCAGCGGGAACTTGGCCTTGCCGACGGCCGGCGAGGTTTCGTGCCAGACCTTGTGGCTGAAGTGGGTGTCGGTGGTGACGATGTAGACCTCGGCGCCGGCCTTCTGGAACTCGTCGTAGTGCTCGGCGGCGTCTTCGATCTCGGTCGGGCAGTTGAAGGTGAAAGCGGCCGGCATGAAGATCAGGACCGACCACTTGCCCTGCAGATCCTTCTCGGTCACTTCGATGAACTGGCCGTTCTTGAACGCGTTGGCCTTGAACGGCTGGACCTGGGTATTGATCAGGGACATGGATGCTCCTCGGAGGGTTGGGGTGGAGTGTTCTGGAACGGAAGCCAGCATAGGTGTCGGCAATCAATATTGGAAATTGATTATTACCATTCAATTGATAGATTAAGACTATCATTTTTGGCCCTTCCATGCTGCGCGGCGGCACCTTTCTTTGGCGTCAACGCGTGCGCTGGCTACCATCTGGCGATGACTGTCGATGTTCCTACCGCCGCGCGCCTGCTGGCCCGCGCCCGCGACCTGATCGATCCCGCCGATGCCGCGCTGCTGTTGGCGCATGCGCTGGGCAAGCCGCGCAGCTGGCTGTTCGCGCACGCAGACGATGCCTTGGGCGAGGCGGAAGCCATGCGGTTCAACGGCCTGCTGGCCCGTCGGGCCGCGGGCGAGCCGGTGGCCTATCTGACCGGCTCGCGCGGATTCTGGACGCTGGAACTCACGGTCACCCCGGCCACGCTGGTGCCGCGCCCGGAAACCGAACTGTTGGTGGAACTGGCGCTGGCGCGGCTGCCCGCCGTTACGCCCGTGCGGGTGGCCGATCTTGGCACCGGCAGCGGCGCGATCGCACTGGCCCTTGCCAAGGAGCGGCCGCGGGCGCAGGTGGTGGCCACCGATGCCAGCCCCGAGGCGCTGGAGGTGGCCCGCGGCAACGCGGTGCGCAACGGCATCGGCAACGTGGCATTCCGCCTGGGCAGCTGGCTGGCGCCGCTGGCGGGCGAATGCTTCGACCTGATCGCCAGCAACCCGCCCTACATCGCCGATGGCGACCCGCACCTGGTGCAGGGCGACCTGCGCTTCGAGCCGCCGATGGCGCTGTCCTGCGGGCCGGACGGACTGGACGCCATCCGCACCATCGTCCGCGACGCCCCCGCCTGCCTGCGCCCCGGCGGCTGGCTGCTGCTGGAGCACGGCTGGGAGCAGGGCGACGCGGTGCGCGCGCTGCTGGTCGAGGCGGGACTTGTCGACGTCGGCACCGAGCGCGACCTCGAGCACCGCGACCGCATCACCCTGGGGCGCCGTCCCTGAACAGAGCCGTGGCGAAGCCGCGGCACTACAATGCGCTTCCCCCACATCGCACGGATTCCGCCATGCGCACGCTGTATCCCGAGATCGCCCCCTACCAGACCGGCACCCTGCAGGTCGATGGCCGCCACACCCTGTACTGGGAGCAGTGCGGCAATCCCGAGGGCAAGCCGGTGGTCCTGCTGCATGGCGGGCCGGGCGCGGGCTGCAGCGACAAGATGCGTCGCTTCCATGACCCGGCGAAGTACCGCATCGTGCTGTTCGACCAGCGCGGCGCCGGCCGCAGCACGCCGCACGCCGATCTGGTCGACAACACCACCTGGGACCTCGTGGCCGACATCGAGAGGCTGCGCGAGCACCTGGGCATCGAGCGTTGGCAGGTGTTCGGCGGCAGCTGGGGCTCGACCCTGGCGCTGGCCTACGCCGAAACCCACCCGCAGCGGGTGAGTGAGCTGGTCCTGCGCGGCATTTTCCTGCTGCGCCGCTGGGAGCTGGAGTGGTTCTACCAGGAGGGCGCCTCGCGGCTGTTCCCGGACGCATGGCAGCACTACATCGACGCCATCCCGCCGGTCGAGCGCCATGACCTGATCTCGGCCTTCCACCGTCGACTCACTTCCGACGATGTGCAGGTGCGGCTGTCGGCGGCGCGAGCGTGGGCGATCTGGGAGGGCGGCACCAGCTACCTGCAGATCCCGGCCGACTACGCGGATACCCACGGCGACGCCGAATTCGCGCTGGCGTTCGCGCGGATCGAGAACCACTACTTCGTCAATGGCGGCTTCTTCGAGGAAGAGGGTCAGCTGTTGCGCGACGCGCACCGGATCAAAGACATCCCCGGTGTGATCGTGCACGGCCGCTACGACGTGGTCTGCCCGATCCAGAGCGCGTTCGACCTCCACAAGGTCTGGCCGATGGCCGAGCTCATCGTCAGCCCGGGCTCCGGCCACTCCGCGTTCGAGGCGGAGAACGCCGCGGCCCTCGTGGAAGCAACCGATCGGTTCGCTGGCGGCTGAGCCTTCAGTCCGCCGGGCTGCCGTCCGGGTTGTGGTCGATCATCCACAGCCCGGCCCACAGCTTGAGGTCCAGCTCGAAGCCTTCTGCGCGCTTGCGCATCAGCCAGGCCGGCGCCTGCGCCCGCGGCACCGCATGGACGATGATGTTCTCGTCGTCCACGCCGCCGCCTTCGCCGACCCGCACCAACTCGCGGGCACGCACGAAAGCGATGCGCTCGTTGCTCATGCCGGAACTGGTGGGGCCGGTCAGCAGCACCTCCACGCGGCCCGCCGACCATCCTGTTTCTTCGATCAGTTCGCGCCGCGCGGCATCCACCAGGGTGTCCTCGGCGTGGTCGTCGCCGACCAGCCCGGCCGGCATCTCGATGGTGCGCGCGCCCAGCGGCACGCGGAACTGCTCGACGAACAGCACCTCGTCGGCTGGCGTCACCGCGATCACGATCACCGCCATGCCCTGCGCATGGGTGCGCTCGCAGGACTCCCAGTGGCCAATCCGCACCAACCGCAGCCACTGGCCTTCGTACAGGGTCTGTTTGAGGTTGCTCATGCGCCGATGCTAGCGCAGGCGCGTGTCGGAAAAACTGGGGCGCCTCGCCGCGCTACAGCCCGGCAGCGTCCGCCAGCCGCTTGCGCGTCATCGGCCCGAACTTCACCCAGTCGGCCAGCGCGGCCAGCTCGTCGACATCACCACGGCCGCGCGCAAAGCCGTGTTCGGGCAGCGGCGCATCCAGCGCGATGGTGGTCAGCCGGCGCCACAGCAGGGCGTGTTCGCGCTGCTCGCGCAGGCGCGTGGCCAGCGTGGCGGCGCCGCGCAGGCGCAGGAACGGCACCTCGTCGATGCGCGCCAGCAGCGCGTCCAGCGATTCGAAGTGCGCCAGCAGCACCGCCGCGGATTTCGGGCCGATGCCAGTGACGCCGGGGATGTTGTCCACCGCATCACCGGTCAGCGCGAGGTAGTCGGCGATCTGGTGCGCGTGCACGCCGTGGCGCGCCTTGACGCCATCCGCGCCCCAGCGCTGGCCCTTGGCGAAGTCGTATTGCTCGTCGAAGTCGTGCAGCAGCTGCGATAGGTCCTTGTCGGCGGAGACAATGACGCTGCGGAAGCCCTGGCCGCGCGCGCGGTGCACGGCGCTGCCGATCAGATCGTCGGCCTCGTAGTCGGCATGCGCCAGCGTTGCCAGGCCCAGCGCCTTGCACAGCGCCTTGCACCAGGCGAACTGGCGGCGCAGCTCCGGCGGCGCCGGATCGCGGTTGGCCTTGTAGGCCGGGTACAGCGCGTTGCGGAAGCACGAATCCAGTGCCTCGTCGAAGGCCACGACGACGTGGCCGGGGCGCTCGCGTTCCAACAGTTCCAGCAGGAAGCGGGCGAAGCCGTGCACTGCGTTGGTCGGCCAGCCGTCGGCATCGTGGAACTCGTCCGGCATCGAATGCCAGGCGCGGAACACGTACAGCGAGGCGTCGACGAGGTGGAGCGTGGGCTGGGTCATGCAGCAATTGTAGGAGCGCACTGGGAGGGCGCGACGCGTTTGACGTGATTCCGCGAAAGCGTTCGCGCCCCTTCGGTGCGCTCCTACGGGTGCCAGTCCGCCAACAGCGCCGCCGGGTCGGGCCGGTCGCGCTCGGGTGCCTCCAGCGCAGGGGTGCCGATCGCAATCGTGCCTACCAGCTGTTCGTCGCCCGCAAGCCCCAGCGTGGTTTCCAGGAACTCGCGGTCGTAGACCGGCCAGCCGGTCAGCCACTGCGCGCCGTAGCCTTCGGCCTGCGCGGCCTGCAGCAGCAGCAGGCAGACGCACGAGACCGTGGAAAAGCGCTCCGAAGCAGGGATCTGGGCGTCGTCGCCCAGCCGCGCGATCACCGCCACGGTGACCGGCGGCAGGGTGAAGCGGGTTCGCAATTTCTCCACGACCGCGTCGCCTGCCTCCGGCTCGCGGACCAGCAGGCGCGCCGCGGCGGCATCGGCCAGGGCGGTGCGGGCGTCGCCGGCAATGCGCAGGAACCGGAACGGCACCCGCTTGCCGTGGTCGGGCACGCGCACCGCAGTCCGAAGCATGCGCAGCAGTCGCGCCTCGTCGGGGCCGGGCTCGCCCAGCTGGCGGGTGGGCGTGGAGCGGCGGCTGTCGAGGGCGTCCAAAGTCAGCATGGCGGGCCTGCTTGCGGGGGAGGGCCATGGTAACGGTAGGATGCGGAATCCAATCTGACGCGGAGCGGGCGATGGCGGCGACAGCGGTAATCGTGGGCGTGGCGCGTGAAACGGCGGCGGGCGAGCGCCGGGTGGCGCTGAGCCCGGAAACCTGCAGGAAGCTGGTGGCGGCGGGCGCCACGGTGCGGGTACAGCCGGGGATTGGTGCTGGCGCGTTCTTTCCCGACGAGGCCTATGTCGCCGCCGGTGCGCAGCTGGCCGAAGACGCCACCGCCGACGCCGACCTGGTGGCCTGCGTGCAGCCGCCTTCGAATGCGGCCATCGCCGCGTTGAAGCCGGGTGCGGTGCTGGTGGGCAGCCTGCATCCGCAGGCCGACCCGGCGCGCGGCGAAGCGCTGCACGCGCGCGGCATCGTCGCCTTCCCGCTGGAGCGGCTGCCGCGCACCACCCGTGCGCAGGCGATGGACGTGCTCAGTTCGCAGGCGGGCATGGCCGGCTACAAGGCGGTGCTGATCGCTGCCCAGCTGGCGCCGCGGTTCTTCCCGATGCTGACCACCGCGGCCGGCACCATCCGTCCTTCGAAGGTGTTGATCGTCGGCGCCGGCGTGGCCGGCCTGCAGGCGATCGCCACCGCCAAGCGGCTGGGCGCACAGGTGGAAGGCTTCGACGTCAGGCCGGAAACCCGCGAGCAGATCGAGTCACTGGGTGGCAAGTTCCTCGACCTCGGCGTCAGCGCCGCGGGCGAGGGCGGCTATGCACGTGCGCTGACCGACGAGGAGCGCGCCGAGCAGCAGCGCCGGCTGGCCGAACACCTGAAGAACATCGACGTGGTGGTGTGCACCGCCGCGGTGCCGGGACGGCCGGCGCCGAAGATCGTGTCGGCAGCGATGGTGGCGGGGATGAAGCCGGGCAGCGTGATCGTGGACCTGGCCGCGGAAACCGGCGGCAACTGCGAGCTGACCCGCCCCGGTGAAAACGTGGAGAATGGCGGCGTCACCATCGCCGGCCCACTCAACCTGGCGTCGATGGGCGCCCAGCACGCCAGTGAGATGTACGCCCGCAACGTGTTCAATTTCGTCAGCCTGCTGCTCAAGGACGGCGCCCTGGCGTTCGACTGGGGCGATGAGCTGCTGGCGAAGACGGTCTGGCCGGAGCGGACGCCGCCGGCCGGCTGATCAATCCGGATCGCGGCGCTCCGGCGCCGGGTGTGTCTTCACCCAATCGGTGCGCTGCTGCGGCGTCATCTGCCGCCATTTCTCCATGAACTCGCCACGCGCGTCCTTGTCCAGGCCGCGCACCGCGTGGAACAGGGCGCGGGCCTGCTCGCGCTGCTCGGGCGTCATCCCTTCCCAGCGCTGCATGCCGTGGCGTGCGCGCTCACGCTGCGGCTGCGGCATCGCCTTCCAGCGCTTGGCGTATTCCATGAAGCGTTCGCGCTTTTCAGGTTCGCGGTTCCAGCGGTCGCGCACTGGCGCGATCAGCAGCTCGCGCTGGGCGGGGGTGAGCTGGTCCCACGCCGGCATGGCGTCGGCCTTGGCCTCCTGTGCGAGGGCCGTGGTGGGCGCCAGCGCAAGGCTGGCGAGCAGGAGCAGGGGGGCGAAGTGGCGATACATGGCTTACTCCATTGCCAGCCGGGGGGCATCCGCCGAACCCAGCCAGGCATAGAAATCGGGATCCTCGTCCAGCGGCAGGCTGCCGCCGGTGCTGCTTGCAAGCTGCGCCGATGGTGCGGCGGCGGGGGTTGACGGGACTCCTTGCGGGTACAGGCGCACGCCCAGCGCCAGCGCGCACAGCGCAGCGAAACCGGCCATCGCAAAGCGCAGCCGGTGCTGGCGCGGGGCGGGTTGCTGCCCGCGTAGCGCGGCACCCCGGCGCTGCGCCAGCTGCGCTCGCACCTGCGGCGACAGCTGCGCCAGTGCGGCGGCGTGGCGGGCGCGCAGGGCGGCGTCGAAGCGGGCGTCGGCGTCCATCAGGCCGTGGTCGGACGGGTGGGTGTTCATCGGAAATCCTCCAGTTGCTTCTGCAGCGCCGCGCGCGCGCGCGACAGGTGCGTCTTTACCGAGCCTTCGCTGCAGTCCATCACGCGTGCGGTGTCGGCCACATCCAGCTCCTCCAGCACCCGCAGGGTGAATGCTTCACGCTGGCGCGCCGGCAACTTGCGCAGGGCGGCGCCGATGCGCTCCCACGCTTCGCGGCCGTCATGGCTGCGCGAGGGGTCGGGTGCATCGTCCGCCCAGTCCAGTGCTTCGCCGTCCCTGTCGGTACTACCGGGCAGCAGCCAGCGCAGCCGCAGCAGGCCGCGTCGCTGCATATCCACCATGCGGTTGCGCAGGATGCTCCAGAACAACGGGCTCCATTCCGAAGCCGGTCGGTCGCGGTAGGCCAGCATCTTCAGCATCGCGTCCTGCACCGCGTCCAGCGCGTCCTCGCGGTGACGCAGGCCCAGCTCGGCGAAGCGGAAGGCGCGCGCGTCGATGCCGCGCAGGAACGCTTCCAGCGTGACCGGCTCGGGCGAGGGCGGCGGGACTTCGGCGTTCACCGGTCCAAGCTTAGCGGGGGCGAGCAGCAGCATGGTGGCCCAGATGGCGGGCCGGCGCGGGATTGCGCCGGCCATGTGCTGGGAAACGCACGGCCCCGGCCGTGGTTGACATGGCGCGTGGCCGTGGGGCCGCAGAGTCCGGACATATCGTTATGATGCGGACAGGCAACCGGGGAGGTGGGCTGTGGGCGACGGGTTCGTGGCGCTGTACATCTTCATGCTGGCGGCGATCGCCGGCCACGTCATCATCTCGCGGGTGCCGGTCATCCTGCACACCCCGCTGATGTCGGGTTCCAACTTCATCCACGGCATCGTGCTGATCGGTGCGATGGTGGTGCTCGGGCACGCCGATACCACGCTGGAAAAGGCGCTGGGCTTCGTCGCGGTGCTGCTGGGCGCAGGCAATGCCGCCGGCGGCTATGTGGTCACCGAGCGGATGCTGGAAATGTTCAAGGCCAGCAAGAAGGGGGGCGCCAAGTGAGCGTGCTGACCCTGGTCAAGCTGAGCTACTTCGTCGCCGCCACTCTGTTCCTGCTGGGCCTGCAGCGCATGGCCAGCCCGAAGACGGCGCGCAGCGGCATCCAGTGGGCCGGCGCGGGCATGCTGATCGCCACCGTCGCCACCCTGTTCCTGCCAGAGCTGCACAACATCGGCCTGATGCTGGCGGCGATCGTGATCGGCGTCGGCCTGAACTGGGCCTGGGGTCGCAAGGTCGCGATCACCGACATGCCGCAGATGGTTGCGCTGTTCAACGGCATGGGTGGCGGCAGCGCGGCCGCGATCGGCGCGGTGGAGCTGGTTCGGTATTCGTCCGGCGCCCCGGCGCCCTCCACGTTCACCCTGTCGCTTGCCGTGATCGGCGCGCTGATCGGTGCGGTGTCGCTGACCGGCTCGATCATCGCCTGGGCCAAGCTGGACGGGCGCATGGACAAGCGCTACACCTTTCCGGGCCAGCAGTGGTTCAACGCGCTGGTCGCGCTGGCGGCGGTGGCCTGTGGCGTGATGGCGCTGCAGACCCTGGCGATGCCGTGGATCGTCGCCTTCTTCGTGCTGTCGCTGGCGCTGGGCGTGCTGATGACGCTGCCGATCGGCGGCGCCGACATGCCGGTGGTGATCTCGCTGTACAACGCCTTCACCGGCCTTGCCGTGGCGTTCGAGGGTTACGTGCTGGGCAACGAGGCGCTGATCATCGCCGGCACCATGGTCGGTGCGGCCGGCATGCTGCTCACGCGGTTGATGGCGAAGGCGATGAACCGCAGGATCGGCAACGTGCTGTTCTCCAACTTCGGTGGCGGCGGCGCGGCGATGCAGGAAATCGGCGGCTCGATGAAGCCGATCGAGGCGGCCGATGTGGCCGCGATGATGGCTTTCGCCGAGCGCGTGGTGATCGTGCCCGGCTATGGCTTGGCGGTGGCGCAGGCGCAGCACAAGATCTGGGAATTGACCCAGCGCCTGCAGGAGCGTGGGGTGAAGGTGAAGTTCGCCATCCATCCGGTCGCCGGGCGCATGCCGGGGCACATGAACGTGCTGCTGGCCGAGGCCGGCGTGCCGTACGACCTGATCGCCGACATGGACGACATCAACCCGGAGTTCGCCAATACCGATGTATCGCTGGTGATCGGCGCCAACGACGTGGTCAACCCGGTGGCCAAGACCGATCCGGCCAGTCCGATCTACGGCATGCCGATCCTCGACGTGGTCAATTCGAAGAACACCATCGTGATCAAGCGCGGCAAGGGCACCGGTTTCGCCGGCATCGAGAATGCGCTGTTCTACGCCGACAACACCCGCATGCTGTATGGCGACGGCAGCGAGATGGCGAATGCGCTGGTCAGTGAACTGAAGGCGCTGGACGGCGGGCACTGACGACCGGCGCAGGCGGCTCGCGCCTCAGCGCGCGGCCCACCACGCCACCAGCAGTGCGGCGGCGTAAAACAGCAGGTCGATCCCGCCGTTGGCCATGCCGGCCAGCAGCCATGCGTAGGATGGCCCCAGTTTCAGTGCGGATTCCCAGGGCCGCAGGCCGAAGCTCTGGCCGATCTGTCCGGCCACGATCAGCGCATTCGCGGCGCCGATGACGGCGACGCTGGCCGCCACCGCCAGCGCGCGCCGGGAGCCCGCGGCCGGCCATTTCGCCAGCTTGAGCAACAGCGCCATGTCCAGCGCGGCCAGCGGCGCCAGCCAGCTGCACTGCCGGTCAAGCGCCAGCGCCAGCAGCATCCAGGCGGCGGCAAACCCGGCTGCACCCAGTGCCAGCAGGGGCAGGGCGTACCAGCGGGGCGTCGAGGTGGCGCGGTCGGGCATGCGGGCTGATCGAGATCAAATGGCCGGCGATGATCCCATCGCGAACGCAGACGGGCAATTCGATTGGGACTAGAATGGTACGGATTCGATACGGCCATCTCTCCCCGCCATGTACTCCCGCAGCAGCGAACCCGTCCGATTCGAGCGCGATTGCGCCGCCGTCCTTGTCCCGCAGGGCGACGAGGTCACCCTGCCCGCAGGCACCGTCGGTTACATCACCCAGGCACTGGGCGGCAGCTGGACGGTATTCGTGGAAGGCAACCTGATGCGCATCGCCGGCGAGGATGGCGATGCCATCGGCAAGCAGCCGGCCGAGCCGCTGGAACTGCCCGAGGGCGCCACCGATGCCGATGTCGAACGGGTGGTGTGGGACCAGCTGCGGACCTGCTTCGATCCGGAAATCCCGGTCAACATCGTCGACCTGGGCCTGGTGTATCTGGCCGAGCTGTACCAGCCGGAAGAAGGCGGCCGCGGGGTCAGGGTGCGGATGACGTTGACGGCGCCCGGTTGCGGCATGGGCGACATCCTCGTGGATGACGTGCGCAGCAAGCTGGAAAAGATCCCGACCGTGGTCGCGACCGATATAGAACTGGTGTTCGACCCGCCGTGGAACCAGACCATGATGTCGGACGTGGCCCGCCTCGAGACCGGGATGTTCTGATTTCGCGGGTGGCGTGGACTCGCGTCCGCGCGCCGGCTGTGACTATCGGGCTAGTCATTCAGGGTCGTAATGTGACGCATTGCGGCAGCGCAAGAGTGTGATGCAGTGCCGCAAAAACTCCGGACACGCGCGATTCCCGGGTTGGTTTGCTGCGGCGCAGCAGGCTCATCGTAACAGCTGAAACCTTGCCGCTGCTTGGTTTCTGACGTTCGATAATTTCTGGTTATACCGCCATTCCCCATCCTTCTTTGTCGAGCCGTCCGGTTGGTCCGACGGTCGGCGATCGCTTCGGTATCTGTTCAGGTTCCGTAGCGACACCGGCGCCGCAACCACATGGCGGTCCACGCCAGAAGCACGCAGGTGGGCTGTGAAGTTGTTCGTCCGTCGCCGCGATCGCGGCCACTCAACCAACAACCCAGGGATAATCGCCAGTGAACCGTTTCCGCACTACCAACCTCCTCGGTACCGCCATCTTGTTCGCGCTCGCCGCTTCCGGCGCCAACGCGGCACAGCGGGCCGACCTGCACCAGCGCAACGTCAACCAGCTGCGCCAGCAGTACCAGTCGCTCACCGCGACCCAGGGCGTCGCCCCGATGGCGAACCGCCGCCATGCGCAGTTCATGCGCACCGACGCCAACAGCACCCTGCTGATGCGCGCCACCCGCCAGGACCGAGGCGTCCGCAACTACCGCTACGACCAGGCATGGCGTGGCATCCCGGTGTTCGGCCAGGGCGTGGTCGTCAGCGAGGATCGCAACGGCAACGTCCGGACCATGTTCGGCAACCTGGTCTCCGGCCTCGAGGCCGACATCGCCTCGACCACCCCGAAGTTCGGCAAGGCCGCCGCGCTGGTGGCTGCCAAGCGCCTCGCACTGGGCAATGGCATCGCGGGGATGCTGACCCGTGACGAGAAGACGGACCTGGTCGTTTACATCGACGACGCCGGCCAGGGCCATCTGGCGTACGCGGTGACCTTCGTCGCCGATTCGGCAGCGGCCGGGCCCACCCGCCCGGTGATCGTGCTGGATGCCATCAGCGGCAAGGTCATCAAGCGCTGGGAGAACCTGCAGCACGCGCTGGTCGGCACCGGCCCCGGCGGCAACCAGAAGACCGGCCAGTACGAGTACGGTACCGACTATGGCTACCTGAACGTGACGCAGAGTGGCACCACCTGCACCATGAGCAACACCAACGTGAAGACCGTCAACCTCAATGGCGGCACCACGGGTTCCACGGCGTTCTCGTACACCTGCCCGCGCAACACGGTGAAGTCGATCAACGGCGCCTACTCGCCGCTGAACGACGCCCACCACTTCGGCGGCGTGATCTTCGACATGTACCAGTCCTATCTGGGCATGGCGCCGCTGACCTTCCAGCTGGTCATGAAGGTCCACTACAAGACCAACTACGAGAACGCGTTCTGGGACGGCACCGCCATGACCTTCGGCGATGGTGCCAGCACCTTCTATCCGCTGGTCAGCCTGGACGTGTCCAGCCACGAGGTCTCGCACGGCTTCACCGAACAGCAGTCCAACCTGACCTATTCGGGCCAGTCGGGCGGCATGAACGAAGCTTTCTCCGACATGGCGGGCGAAGCGGCCGAGTACTTCGATCGCGGCAGCAACGACTGGCTGGTGGGCGCGGACATCTTCAAGGGCAGCGGTGCACTGCGCTACATGTGCAACCCGACCCAGGACGGCAGCTCCATCGACAATGCCGCCGACTTCACCAGCAGCATGGACGTGCACTACAGCTCGGGCGTTTACAACAAGGCGTTCTGCACCCTGGCCAAGAAGACCGGCTGGAACACGATGAAGGCCTTCCAGGTCTTCGCGCGCGCCAACCGCGACTACTGGACCGCCAGCAGCACCTTCAACCAGGGAGCTTGCGGCGTCGAGACCGCGGCCACCGACCTTGGCTACACCAAGGCCGACGTGACCGCCGCCTTCACCGCGGTGGGCGTGTCCTGCTCGGGCGGCGGCGGTGGTGGCAGCACCGGCGGCGTCCTGACCAAGGGCGTGACGGTCACCGGCCTGTCGGCCAGCACCGGCGGCGAAGTGGTCTACACCCTGCAGGTGCCCTCGGGTGCGAGCAACCTGGTGTTCACCATGTCCGGTGGCACCGGCGATGCCGACATGTACGTGAAGTTCGGCAGCAAGCCGACCGACAGTTCCTATGACTGCCGTCCGTACAAGTCCGGCAATGCCGAAAGCTGCACCATCGCCACGCCGTCGGCCGGCACCTACTACGTCCGGCTGAAGGCTTACTCCGCGTTCTCCGGCGTCAGCCTGAAGGGTGACTACAGCACCGGTGGCGGTGGCGGCGGTGGCACCACCACGGTGAACCTGCCGTCGGTGGCGTCGGGCAGCTGGTCGAGCACCTACACGCTGGCGGTCGCAGCAGGCAAGACCGCGACGATCAGCATCGCCGGTGGCACCGGTGACGCCGACCTGTACGTCCGTGCCGGCGCCGAGCCGACCACCAGCAGCTACACCTGCCGCCCGTACAAGACCGGCAATGCCGAAACTTGCACGCTGACCCCGACCAGCGCCACCACCTACTACATCAAGGTGCGTGCGTACTCGTCGTTCTCCGGGGTCACCCTGACCTACGGCACCAACTGAGCCTGCCCGGGGCTGCGCCGCATCGCGGCGCAGCTTCCGACGCACTCGGGTGAAACGAAGACCCCGGCCTTGGCCGGGGTCTTTTCGTTCGGGGCGTTGCGCGCAGCGCGGGACGGCGTCAGTTCGCTTCTTCGAACCGATTGGCGGCCACGTTCTTGCGCACCCTGTCCGGCGACCAGATGCGGCCGTTCATGGCGATGTACACGCCTTCCGGCAGCGACTGCACCGCGCCGATCGCGCAGCCGATGTTGAACTCGGCATCGGAGCCGCGGAAGCGCGCCGGGCTCAGCGCGCCGGTCATCACGATGGTCTTGCCGGGGATGCTCTGCAGCACCTTGCCGGTGGCGACCATCGAATCGGTACCGTGGGTCACCAGCACGTGGCGGGTGGGCTGGGCGGCGATGGTGGCGCGGATCAGCTCACGGTCGTCGTCGGTGATGTGCAGCGAATCCTTGCGCAGGATCGGGATCACGTTGAACTGGAAGGTCACCCCCAGCTCGCGCAGGATCATGCCGATCTGCGGCTCGCCGATCTGGTAGTCCGACTTGTCGTCGAAGTAGATCTTGTCGATGGTGCCGCCGGTGGTGACGATGAGCAGGTTGTCCATGCGCGCATTGTAAAACCCCCGCGCGCGGCATGCCCGTCAGGACAGTAGCGGCGCCAGCAGCGACACCAGCGGGTCGAGCAGGCTGCCGTAGGCGACGGCGCGGGCGGTGCCTGCGCGCAGCGGCTGGCGCACCTGCGCGGCGCTGGCCGTGCGCACGCTGCGGGTGGCCCGGTGCGGTGCCAGGCAGGCCGGATCGAATGCCAGCCCGCAGTCGCGCAGCAGTCCCCGGATCGCCGGCTCCGGGTTTTCCAGCAGGGATTCGTAACGATGCAGGAAGATGTGCCCGGGGTCGCGCGCGCGCCAGGTCGCCATCGCCCGTTCGCAGCCGCGCAGGTAGCAGGCGATATCGGTCAGGTCATTGGCGAAGTGGGGCTGGGCGTAGAACTGCTGCTTGTAGCAGGACCACGCGGTTTCCAGCGGCGCGCGCCGGGTTTCGACCACGACTGCGCCCGGCAGCATGGCGCGTAGCACGCCGGCATGCTTCCAGTTGTCCGGATGCTTGTCGGTGAAGCGTGGGTGCTGGTTGCGCCAGTGCGCCGTACGCCCCAGGTATTGCCGTCCCAGTCGATCCCAGTCGGCGGCGGTGGCGTCGGCCACCCACTGCGGATAGGGCAGGCCACGGCGCAGCGATTCCTGCTGCAGCACGATGCCGAGGTCCGGCAGTTCGCCCGCGCCCTCCACCAGCGGGTGCGCCGCCAGGATCTGTTCGAACAGGGTGGAGCCGGAGCGCGGCAGGCCGACGACGAAGATCGCGTCCTGCCCCAGCGCCGGGTCCAGCGGCGGCGGCAGGTGGGCGGTGGCCGCGAGGGCCTCCTCGACATAGCGTTCGAACGGCTGCGCGCGCCAGGGAGTCAGCTGCTTCTGCAGCCCGTTGGCGGCCTGGAATGCGGCGTATGCCGCTTCGTAGCGGCCATGGTCCTCCTCCAGCTTGCCCAGCGCGTGGCCCATCGCCACGCGGTCCGCGGCGGTCAGGTCGCGGCGCTGCAGTTGTGCGCGCAGCAGGGCCGCATCGTCGTCCCCCAGCGGCACCGTCTTGATGTTGGAGAGGCCGCGCCAGGCATCGCCGCAGGCCGGATGCAGCCGCAACGCCTCGCGGTAACGGGCGGCGGATGCATCGAAGCGACCGGCGTGCGCCAGCGCGTCACCCAGCAGCACCTGTGCGGGCAACAGGGTGGGCGCCAACGCGGTGGCGCGCTCCAGCGCGTCGATGGCTGCATCGGTATCGCCGCGCTGCTGCAGGTTGCGGCCGAGGTTGAACCATGGCGTCGGCTGCGCGGGGTCGAGTTCGCAGGCGCGCCGCCAGCTGTCCAGCGCGGCATCGGCCTGGCCGCAGGCGGATGCGGCGGTGCCCAGGTCGGAATGCAGCAGCGCGTCGTCCGCTGCCAACGCCAGCGCGCGCTGCAACGTGTCGATGGCCTGCGGGGCCCGGCGCGTGTGCAGTTGCAGGATCGCCAGGTAGCGCAGCGGTTCCGGATGCCCCGGCGCTTGCCGGCATGCCTGCTGCAGTAGCGTTTCAGCGTGCCGCGGGTCGCCGTCGCGCAACGCGCGGGCGCCGGCATGCACCGTCGCCACCACCTCCGGGGCAAGCCCGGCCATGCGCGGATCGGCGGCCATCAGCTTTCCCGGCGGCGCTCCCGGCGGGCGCGGATGCCGGGCAGGCAGGCGGCATGCACCACCAGCAGCGCCAGCGCGGCCTCCGCCAGTGCGAACAGCCGCTGCGCGGGTTCCGCCCATGCCAGCATCACGCCGTGGCTGAACCACAGCAGCGCCAGCACCGCGGCGGTGAAACCGGCGCGGCGCCAGCCGGACAGGGCAGCGATCGCCAGCAGGGCGGGCGGCAAGGCGAACACCAGCAGCCCGGAAAGTGCGTCGGCACGCGTCGCCGACCAGCCGACGAACAACGCGGCGAGTGCGCCCAGCGCGGCTGCCAGGTAGCGCTGCGCGCTCATGCCTGCAGCCGCTGCGCGAGCAGGGCGATGCGGCGGCCCAGCGCACGTGCCAGCACGGTTTCGTCCTCGCTCAGCTGCGGGTCGTCGTCGATACCGGCAACGTGGCTGGCGCCGTAGGGCGTGCCGCCGCTGCGGGTGGTGTTGAGCGCAGCTTCCGTGAACGGGATCCCGGCGACCACGCAGCCGTGGTGCAGCAGCGGTACCAGCATGGTCAGCAGGGTCGACTCCTGGCCGCCGTGCATGGTCGCGGTGGAGGTGAACGCCGCCGCCGGCTTCCCGACCAGCGTGCCGCTGGCCCATTCCGCGCCGAGGGTGTCGAGGAAATGCTTGACCGGGGCCGCCATGTTGCCGAAGCGGGTGGGGCTGCCCAGCAGCAGGCCGGCGCATTCGGCCAGGTCGCGCTTTTCGACGTAAGGCGCGCCGTCTTCCGGTTCCGGCGGCTGCGCGGTCTGCGTCACCGGCGCCACCGGCGGAAGGGTGCGCAGGCGTGCCTGCATGCCGTCGACTTCCTCGATGCCACGGGCGATCTGCCGGGCCAGCCGCGCCACCGAGCCACCGCGGCTGTAGTACAGGACCAGGATCTCGGGCATGCGCGCCAATCGTGCGTAGGGACGCGGCAGCATAGTGCAAGCGGCGGATTCATGGCATCGGTTACGCTTGCCGGATGGAACCGCTGGATTCGATCTACCGCTGGAGCGAACGCCTGCGCGACCCGGCGCGGGCCGGCAGCTTCGGCCGCTTCGTGCTGCGGCGCTTCCTCGACGACCGCCTTTTCGAGGCGGCCGGCGCGCTGTCCTACACCACCGCGTTCGCGCTGGTGCCGCTGTCGATGGTGGCGTTCGGCGTGCTGTCGGCGTTCCCGGTGTTCGACGCCTGGAGCGAGCGCCTCAGCGGCTACATCTTCGCCAACTTCGTCCCGCGCGCCGCACAGGCGGTGTCCGGCTACCTCACCGATTTCTCCTCCAACACCAAGTCGCTGACCTCCGCGGGCGCGCTGGCGCTGATCGTGTCGCTGCTGGTGACGCTGAGCAGCGTGGAGGCGATCTTCAACCGGATCTGGCGCGTGCCGACCGCGCGGCCGAAGTTCGGCCGCTTCCTGGTCTACTGGACGGTGCTGACACTGGGCACGCTGGTGGCCGCGGCCAGCGTGGCGCTGTCCACCCGATTCTTCGCGCTGGCGATCTTCGAAACCCTGGCCGGGCGCTGGCTGGAGGCGCTGATGCTGCGGCTGGCGCCGATGGGGATCGAATTGCTGGCGTTCGCCGCGGTGTTCAAGGTGGTGCCGCATCGCACGGTGGCGTGGCGGCATGCGCTGGCCGGCGGACTGCTGTCGATGGCGCTGTTCGAATGCGTCAAGGCGGGGCTGGGCCTGTACCTGGGCAGCTTCGATTCCTACCAGAAGATCTACGGCGCGGTGGCGCTGGTGCCGATCGTGATGCTGTGGATCTTCCTTAGCTGGGTGTCGATCCTGTTCGGCGCCTCGTTCGCTTCGTCGATGTCGGCGTTCCGTTACCAGCCACAGGCGTTGCGGCTGCCGCACGGGCACGAGCTGTACGGGCTGCTGCGCATGCTGGGCCGCTTCCAGCACGCGCGCGCCGCCGGAAATGGCCTGACCAGCGAGCAGATCGAGGCGATGGAGCCCAGCCTGACCGACAGCATGGTGCAGTCGCTGCTGGGGCGGATGGCCAGCATCAACGTGCTGCAGCGGGCCGAAAGCGGCCAGTGGCTGCTGGCGCGCGACCTCGACGACGTGCGCCTCGACGAACTCTACGAGGCCGCGCAACTGCGGATCCCCGCGGTCGACGTGCCGGTGCCGCAGCCGGACGACGCGCTGGGCGTCGCCGTGCGCGACACCATCGCGCAGCTGCGCACCCCCCTGCAGCAACCGTTGCGGCAGCCCGTATCCAGTGTCTATGCCGGGATCCCGGAGGAATGAATCGCATGCACGTTCGCATCGTCGCCCTGCTGCTGGCGGGCCTGCTCGCGGCCTGTTCGCGTGGGCCAGCCCCCGCGCCGCAGGCGACCGCGCCCGCGGCCAAGCCCAAACCCGCTTCCGCCGCGGTGCAGCCGCCGCAGGTGGAGCGCCCGTCGCTGCGTGTCACCACCCTGGACGGCGCGGATTACGACCTCGCCGGCCAGCGCGGCAAGTGGGTGATCGTCAATTACTGGGCCACCTGGTGCGGGCCGTGCATCAAGGAGATGCCGGAGCTGTCGGCGCTGGCGGCGATGCGCCAGCACATCGCGGTGATCGGACTGGCTTACGAGGACACCAGCGAGGACGAGCTGCGCGCGTTCCTGGCCAAGCGCCCGGTGGCCTATCCGATCGCGCGCATCGACGTGTACGAGCCGCCGAAGGATTTCGGCGCGCCGCGTGGCCTGCCCACGACCTGGCTGATCGGCCCCGACGGCAGGATGCTGCGCAAGTACACCGGGCCGGTGACCGCGCGCATGCTGGAAGACGACATCGCCGCGTTCGGCGGGCCGAAACCTGACGCCGCTACCCCGGCTGGCTGACGTGACTGCCACCCGCTTCCTCGTCCGCGGCAGGGTGCAGGGCGTGCGCTTCCGCATCGCCACCCGCGACGAGGCGCTGCGGCTGGGGCTGCGCGGCCATGCGCGCAACCTTGCCGATGGCAGCGTGGAGGTGCTGGCGGCTGGCGAAGAGGTGGCGATCGCGGCGCTGCAGCGCTGGCTGCAGCATGGCCCGCCGCTGGCGCGGGTGGACGAGGTGGTGCGCTGCGAAACGGAAGCCGTGGTCGCAGACGGTTTCTCGACCGGTTGAGCGGCGTCAGGGCTGGAAGCCCGGGATCGGCTTGAGCACGCCGTAGTGCTCCTTCGCCAGCCGGCCAGGCAGCGGCGGAAAGGCGATGTCCGGCGCGTCGATGCGGGTGTCGGGCAGCCGGTCCAGCAGGTCGCGGATCAGGGTCAGCCGGCCCAGCTTCTGGTCATTGAAGTCCACCAGTGTCCACGGCGCATGTTCGCTGTGGGTGGCCTTGAGCATCGCCTCGCGCGCGTCGGTGTAGGCGCGGTAGCGGGTGCGCGCCTCCAGGTCGATGGGCGAGAGCTTCCAACCCTTGAGCGGGTTGTCCAGGCGCTCGGCGAAGCGTTTTTCCTGCCTGTCCTGGTCGCAGCACAGCCAGTACTTGAACAGCAGGATGCCGTCGTCGACCAGCTGCCGCTCGAACTGCGGGGTGGCTCGCAGGAACGCCGCCACCTGTGCGTCGCTGGCGAAGCCCATGACCTTCTCGACCCCGGCGCGGTTGTACCAGCTGCGGTCGAACAGGGTGATCTCGCCGGCCGCGGGCAACTGCGCGATGTAGCGCTGGAAATACCACTGACCGGCTTCGCGTTCGGTCGGCTTCGGCAGTGCCACCACCCGGCACTGGCGCGGATTGAGGTGCTCGTGGATGGCGTTGATGGCGCCGCCCTTGCCGGCGGTGTCGCGGCCCTCGAACAGCACCACCAGCCGCCTGCCGCTGTGCTGCAGCCAGCGTGCGGCGTTGGCCAGTTCCACCTGCATGGGTTCCAGCAGGGCCTCGTACTGCTTGCGCTTGAGCTGGCTCATTTGCGCGATGCCCTCGGCTTCATGCTGCGCGCCACTTCCAGCAATGCCCCCTGCTGGCGGGTGCCCAGGGCGCGATAGGCGGTCAGCAGCTCATGTTCGCCCTTGGTGCGGGCCGGGTCGAGCGTGCTGGCCAGTTCCGACAGCAGCGCGCTGGCCGGTACCCCGAAGGCCCGCGCCAGCGCGTCGATCTGGTCGCGGCCGGGGAGCTTCTCGCCTTTCAGCCAGGCATTGACGGTACCGATCCCGGCCCTGGGAATGGCGGTGGCGATATCCGCCACGGACAGGCCGCGGGCCTTGCTGAGCAGTCGCAGGGTGGCGTCGATCGACATCGTCGTTCCTTTGCGGGCAGGTAGGAGACGAGTGTAGAGCGGTTGCCGACGGGCCGGGCGGGCATGCCATCGGTCGTGCCGGGCGCCTGGACGCGATGCGGAGCCCGTCCGCGATGCGGCTCAAAGCGCCAGCGAATACCACTGGGTCGCGTCTTCCTGCCAGCCGGCGGCGAGGTACAGCGCGCGGGCCGCCGCGTTGTCGCGGCTGGTCTCCAGCGCAATGCCCGCCGCACCGTCTTCGCGCGCGAACATCGCGGCGGCGTCCAGCAGGGCGCGGGCCACGCCCTGGCGGCGCGCGCCGGTATCGACGTACAGGTCGTTGAGGATCCAGGTCTTGGCGGTGCGCACCGAGGAGAACATCGGGTACAGCTGGACGAAGCCGACGGTGCTGCCCGCGCGCTTGGCCAGCAGCACGGTCGATTCGCCGAAGCGCAGGCGCTCGCGCAGCCATTGGCGCGCGAGCGCGGGGTCGGACGGCTGGCCGTAGAACTGGCGATAGGCGTCGAACAGCGCGGCCAGCGCGTCGAGGTCGGCGGGGCCGGCGCGGGAAATCGAGATCGTCATGGGAATCCCTTGTTCGTGGTGCCCGAGGCGGCGGGCATCCGGTGTGCTGGTTGTCGCCAGTGCCTCACGCCTCGCGCGCCAGCTGCGCCAAGGCTTCAGCCTGCTGTTCCTGCTGCAGGCGAAGGACCAGCGGGCCAAGGTCGCCTTCGAGGATGTTGGGCAGGTCGTACAGGGTCAGGCCTTCCACCCGGTGGTCGGTGATCCGGCCCTGCGGGTAGTTGTAGGTGCGGATGCGCTGGCTGCGGTCGCCACTGCCCACCTGCAGCTTGCGGTCGGCGGCGGTGGCGGCGGCGCGCTTCTCCAGCTCGGCCTCCAACAGCATCGCCTGCAGGCGCTTCATGGCCTTGTCGCGGTTGGCGTGCTGGCTGCGCTCGGTCTGCGACTCCACCACCACGCCGGAAGGCACGTGGGTGATGCGGATCGCCGATTCGGTCTTGTTGACGTGCTGGCCGCCGGCGCCGGAGCTGCGGAACGTGTCCACCTTCAGGTCGGCGGGATTGATGACGATCTCGGCATCGCCCCCGCTTTCCAGCGCGATGATCGCCACCGTCGCCGCCGAGGTGTGGATGCGGCCCTGCGACTCGGTGGCAGGTACCCGCTGCACGCGGTGGGTGCCGGATTCGTACTTCAGCTGCGCGTAGGCGCCACTGCCTTCGATGCGGGCGACGATTTCCTTGTAGCCACCGTGTTCGCCGGGATTGGCCGATTCCACCTCGACCCGCCAGCCGCGCGTTTCCGCGTAGCGCGCGTACATGCGGAACAGGTCGCCGGCGAAGATCGCCGCCTCGTCGCCGCCGGTGCCGGCGCGCACTTCCAGATAGAGGCCGCCATCGTCGCGCGCGTCCTTTGGCACCAGTTGCGCCAGCAGTTCGCCCTCCAGCTGGGCAAGCCGGGCGTTGGCGGTTTCGATCTCGTCGTCGGCCAGTTCGCGCAGTTCGGGGTCCTCGCGCATCGCCTGCGCGGTCGCCAGGTCTGCCCGCGCCTGCGCCTCAGCGGCCAGCGCGTCGGCCACCGGCTGCAGGCTGGCGAATTCGCGCGAGAGGCTGCGGAAGCGCGTCTGGTCCGCGGCCACCGCCGGGTCGGCAAGCAGGCGCTCCACTTCCTCGCGCCGCTCCAGCAGCGCTTCCAGCTTGCGGCGCAGGGCAGGGGTCATGCGTCGGTGTCGCCCTTGCCGGCGGTGAACAGGCGGATCGCCGCCTCGCCGAGCGCGGCGTCCTCGCGCAGCGCGGCGCTGGGCGCATGCAGCAGCTTGTTGGTCAGGGTGTGCGCCAGCAGGTCCAGCACCTCCGCCGGATCACGGCCGGCGGCAAGCTGCGCGCGTGCCTTGGCCAACGCCTGCGCCTGCACCGCCTGGCCGTGCTCGCGCAGGCGGCGCAGCGGGGCCGCCGCATCGGTCTGGCCGAGTGCGGAGATGAAGCGTGAAGCGTGCACCTCGATGATCGCCTCGGCCTGCTCGGCGGCATTGCGCCGGGCGGCACGGTTGTCCTCGATTGCCCGCTCCAGGTCGTCGACCGTGTACAGGAAGACGTCGCGCAGGCTGGCGACGTCCTCGGCGATGTCGCGCGGCACCGCCAGGTCCAGCAGCAGCATCGGCCGATGCCTGCGCGCGCGCAGCGCCTGCTCGACCTGCGCGCGCTGCAGGATCGGCTGGCGCGCGGCGGTGGCGGAAATGACGATGTCGGCCTCGGCCAGGTGCCGGTCCAGTTCCTCCAGCGGCAGCGCGAAGCCGCCGTGGCGCCGGGCCAGGTCCTGCGCGTGGGCGAGCGTGCGGTTGGCGATCAGCAGCCGGCGCACCTTGCCGGCCACCAGGTGGCGGGCGGCCAGTTCGATAGTCTCGCCGGCGCCGATCAGCAGCACGTCCGATTCATCCAGCCGGGCGAACGATTCCTGCGCCAGCCGCACCGCGGTGGAGGCGACGCTGACCGGGTTGCGCCCGATGGTGGTCTCGGTACGGGCACGCTTGGCGGTGGCGAAGGCCTGCTGAAACGCACGGTCGAGTGGACCACCGAGGCTGCCGGCGTCGCGCGCATCGTTCCAGGCCTGCTTGACCTGGCCGAGGATCTGCGGCTCGCCCAATACCAGGGAATCCAGCCCGGTCGCGACCCGGAACAGGTGGCGCACCGCATCGGCCTCGTCGTGCCGGTACAGGTAGGCATGCAGGTCGTCGCCGGCGCGCTGCTGGCCGGCCAGCCAGTTGGCCAGGGCGTCCGGCCCGTTATCGCTGCGGGCATACAGCTCGGTGCGGTTGCAGGTCGACAATAGCACCGCTTCCTGCACGCCTGCCTGCGCGCGCAGCGACGCCAGCGCATGCCGCAGCGTGTCCGGGCCGAACGCCACCGTCTCGCGCAGGGAAACCGGCGCGGTCTGGTGGTTGATGCCGAGGACGTGCAGGCTCATGGGGCGTGGTGGTGACTGCAGTGCGCGATGAATGTCGTTCAGGTGCCTGCGCTAAGCTGCGGGCCCACCGCCAATTGTACCGGCCCTTGCCATGTCCAACCCGCAACGCTCCGGTTCGCGCACGTTCCCGCTGGCTGCGCTGCTTGCCGCGGCGCTGGCATTCACCGGGGCCGTCGCCGGCAATCCGGTCGCCGCGCAGGCGCGTGTGGATCCGCTGGAGGCCAGCCTGGCGGGCGAATTCGCGCTGCAGGGCGGGCTGCTGCCGGAGGCGGCGCGACACTATCTGGATGCCGCCCGCGCCGCGCAGGATCCGGTGCTTGCGGAACGGGCCACCCGCATCGCCCTGCTGGCCGACGAGGACGCGCTGGCGCGCGAGGCGTACGACACCTGGCAGACGCTGGCGCCGCAAGCCAGCCTGGAGGCGCGGATGGTGGCCGCCAGCCTGGCCCTGCGCGCCGGCGACAAGCGCGCAGCGCGGCGCGAACTGCGCGCCCTGTTGGCCGAGCCGGACGGCTGGCGCCCGGCGCTGACCGCGCTGGTGGGCGCGGTCGGACGCCAGCAATCGCTGGTGGTGACGATGCTGGAAGAGATCGTGTCCCGTGACGCCCTGCCGCACCAGCTGCAGGCCTGGCTGGGGTTCGGCGGGCTGGCGCAGCGGCTGGAGCAGCCGAAACTGGTGGACCACATCGTCCAGCGGGTGGTGACGCTGTTCCCGGGAGAGCCGCGCGTTGCGCTGCTGCGGGCGCAGCTGCTGCGCGAGGGTGGCAAGCTGGAGGAGGCGCGCGCCGCGCTGGCGGCACTGGGCGAGCCGGCGCAGCTGCCGCCGTCGCTGCGTTGGGCACTGGCTGGCGAATACGATGCATTGGGCGATGCCGGCAAGGCCGCGCAGGTGCTGGCGGCGGGCGCCCAGGACGAGGCCGCATACGCCCGCCGCGCCGCGCTGCTGGACAAGGCCGGTGACAAGACCGGGTTGACTGGGCTGTACGAAGAACTCAAGCGCGGCGCGACCACCCCCAATCCGATGCGCCGGCTGCTGCTGGGACAGCTGGCCGAGCTGCTGGAGCGCTACGACGAGGCGCTGGAGTGGTACGCCAAGGTGCCCGGCGAGCGGATGCAGGGTGCAGCCCGCCTGCGCGCCGCCGGCGTGCTGCACGCGATGGGGCGCTCGCAGCAGGCCTACGACGCGCTGCATGCCATCCAGGCCGACGCCGCGCTGGCCGAGGACGAGCGGCGCGATGGCTATCTGCTGGAGGCGGAATTGCGCCAGAAGGCCAAGGACGCCAATGGCGAGCAGGATGCCTACGCACGTGGGCTGGCGGCGTTTCCGGATGAGTCGGCGCTGCTGTATGCGCGCGGGCTGATGTGGGAGCGGCTCGACCAGATCGGCAAGGCCGAGGCGGATCTGCGTCGCCTGCTGGTGATCGAGCCGGACAACGTCGCCGCGCTCAACGCGCTGGGCTACACGCTCGCCGATCGCACCGACCGCTACCGCGAGGCGCTGGAGCTGATCGACCGCGCGCGCGTGGCCGAACCGGGCAACGCCGCCATCATCGACAGCTATGGTTGGGTGCTGTTCCGGCTGGGTAAGCCGCGCCAGGCGCTGGATCACCTGCGTCATGCCTATGCGCTGCAACAGGACCCGGACATCGCCAGCCACCTTGGCCAGGTGCTGTGGGTGCTTGGGCGCCGGGACGAGGCGCGCAAGTATTTCGATGACGCGCGCCGCCTCGATCCCGACAACCGGTCGCTGCAGCGCGCACTTCAGGAGACCGGCGCGTGAAGTGGGCGGCCTGCGCCCTGCCGGGTCTGCTGCTGGCGGGCTGCGCATCGCTGCCCCCGCCGGCGAGTGGTGATGCTGCCGCAGGCGAGGCCGCCCAGCGCGTGCGGATCGGCGCGCTGGGACTGGCGGACGGGGATTGCGCTGCGCCGGCCTGGTCGCTGGTTGGCAGGGTGGCCCTGTCCAACGGCAGGCAGGGCGGCAGTGGCCGGATCGAGTGGACGCAGGCGGCGGGTGTGCAGCGCCTCCAGTTGTCGGCGCCGGTGACGCGGCAGAGCTGGACCCTGGAGGTCGATGCCGGCGGCGCCGCGCTGCAGGGCGTCGCCGACGCCCCGCTGCGCGACCCCGACCCGGCGCGGCTGCTGCGCGAAGCGACCGGCTGGGATATCCCGGTGGCGGCGCTCGGCTGCTGGGTGCGTGGCGCCGCCGCCACGCTGCCCGGGCTTGGCCCGGCGCGGATCGAATACGGCGTGGATCTGTTGCCGCGGCGGATCGAGCAGGGGGGGTGGACGGTCGAGTACGACGGCTGGCGGGGTGGTGCCGATGGGCTCGCCCTGCCGGGGAAAGTGGAGACCCGTCGTGGCGAGGACCGGGTACGCCTGGTGGTTGACCAATGGATTGCCGAATGACCGCTCTCGGTGCATCGGAAGGCTGGACCGCGTGGCCCGCACCGGCCAAGCTGAACCTGTTCCTGCACATCACGGGACGGCGCGCCGACGGGTATCACGAGCTGCAGACCGTGTTCCGCCTGCTCGATTGGGGCGATACGGTCCATCTGCGCCCGCGCACCGATGGCGTGATCGCCCGCATTGGCGGCGGTGCAAGCGGGGTCGCGGAAGCCGACGATCTGATGGTGCGTGCTGCGATTTTGCTGAAAAAAGAGTCCAATTCCTCGCAAGGTGTCGACATTGGAATCGAAAAGAGGATTCCGATGGGTGGCGGATTCGGCGGCGGTTCCTCCGACGCGGCCAGCGTGCTGGTCGGCCTCGACCGTCTGTGGGGCCTGCGGCTGGGGGAAGCGCGGTTGGCCGCACTGGGACAGCATCTGGGCGCGGACGTGCCGGTGTTCGTGCGCGGCCGCAATGCTTGGGCGGAAGGCGTCGGCGAGCGGCTGGTCCCGATCGAGTTGCCGCCCGCGTGGTACCTGCTGGCTTCCCCGGGGGTGCATGCCGCCACCGCGGCGTTGTTCCAAGCCCCTGATTTGACGCGGGATGCGCCACCCGTGACAATAGCGGGCTTCCTTTCCGGAGCTGTGCTCGGCAATGCGTTCGAGCCGGTGCTGCGTCGCCGCGAACCGGCCGTTGAGGCCGTGTTCGAGGCGCTTGCGCGCGTCGGCAGGCCGCGTTTGACGGGTTCGGGCAGCGGTTGTTTCGTGGAATTCGCGGATCGCGGTTCCGCCGAAGCGGCGCTGGCGGCGCTGCCGCCGGGCATGCATGCCTGGGTGGCGCGTGGCGCGGAACGGTCGCCGCTGCTGGATGCAGTGGAGCAGCATCACTAGGGGCGTCGCCAAGTGGTTAAGGCACCGGGTTTTGATCCCGGCATTCGTAGGTTCGAATCCTTCCGCCCCTGCCAACCCGCGCTCCCGCGCGTCGTCCATCGCCCTCCAACGCGGCCACCACAATGCAAGACAATCCCAACTTGCTGGTTTTCTCGGGCAACGCCAACAAGCCGCTGGCCGACGCGGTCTGCCGCGAGCTGGGGGTGCGTCCGGGCAAGGCCCTGATCAGCCGCTTCTCCGACGGCGAGGTGCAGGTGGAGATCGAGGAGAGCGTGCGCCGGCAGGAGGTATACGTCATCCAGCCGACCAACGCGCCGAGCGCCGAGAATTTCATGGAGCTGCTGGTGCTGATCGACGCGCTCAAGCGCGCTTCGGCATCCAGCGTCACCGCGGTGGTACCGTACTTCGGCTATGCCCGCCAGGACCGCCGCCCGCGTTCTTCGCGCGTGCCGATCACCGCCAAGGTGGCGGCCAAGATGTTCGGCGCGGTGGACACCGACCGCGTGCTCACCGTCGACCTGCACGCCGACCAGATCCAGGGCTTCTTCGATTGCCCGGTGGACAACGTCTATGCCTCGCCGCTGCTGCTGGCCGACATCTGGCGCGTGCACGGCACCGACAACGTCATCGTGGTGTCGCCGGACGTCGGTGGCGTGGTGCGCGCGCGCGCCATCGCCAAGCGCCTGGACGATGCCGAGCTCGCCATCATCGACAAGCGCCGCCCGCGCGCCAACGTCGCCACGGTGATGAACATCATCGGTGACGTCGAGGGCAAGACCTGCGTGCTGGTCGACGACATCGTCGACACCGCCGGCACCCTGTGCGCCGCCGCCAACGCGCTGAAGGAGCGCGGCGCGCGCAAGGTCGTTGCCTATTGCGTGCACCCGGTGCTGTCCGGTGCGGCGCTGGACAACCTCAACAAGTCGTCGCTCGACGAGCTGGTCGTCACCGACACCATCGCGCTGTCGCCGGCCGCGAAGGCCTGCAGCAAGATCCGCCAGCTCAGCGTGGCCGAACTGCTGGCCGAAACCATCCGCCGGATGGCGTTCGGCGAATCGGTCAGCTCGCTGTACGTCGACTGACATCCCCATCCGCGTCGCCGGCCTGCCGGCGGGGCATTCCACTCACCTGGTCGCGGGTGAGTGTTTCCACCGCCGCGAGGCGGTTCCATCGCAACAGAAGTGAGTCATTGCCATGTCCGAACACACCATCAAGGCCACCGGCCGCAACGTCGAGGGTAAGGGTGCGAGCCGCCGCCTGCGTCGTGCCGCCCAGCTGCCGGCCATCGTCTACGGCGGCAGCGCCGCCCCGCAGGCCATCCAGATCGAGCATGAGGCGATCTGGCTGGCCAGCCACCACGAGTGGTTCTACTCGTCGATCCTGAGCCTGGACATCGACGGCAAGGTCGAGCAGGTGCTCCTGCGCGACATGCAGCGCCATCCGTACAAGCAGCTGATCATGCACCTGGACTTCCAGCGCGTGGACGCCAGCCAGGCGCTGCGCACCAAGGTCCAGCTGCACTTCCTGAACCAGGAGAAGTCCCCGGCCGGCAAGACCGGTGGCGTGGTGATCATGCACGAGCTGACCGAAGTCGAAGTGGCCTGCCTGCCGAAGGACCTGCCGGAAGCCATCGAAGTCGACCTCGGCGACCTCGCCGTGGGTGCGGTGGTGCACCTGTCCGACCTCAAGCTGCCGGCCGGCGTGGAAATCCCGGCCCTGAAGCTGGGCAAGGAGCACGACGTCGCCGTCGTGGTCGCCAAGCACGGCAAGGAAGAAGTGGAAGAAGTCGCTGCGCCGGAAGCCGCCGAAGTGCCGGCGACCAAGGCTGCCAAGAAGGAAGACAAGTAATTCCGCGCCGCGCGTCATCCCCGCATCAGCGGGGATGACGTCGCGGGAACGGAGTCGTTCCGATGGCTGGTCTTCGCCTCATCGTCGGGCTGGGCAACCCCGGTGCCGAACACGCCCGAACCCGGCACAACGCCGGGTTCTGGTTTATTGACGCGCTGGCGCAGGCCGATGGCGTGCGTTTCGGCCTGGAAAGCAAGCTGTTAGGCGAAACCGCCAGGATCGTGGTGGCCGGTGAGCCGGTGTGGCTGCTGCGTCCTGCCACGTTCATGAACGCCAGTGGCAAGTCCATCACCGCGGCGCTGCGCTACTGGAAGATCGAGCCAGAGGAAATGCTGGTCGTGCACGACGAACTGGACCTGCCGCCCGGCGTGGCGCGGCTCAAGTTCGATGGTGGCCACGGCGGCCAGAACGGCCTGCGCGACACCATCCGCCTGCTTGGCCACGGCAAGTTCCACCGCCTGCGCATCGGTATCGGCCACCCCGGCCACAAGGACAAGGTCACGCCCTGGGTGCTGGGGCGTCCCGGTACGGCCGACGAGGCGTTGATCCTGCGTGCGATCGGCAATGCCGCCGACGTGCTGCCCATGGCAGTGCAGGGCAACTTCATGGATGCGATGACCCGGCTGCACACGCCCGCGCCGTGATTGGCGATTGGTGATTGCCGATTCGGCGGAAGCGTCGAATCGGCAATCACGAATCCCGAACCACGGATCCCCCATGGGCATCAAATGCGGCATCGTCGGACTGCCGAACGTCGGCAAGTCCACCCTGTTCAACGCGCTGACCAAGGCCGGCATCGCCGCCGCCAACTTCCCGTTCTGCACCATCGAGCCGAACGTGGGCGTGGTGCCGGTGCCGGACCCGCGGCTGGGTGCGCTTGCCGAAATCATCAATCCGCAGAAGGTCATACCGACCGCGGTGGAGTTCGTCGACATCGCGGGCCTGGTGGCCGGCGCGGCCAGCGGCGAGGGCCTGGGCAACAAGTTCCTGGCCCACATCCGCGAGGTCGATGCGATCTGCCACGTGGTGCGCTGCTTCGAGAACGATGACGTCATCCACGTCAACAACCGCATCGACCCGATCGCCGACATCGAGACCATCGACACCGAGCTGGCGCTGGCCGATCTCGAGTCGGTGGACAAGGCGATCGCCCGATACGAGCGCGTGGCCAAGGGTGGTGACAAGGACGCCAAGGCCAAGATCGAGGTGCTCGGTAAGCTCCGCGCCGCGCTGGATGAAGGCAAGGCCGCTCGCACGGTGGAGCTGGACGAGGAGCAGAAGGCGGTCATCCGCGAGTTGTTCCTGCTCACCCTGAAGCCGGTGATGTACGTCGCCAACGTGCTCGAGGATGGTTTCGCCGACAACCCGCACCTGGATGCCGTGCGCGCCCGCGCGCAGGCGGAAGGGTCGCAGGTGGTGCCGGTATGCGCGGCGATCGAGGAAGAGCTGAGCCAGCTCGACGATGCCGATCGCGATGCCTTCCTCACCGACCTCGGGCTTGAGGAGCCGGGCCTGAACCGGGTGATCCGCGCCGCGTACGCGCTGCTGGGCCTGCAGACCTACTTCACCGCCGGGGTCAAGGAGGTGCGCGCGTGGACGGTCAAGGCGGGCTCCACCGCGCCGCAGGCGGCGGCAGTGATCCACACCGACTTCGAGAAGGGCTTCATCCGCGCCGAAACCATCGGCTACGACGACTTCATCAAGTACCGCGGTGAAGCGGGCGCCCGTGATGCCGGGCGCCTGCGCCTGGAGGGCAAGGAGTATCGCGTCCAGGAAGGCGACATCCTGCACTTCCGCTTCAACGTCTGAGCCGGCCGGGCCCGCCGCTGGCGGGCAAGAGCAGGATTCGGATTTTTTTGCAAAAAAGCCGTTGACACAATCGAAAGTGACGGCCAGAATAACGGGCTCTTTGAGGGGCTTCGCCGTCTTTCAACGAGGAAAGAACGGAGGGATACCCAAGCGGCCAACGGGGGCAGACTGTAAATCTGCTGGCTTACGCCTTCGGTGGTTCGAATCCACCTCCCTCCACCATTCGGCTCCGCGTGCGGAGCCGGGAAGTTGAAGAGTCAAGCCGCCGGCCTTACCAGCCGGGGGTGCAGCAAGGCAGGGCTCCCGGCGCGGGAGTAGTTCAATGGTAGAACTGTAGCCTTCCAAGCTACTAGCGCGGGTTCGATTCCCGTCTCCCGCTCCACCATTGCTTCCAGCGCGCGGTTCTGTCGTAAAACCTGCTCACGTAGCTCAGTCGGTAGAGCACCTCCTTGGTAAGGAGGAGGTCGATGGTTCGATTCCATTCGTGAGCACCATATTCGCAATCCCACGCCTGCTCCGGCAGGCAAACTCCAGCGAGACGCAGCCATGGCAAAGGGTAAGTTCGAGCGCACCAAGCCCCACGTGAACGTGGGCACGATCGGTCACGTTGACCACGGCAAGACGACGCTGACGGCGGCGCTGACGAAGGTGGGCGCGGAGCGTTTCGGCGGTGAGTTCAAGGGCTATGACGCGATCGACGCGGCGCCGGAAGAGAAGGCGCGCGGCATCACGATCTCGACGGCGCACGTCGAGTACGAAAGCCCGACCCGCCACTACGCGCACGTCGACTGCCCGGGGCACGCCGACTACGTGAAGAACATGATCACGGGTGCGGCGCAGATGGACGGCGCGATCCTGGTGTGCTCGGCGGCTGACGGCCCGATGCCGCAGACCCGCGAGCACATCCTGCTGTCGCGCCAGGTGGGCGTGCCGTACATCGTCGTGTTCCTGAACAAGGCCGACATGGTGGACGACGCCGAGCTGCTCGAGCTGGTCGAGATGGAAGTGCGCGAGCTGCTGTCGAAGTACGACTTCCCGGGCGACGACACCCCGATCATTGCGGGTTCGGCCCGTCTGGCGCTGGAAGGCGACCAGAGCGAGATCGGCGTGCCGGCGATCATCAAGCTGGTGGATGCGCTGGACAGTTGGATCCCGGAGCCGCAGCGCGACATCGACAAGCCGTTCCTGATGCCGGTGGAAGACGTGTTCTCGATCTCGGGTCGCGGCACCGTGGTGACCGGCCGTATCGAGCGCGGCATCATCAAGGTTGGTGACGAAATCGAGATCGTCGGTATCCGTCCGACCCAGAAGACCACCGTGACCGGCGTGGAAATGTTCCGCAAGCTGCTGGACCAGGGCCAGGCGGGCGACAACGCGGGCCTGCTGCTGCGCGGCACCAAGCGTGACGACGTGGAGCGCGGTCAGGTGCTGTGCAAGCCGGGTTCGATCACCCCGCACACCGAGTTCGAGGCCGAGGTGTACGTGCTGTCGAAGGACGAGGGTGGCCGTCATACCCCGTTCTTCAAGGGCTACCGCCCGCAGTTCTACTTCCGCACCACCGACATCACCGGTGCCTGCCAGCTGCCGGAAGGCACCGAGATGGTGATGCCGGGCGACAACGTGAAGATGGTGGTCACGCTGATCAACCCGGTGGCGATGGACGAAGGCCTGCGCTTCGCGATCCGCGAAGGCGGCCGCACCGTCGGCGCCGGCGTGGTGGCCAAGATCATCAAGTAAGCCCCTGCGTTTCCACCGCTTCTGCCTGCAGGAGCGGGATGGGGTGAAGGCAGGCGGCGAAAGCCGCCGTTGCCTTTTTCGGAAGCGACAAGTTTTTCGATACGCCAGTAGCTCAATTGGCAGAGCAGCGGTCTCCAAAACCGCAGGTTGGGGGTTCGAGTCCCTCCTGGCGTGCCAATCGCGGGATTCCCGCCGTGGATTTCCTGTAGAGAGATGACGTCTTGACCAGCCATACGCTGCCTACCCAATCCGCCAGCGCCGGGGATATCGCCAAGTACGCCGCGGCCCTGCTGCTGGTGATCGCGGGCATCTTCGCCTACTACTGGTTCGAGGGTTCCTGGCCGTCCGGCGTGCGCATCCTCGCGATCGTTGCCGGCTTGGTGCTGGGTGGGGCGGTCTTCCTCGGTACTGCCAAGGGTCATCGCACCCGAGGCTTCCTCTCCGAGTCCCGCTTCGAGCTGCGCAAGGTGGTCTGGCCGACCCGCCAGGAAGCAACCCGTACGATGTGGGTCGTGATCGCTGCGGTCATCCTCATCAGCCTCATCCTCGCGGCTTTCGACTGGGTGATTCAGCTCAGCGTGAAGGCGCTGCTCGGTTCGTGATGGAGACCCCAGTGAGCAATTCCGAAGTCCATAAGCGCTGGTACGTGGTTCATGCCTATTCCGGCTTCGAGAAGTCGGTGGCGCAGGCGCTGCGTGACCGCATCGTGCGCATGGACATGCAGGAGCGCTTCGGCGAGGTGCTGGTCCCGACCGAAGAGGTCGTGGAGATGCGTGGCGGCCAGAAGCGCCGCTCCGAACGCAAGTTCTTCCCGGGCTATGTGCTGGTCCAGATCGCGACGCACAACGAAGACGGCATTCCGCGCATGGATAGCGAGTCCTGGCATCTGGTCAAGGAAACCCCCAAGGTGATGGGTTTCATCGGCGGCACTGCCGACCGTCCGCTGCCGATCCGTGACGACGAGGCCGACGCCATCCTGCAGCGCGTGCAGGACGGCGTGGAGAAGCCCAAGCCGAAGGTCCTGTTCGAGCCGGGCCAGATGGTCCGCGTGGTCGATGGTCCGTTCAACGACTTCAATGGCGTGGTCGAAGAGATCAACTACGAGAAGAGCCGCCTGCGCGTGGCGGTGCTGATCTTCGGCCGCTCGACCCCGGTGGAACTGGAGTTCGGCCAGGTCGAAAAGGCCTGATCCCCGCCTTCTGGCGGGACTCCCCGAAAATCTGTTATGATTACCGGCTCCCTTGCGGGAGCTGGTTGCGTGTCGGCCACCCTGGGTGGTCGATGGCGCGAGCGGCAAAAGAATGAAAGGTGGCGGCGTGACGCCGGGACGCGTCGCCTCCGATAAAGATGATCCCGGTCCGATGGGGAGCCTGCAACCCAGGCGTTCGCACCCGGAGACAATCCAATGGCAAAGAAAGTAGTCGGCTACATCAAGCTGCAGGTGAAGGCCGGTCAGGCCAACCCCTCGCCGCCCGTCGGCCCCGCGCTGGGTCAGCGCGGCCTGAACATCATGGAGTTCTGCAAGGCGTTCAACGCGGCGACCTCCAAGCTGGAGCCGGGCCTGCCGACGCCGGTGATCATCACCGCGTACTCGGACCGTACCTTCACCTTCGTCACCAAGAGCACCCCGGCGACCGTGCTGCTGAAGAAGGCCGCGGGCGTCACCTCGGGCTCCAAGCGCCCGAACACCGAAAAGGTGGGCAAGGTCACCCGCGCGCAGCTGGAAGACATCGCCAAGGCGAAGGAGCCCGACCTGACCGCGGCCGATCTGGACGCGGCGGTGCGCACGATCGCGGGCTCGGCCCGTTCCATGGGTCTGACGGTGGAGGGCTGAGACAATGGCACTGAACAAGCGACAGAAGGCGATCCTCGCCGCCACCGTCCCGGGCAAGGCTTACGCTATCGAAGAAGCCCTGAAGATCCTCAAGGACAACAGCAACGCCAAGTTCGTCGAGGCGATCGACGTGGCCGTGCGCCTTGGCGTCGATGCCAAGAAGTCCGACCAGCAGGTGCGCGGTTCCACCGTGCTGCCGGCCGGTACCGGCAAGTCGGTGCGCGTGGCGGTGTTCTGCCCGGCCGGCGCCAAGGCTGACGAAGCCCTAGCCGCTGGTGCCGACGTGGTGGGCATGGACGAGCTGGCGGAGAAGATGATCGCCGGCGACCTGAACTATGACGTGGTCATCGCCACCCCGGACGCGATGCGCGTGGTCGGCAAGCTCGGCCAGGTGCTGGGTCCGCGCGGCCTGATGCCGAACCCGAAGGTCGGCACCGTGTCGCCGAACCCGGCCGAGGCGGTCAAGAACGCCAAGGCGGGCCAGGTGCGCTACCGCACCGACAAGGCCGGCATCATCCACTGCACCATCGGCAAGGCCAGCTTCGAGAACGATGCGCTGAAGGGCAACCTGCAGGCGCTGCTGCTTGACCTGATCAAGGCCAAGCCGGCGACTTCGAAGGGCACCTACCTGCAGAAGATCTCGATCAGCTCCACCATGGGCCCCGGCGTGACCGTGGACCAGGCCTCGCTGACCCTGAAGTAATGCTCCACGCCGCGCCGCTCCGGCGACGCGGTGGTTCGAAATTTTGAAGGCCCCGCTCGAGTCCTCGAGCGGAAGCCGTCAAAGACCGCAGGTGCGGTCCGCGCGTGGCAACGACGGGCAGGGATGCTCACATGGCATGGAATCGCCGTTGCCGAAGGCGGGACCGCTTAATCCGCATCCGATGAGGATGCCGGCCTGCGCAGATGGTGATGCCCTTCTGGAATGTTGTTGTTCAAGACACCTCTGGATGGCCACCACCGGGATGCAGTGCATCCCCGATGCCAGGGACCGGCATCGCCCAGGACCGTCAACGGCTGGAGCCGTCGGCGGAGTTCATTAGAGGAGTGACTATGGCTCTCAATCTGTCCCAGAAACAGGACGTTGTCGCCGAGGTGGCCGAAGTGGCCGCCAAGGCACACTCCTTGATCGCAGCCGAATACGCAGGCACCACGGTCAGCCAGATGACCGCGATGCGCAAGAAGGCCCGCGAAACCGGCGTGTACTTGAAAGTCGTCAAGAACACGCTGGCCGCGCGCGCCGTGGAAGGCACCGATTTCGCAGTCGCAAAGGACTCGATGGTCGGCCCCCTCCTGTATGCGTTCTCGACCGAGGAGCCCGGCGCCGCCGGTCGCCTGATCAAGGAATTCGCAAAGGGTAACGACAAGCTGCAACCGAAGCTGGTCGTGGTCGAAGGGCAGCAGTACGGCCCCGCGCATGTCGAAGTGTTGGCCTCGCTGCCGACCCTGGAACAGGCGCTCGGCATGCTGGCCCGCGTGCTGGCCGAACCGGCGGCGATGTTCGCCCGCGCGGTCAAGGCCGTGGCCGATCAGCAGGGTGGCGGCGACGCCGCTCCGGCTGCCGAAGCCGCCGCTGAAGCCGAACCGGCCTGAACCCCAGCGACCTGACAACGTTCCCATTCATACGAAACATATCCAGAGGTAATTGAAATGTCCCTGACCAACGAGCAGATCGTCGACGCCATCGCCGCCAAGTCGCTGATGGAAGTGATGGAGCTGGTGAAGGCCATCGAAGAGAAGTTCGGCGTCTCCGCCGCCGCCCCGGTGATGGCTGTCGCCGCCGCCGGCCCGGCCGCCGCCGTCGAAGAGCAGACCGAGTTCAACGTCATCCTGAAGTCGGCCGGCGACAAGAAGGTCGAAGTGATCAAGGCCGTCCGCGCCATCACCGGCCTGGGACTGAAGGAAGCCAAGGACCTCACCGAGGCCGGTGGCACCGTGAAGGAAGGCGTGTCGAAGGAAGACGCCGAGAAGATGAAGAAGGACCTCGAGGCCGCTGGCGCGACCGTCGAAGTCAAGTAATCCGCTGTTGCGTCGCCTGGCAGAACACGCTGGCGACCACCGAAGGCTGGGGACGAAAGTCCCCGGCCTTTGGCCGTTGTAGAAACAACCGTTCCACATCGTTCGAGTTGGCAGTCGGAAGTAGCGGGAGAAGGCGTGCTGGTGCCGGCAATACCAGCGACTTCCCACTGCCAGTTTGATATTCCCCCGTTGGCCGCCCGCGGCCGCACATGACGAGGCGCACGCTCCATGACTACCGCCAAACAGTATTCGTTCACCGAGAAGAAGCGCATCCGCAAGGACTTCGGCAAGCGCCGTTCGATCCTGGAAGTGCCCTACCTGCTCGCCATCCAGGTGGATTCCTACCGCGAGTTCCTGCAGGAGCACGTCGATTCCGCCGCGCGCGATGACAAGGGCCTGCATGCCGCGTTGAAGTCGGTGTTCCCGATCTCCAGCTACAGCGGCAACGCCGCGCTGGAATACGTGGGCTACAAGCTGGGCGAGCCGGCCTTCGACGAACGCGAGTGCCGCACCCGCGGCCTGTCCTACGGCGCCCCGCTGCGCGTCACCGTGCGCCTGGTCATCTATGACCGCGAGTCGTCCACCAAGGCGATCAAGTACGTGAAGGAGCAGGAGGTCTACATGGGCGAGATCCCGCTCATGACCGACAACGGCACCTTCATCGTCAACGGCACCGAGCGTGTCATCGTCTCCCAGCTGCACCGTTCGCCCGGCGTGTTCTTCGATCACGACCGCGGCAAGACCCACAGCTCGGGCAAGCTGCTGTTCTCCGCGCGCGTGATCCCCTATCGCGGCTCGTGGCTGGACTTCGAGTTTGACCCGAAGGATGCGCTGTTCACCCGCATCGACCGTCGCCGCAAGCTGCCGGTCAGCGTGCTGCTGCGCGCGCTGGGCTACAACAACGAAGAGATGTTGAACGAGTTCTTCGACATCAACACCTTCCACATCGAGTCCGAGGGCGTGCAGCTCGAGCTGGTGCCCGAGCGCCTGCGCGGCGAAACGCTGGACTTCGACCTGGCCGACGGCGACAAGGTCATCGTCGAGGCCGGCAAGCGCATCACCGCGCGCCACGTCAAGCAGCTGGAAGCCGCCGGCGTCGCCGCGCTGTCGGTGCCTGACGATTACATCCTCGGCCGCATCCTCTCGCACGACGTCATCGACCCGGCGACCGGCGAGCTGCTGGCTTCCGCCAACGACGAGATCAGCACCGACACCCTGGAGAAGCTGCGCAAGGCGGGCATCGCCAGCGTCGGCACCATCTGGGTGAACGACCTCGACCGCGGCCCGTACCTGTCCAACACCCTGCGCATCGACGGCACCAAGACCCAGCTGGAAGCGCTGGTCGAGATCTACCGGATGATGCGCCCGGGCGAGCCGCCGACCAAGGACGCCGCGCAGAACCTGTTCCACAACCTGTTCTTCACCTTCGAGCGCTACGACCTGTCCACGGTCGGCCGGATGAAGTTCAACCGCCGCCTCGGCCGCAAGGAAGTCACCGGCGCGCCGGTGCTGTACGACGCCAAATACTTCGCCGACCGCAAGGACGAGGAATCGGTGCGCCTGCGCAACGAGGCCACGCACAAGTCCGACATCCTCGACGTGATGAAGGTGCTGTGCGAGATCCGCAATGGCCGCGGCGTGGTGGACGACATCGACCATCTGGGCAACCGTCGCGTGCGCTCGGTCGGTGAAATGGCCGAGAACGTGTTCCGCGTGGGCCTGGTCCGCGTCGAGCGCGCGGTGAAGGAGCGCCTGTCGATGGCCGAGTCCGAAGGCCTGACCCCGCAGGAGCTGATCAACGCCAAGCCGGTGGCGGCCGCGATCAAGGAGTTCTTCGGCTCCTCGCAGCTGTCGCAGTTCATGGACCAGAACAACCCGCTGTCGGAAGTGACCCACAAGCGCCGCGTCTCGGCGCTGGGCCCGGGCGGCCTGACCCGCGAGCGCGCCGGCTTCGAAGTGCGCGACGTGCACCCGACCCATTACGGCCGCGTCTGCACCATCGAGACGCCGGAAGGCCCGAACATCGGCCTGATCAACTCGCTGGCGGTGTTCGCCCGCACCAACCGCTACGGCTTCCTCGAGACGCCGTACCGCAAGGTCGTGGACGGCCGCGTCACCGACGAGATCGAGTTCCTGTCGGCGATCGAGGAAAACGAGTACGTCATCGCCCAGGCCAACGCGCCGCGCGACGAGAAGGGCAACATCTCCGCGCAGTTCGTGGCGTGCCGCTTCCAGGGTGAAAACCTGCTGAAGCCGCCGAGCGAGATCCACTTCATGGACGTCTCGCCGATGCAGACCGTGTCGGTCGCGGCCGCGCTGGTGCCGTTCCTCGAGCACGACGACGCCAACCGCGCGCTGATGGGCGCCAACATGCAGCGCCAGGCCGTGCCGACCCTGCGTGCGCAGAAGCCGCTGGTGGGTACCGGCATCGAGCGTGCGCTGGCCCGCGACTCGGGCGTGACCGTGAACGCCCGCCGTGGCGGCGTGGTCGAGCAGATCGACGCCGGCCGCATCGTCGTCAAGGCGCACGAGTCGGAAATCTCCGGTGAGCACGATGCCGGCGTGGACATCTACTCCCTGGTCAAGTACACCCGCAGCAACCAGAACACCTGCATCAACCAGCGCCCGCTGGTGAACGTGGGCGACGTGGTGGCGCGCGGCGACGTGCTGGCCGACGGCCCGTCCACCGACATCGGCGAGCTGGCCCTGGGCCAGAACATGCTGATCGCGTTCATGCCGTGGAACGGCTACAACTTCGAGGACTCGATCCTGCTCTCCGAGCGCGTGGTCGAGGAGGATCGCTACACCACGATCCACATCGAAGAGCTGACCGTGCAGGCGCGCGACACCAAGCTGGGACCGGAGGAGATTTCCGCCGACATCCCGAACGTGTCCGAGCAGGCGCTGGGCCGTCTGGACGAGTCCGGCGTGGTCTACATCGGCGCGGAAGTGCGTGCCGGCGACATCCTGGTCGGCAAGGTCACGCCGAAGGGCGAAAGCCAGCTGACCCCGGAAGAGAAGCTGCTGCGCGCGATCTTCGGCGAGAAGGCCTCCGACGTGAAGGACAGCTCGCTGCGCGTGCCCCCGGGCATGGACGGCGTGGTCATCGACGTGCAGGTGTTCACCCGCGACGGTATCGAGAAGGACAAGCGCGCGCGCCAGATCGAGGAAAACGAGATCAAGCGCGTCAAGAAGGACTTCGACGACCAGTTCCGCATCCTCGAGACCGCGATCTACGCGCGCCTGCGCGAGCAGCTGCTGGGCAAGGTCGCCAATGGTGGCCCGGGCGTGAAGAAGGGCGATACCGTGTCTTCGCTGGTGCTGGACGGCATCAAGCGTTCCGACTGGCTGCAGTTGCGGATGAAGGACGACGACGCGGCCGATGCGATCGAGCGCGCCGCCAAGCAGCTCGACGTGCACCAGAAGGAGTTCGAGCGCCGCTTCGCCGACAAGCGTTCCAAGATCACCCAGGGCGATGACCTCGCGCCGGGCGTGCTGAAGATGGTCAAGGTGTTCCTGGCGGTGAAGCGCCGCATCCAGCCGGGCGACAAGATGGCCGGCCGCCACGGCAACAAGGGCGTGGTGTCGAAGATCGTGCCGGTCGAGGACATGCCGTACATGGCCGACGGCCAGACCGTCGACATCGTGCTGAACCCGCTGGGCGTGCCGAGCCGAATGAACATCGGCCAGGTGCTGGAAGTGCATCTGGGCCTGGCCGCGAAGGGTCTGGGCCAGAAGATCCAGCGCATGCTCGATGCACAGGTCAAGGTCGCCGAGCTGCGCAAGTTCCTCGGCGAGATCTACAACCACGACAGCAAGACCCACATCGAGCGCGTGGACCTGACCCAGTTCAGCGACGAGGAGCTGGTGGGCATGGCGAAGAACCTCACCGACGGCGTGCCGATGGCCACCCCGGTGTTCGACGGCGCCACCGAGGCCGAGATCAAGACCATGCTGCGGCTGGCGGACCTGCCGGAATCGGGCCAGACCCAGCTGTTCGATGGCCGCACCGGCGAGGCGTTCGACCGCCAGACCACCGTGGGCTACATGCACATGCTGAAGCTGAACCACCTGGTCGACGACAAGATGCACGCGCGTTCGACCGGCCCGTACTCGCTCGTCACCCAGCAGCCGCTGGGCGGCAAGGCGCAGTTCGGCGGCCAGCGCTTCGGTGAAATGGAAGTCTGGGCGCTGGAAGCCTACGGCGCGGCCTACACCCTGCAGGAAATGCTGACGGTGAAGTCCGACGACGTGCAGGGCCGCAACCAGATGTACAAGAACATCGTCGATGGCGAGCACGAGATGGTCGCGGGCATGCCGGAATCCTTCAACGTCCTCGTGAAGGAAATCCGCAGCCTGGCCATCAACATGGAACTCGAGGAGCACTGAGTTTCGCGACGGCGTGGCGTTGATGCCGCGCCGACCCGCAGGACCCATTGCCCCCGACCCGGAGAATCCAAATGAAAGATTTGCTGAACCTCTTCAACCAGCAGCGCCAGACGCTCGACTTCGACTCGATCAAGATCGCGCTGGCCAGCCCGGACCTGATCCGCTCGTGGTCGTACGGCGAGGTGAAGAAGCCCGAGACGATCAACTACCGCACCTTCAAGCCGGAGCGTGACGGCCTGTTCTGCGCCGCCATCTTCGGTCCGATCAAGGACTACGAGTGCCTGTGCGGCAAGTACAAGCGCATGAAGCACCGCGGCGTGGTCTGCGAGAAGTGCGGCACCGAAGTGACCCTGGCCAAGGTGCGCCGCGAGCGCATGGGCCACATCGACCTGGCTTCGCCGGTCGCGCACATCTGGTTCCTCAAGTCGCTGCCGTCGCGCATCGGCCTGATGCTGGACATGACCCTGCGTGACATCGAGCGCATCCTGTACTTCGAGGCGTTCGTGGTGACGGAGCCGGGCCTGACCCCGATGGAGCGCGGCCAGCTGCTGACCGAAGAACAGTTCCTGCAGGCACGCCAGGAGCATGGCGACGACTTCGACGCGGCGATGGGCGCGGAAGCGGTCTATGACCTGCTGCGCACGATCGACCTGCAGAGCGAGATGGTGCAGCTGAAGGAGGAGATCGCCTCCACCGGCAGCGAGACCAAGCTCAAGCGCCTGACCAAGCGGATCAAGCTGATCGAGGCCTTCATCGAGTCCGGCAACCGTCCGGAATGGATGGTCATGACCGTGCTGCCGGTGCTGCCGCCGGACCTGCGCCCGCTGGTCCCGCTGGACGGCGGCCGCTTCGCGACCTCCGACCTGAACGACCTGTACCGCCGCGTCATCAACCGCAACAACCGCCTGCGGCGCCTGCTGGAGCTCAATGCGCCCGACATCATCGTGCGCAACGAGAAGCGCATGCTGCAGGAGTCGGTGGACGCGCTGATGGACAACGGCCGCCGCGGCCGCGCCATCACCGGCACCAACAAGCGCCCGCTCAAGTCGCTGGCCGATATGATCAAGGGCAAGCAGGGCCGCTTCCGCCAGAACCTGCTCGGCAAGCGCGTCGACTACTCGGGCCGTTCGGTCATCGTGGTCGGCCCGTACCTGAAGCTGCACCAGTGCGGCCTGCCGAAGAAGATGGCGCTGGAGCTGTTCAAGCCCTTCATCTTCGCCAAGCTGCAGCTGCGCGGCCTCGCCACCACCATCAAGGCGGCGAAGAAGCTGGTCGAGCGCGAAGAGGCCGAGGTGTGGGACATCCTCGAAGAGGTGATCCGCGAACACCCGGTGCTGCTGAACCGCGCCCCGACCCTGCACCGCCTCGGCATCCAGGCGTTCGAGCCGGTGCTGATCGAAGGCAAGGCGATCCAGCTGCACCCGCTGGTCTGCACCGCGTTCAACGCCGACTTCGACGGTGACCAGATGGCCGTGCACGTGCCGCTGTCGCTGGAAGCCCAGCTGGAAGCACGCGCGCTGATGATGGCGTCGAACAACATCCTGTCGCCGGCCAACGGCGAGCCGATCATCGTGCCATCGCAGGACGTGGTGCTGGGCCTGTACTACATGACCCGCGCGCTGGAGAACAAGGCGGGCGAGGGCATGGTGTTCGCCAACATCGCCGAGGTGAAGCGCGCCTACGACAACCGCGTGGTCGAGCTGCACGCCAAGTGCAAGGTGCGCATCACCGAGACCGTGGTGGCCGAGGATGGCAGCCGCAGCCAGCAGACCTCGATCGTGGACACCACGGTCGGGCGCGCCCTGCTGCGCGAAATCCTGCCGGAAGGCCTGCCGTTCGCGCTGGCCAACACCGAGCTGAGCAAGAAGAACATCAGCCGCCTGATCAACAGCTGCTACCGCATGCTGGGCCTGAAGGACACGGTGGTGTTCGCCGACAAGCTGATGTACACCGGCTTCGCCTACGCCACCCGCGCCGGCGTGTCGATCGGCATCGACGACATGACCATCCCGCTGGAGAAGAAGTCGATCCTCGACGAGGCCGAGGCCGAGGTGCTGGAAATCCAGCAGCAGTACCAGTCGGGCCTGGTCACCGCCGGCGAGCGCTACAACAAGGTGGTCGACATCTGGTCGCGCACCAACGAGCGCGTCGCCAAGGCGATGATGGATACCATCGGCACCGAGAAGGTGGTCAACGCCAAGGGCGAGACCATCGACCAGAAGTCGATGAACTCGATCTACATCATGGCCGACTCCGGTGCGCGTGGTAGCCAGGCGCAGATCCGCCAGCTGGCCGGCATGCGCGGCCTGATGGCCAAGCCGGACGGCTCGATCATCGAGACCCCGATCACCTCGAACTTCCGCGAGGGCCTGAACGTCCAGCAGTACTTCATTTCGACCCACGGTGCCCGTAAGGGCCTGGCGGATACCGCGCTGAAGACCGCGAACTCCGGTTACCTGACCCGCCGCCTGGTCGACGTGGCGCAGGACGTGGTGATCACCGAAACCGACTGCGGCACGCTCAACGGCCTGACCCTGACCCCGATCGTGGAAGGCGGCGACGTGGTCGAGCCGCTGAAGGACCGCGTGCTGGGCCGCATCGTGGCCGAGGACGTGTTCCTGCCGGGCAACGACGAGGATCCGTTCATCACCCGCAACACCCTGATCGACGAAGCCTGGGCGCTGCGCCTGGAAGAGGCCGGCGTGCAGGTGATCAAGGTGCGCAGCACCATCACCTGCATGGCACCGTTCGGCGTGTGTGCGCACTGCTATGGCCGCGACCTCGGCCGTGGCCACCTGGTCAACCACGGCGAGGCCGTGGGCGTGGTGGCCGCGCAGTCGATCGGCGAGCCGGGCACCCAGCTGACCATGCGTACGTTCCACATCGGTGGTGCGGCGTCGCGTGCGGCGGCGATCGACAACGTGACGGTGAAGACCACCGGCTCGGTGAAGTTCAACAACCTGAAGTTCGTCACCCACGCAGACAGCCATCTGGTCGCGGTGTCGCGCTCCGGCGAACTGTCGGTGCTGGACAACCACGGCCGCGAGCGCGAGCGCTACAAGCTGCCCTACGGCGCCACCATCCAGTTGCAGGATGGCGGTGAAGTCAAGGCCGGGCAGGTGGTGGCCAACTGGGATCCGCACAACCACCCGATCGTCTCGGAAGTGGCGGGCTTCATCCGCTTCGTCGACTTCGTCGACGGCGTGACCGTGATCGAGAAGACCGACGAACTGACCGGCCTGGCCTCGCGCGAGATCACCGATCCGAAGCGCCGCGGCTCGCAGGGCAAGGACCTGCGCCCGGTGGTGCGCATCGTCGACAAGGATGGCAATGACCTGAACATCCCGGGCACCGACCTCCCGGCGCAGTACCTGCTGCCGCCGCGCTCGGTGGTTAACCTGCAGCACGGCGCCGCCGTGGGCGTGGGCGACGTGGTCGCGAAGATCCCGCAGGAAGCATCCAAGACCCGCGACATCACCGGCGGTCTGCCGCGCGTGGCCGACCTGTTCGAGGCGCGCAAGCCGAAGGATCCGGCGGTGCTGGCCGAGAAGTCCGGCGTGATCTCGTTCGGCAAGGACACCAAGGGTAAGCAGCGCCTGATCATCAAGGGCCCGGATGGCGAGGAGCACGAAGAGCTGATCCCGAAGTACCGCCAGATCATCGTGTTCGAAGGCGAGCACGTGGAGAAGGGCGAGACCGTGGTGGACGGCGAGCCGAGCCCGCAGGACATCCTGCGCCTGAAGGGCGTCGAGGAGCTGGCCGCCTACCTGGTCAAGGAAATCCAGGACGTCTACCGCCTGCAGGGCGTGAAGATCAACGACAAGCACATCGAGGTGATCATTCGCCAGATGCTGCGCAAGGTCGAGATCGTGGACCAGGGCGATTCGAAGTTCCTCAATGGCGAGCAGGTCGAGCGGCAGCGCGCCATCGAGGAGAACGAGCGCCTGGCGCGCAAGGGCGAGATCCCGGTCAAGGTGGAGCCGGTGCTGCTGGGCATCACCAAGGCCTCGCTGGCGACCGAGTCGTTCATCTCGTCGGCCTCGTTCCAGGAGACCACCCGCGTGCTGACCGAAGCGGCGGTGCGTGGCACCCGCGACACCCTGCGCGGCCTGAAGGAGAACGTGATCGTCGGGCGCCTGATCCCGGCGGGCACCGGTCTGGCTTACCACAGCCAGCGCCGCAAGAACGCCTCGGGCCTGACCGAAGCGGAAATGGCCACGCTGGCCGGCGAGCCGGCCGAGGCCACGCCCGCGGAGTGACGTGGTTCCAGTCCCACCCGGCCGGATTGCCGGGTGGGACTTGTCGTAACGATCGGCAGCTGGTATAGTCGCCCTGTTATTCGATGGCGTTTGCCATCCAGATCACCAAATGAGGTCGCAGGAAGCGCCTCGTGTTGGGTCCAGGAAGGACGGGATCGCAGATGAATCGCCGCTGCCCGCGATGCGGGTGGGGTGGTTTTTCGGTATGGCTGCGTTTGATCGCAAGGTCGAGCGCGGGCTATACTTTTTCGTCTTGGCTGGCTGGATTGCGACATGGATCCGGCCTGCTTTGTCTCCGAATGGGCCCCAAGCCCGCCAATTGAGCCCCGAAATGGCAACGATCAACCAGCTGGTGCGCAAGCCGCGCAGCCCGGAAACCTACAAGAGCACCTCGCCCGCGCTGGCAAACTGCCCGCAGCGCCGCGGCGTGTGCACCCGCGTGTACACCACGACCCCGAAGAAGCCGAACTCGGCGTTGCGCAAGGTCGCCAAGGTGCGCCTGACCAACGGCTACGAGGTCATCTCGTACATCGGCGGCGAAGGCCACAACCTGCAGGAGCACAGCGTGGTGCTGATCCGCGGCGGCCGCGTCAAGGATCTGCCGGGCGTGCGCTACCACACCGTGCGCGGCTCGCTCGACGCCGCCGGCGTCGCCAAGCGCAAGCAGGCCCGCTCCAAGTACGGCGCCAAGCGTCCGAAGTCCTAAGCGGTTGGCCGCCCGGCATCGGCCGGGAACCGGTTCATCCACGCAGATAAACGGTGGGCTGCCGCCCGCCCTACGAGAGAAGCAACATGTCCCGTAAAGGCAATACCCCGCAGCGTTCGGTGCTGCCGGACCCGAAGCACGGAAGCGAAACCATCGCCCGCTTCATCAACATGGTCATGCAGAGCGGCAAGAAGTCGGTCGCCGAGAAGATCGTCTATGGCGCGATGGACGTGATCGGCGAGAAGAACCCGAACGCGCTCGAGCTGGTCGAGAAGGCGCTGGGCAACGTGTCGCCGTCGGTCGAGGTCAAGTCCCGCCGTGTCGGTGGTGCAACCTACCAGGTGCCCGTCGAAGTGCGCGCCTCCCGGCGCATGGCGCTGGCGATGCGCTGGCTGATCGAGTCCGCCCGCAAGCGCGGCGAGAACTCGATGCCGCGCAAGCTGGCCGGCGAGCTGATCGATGCGTCCGAGAACCGTGGTGGCGCGATCAAGAAGCGCGAAGAAACCCACCGCATGGCCGACGCCAACAAGGCGTTCGCCCACTACCGCTGGTAATTCCGGCGGCGCTCCAGGGCGGATGGCAGCGGTCCCTGCCATCCCGCCTCGCGGCCCCGAACAGGCCGTGCGATCCCGAACGCCGCCGCCAGGCGGCATTCGGTCATTCCGAAATCCGAAAAAATTGAGAGGCTCCCGTGGCCCGTTCCACTCCCATCGAGCGTTACCGCAACTTCGGCATCATGGCCCACATCGATGCCGGCAAAACCACTACGTCCGAGCGCATCCTGTTCTACACCGGCAAGAGTCACAAGATCGGTGAAGTGCACGACGGTGCTGCCACCATGGACTGGATGGAGCAGGAGCAGGAGCGTGGCATCACGATCCAGTCCGCCGCCACCACCGCGTTCTGGAAGGGCATGGACAAGTCCCTGCCCGAGCACCGCTTCAACATCATCGACACCCCCGGGCACGTCGACTTCACCATCGAAGTCGAGCGCTCGCTGCGCGTGCTCGACGGCGCGGTGTTCGTGCTGTGCGCCGTCGGTGGCGTGCAGCCGCAGTCCGAGACCGTGTGGCGCCAGGCCAACAAGTACCACGTGCCGCGCATCGCGTTCGTCAACAAGATGGACCGTACCGGCGCCAACTTCCTGAAGGTCCGCGACCAGCTGAAGGCGCGCTTGGGCGCCTTCCCGGTGCCGATGCAGGTGCCGATCGGCGCCGAGGACAATTTCGAGGGCGTGGTCGACCTGCTGAAGATGAAGGCGATCCACTGGGATGCCGCCAGCCAGGGCCTGTCCTTCGAATACCGCGAGATCCCGGAGAACCTGAAGGCGCAGGCCGTAGAGGCGCGCGCGTTCATGGTCGAGTCCGCGGCGGAAGCCAGCGAAGAACTGATGGACAAGTACCTGGGCGGCGAAGAGCTGACCGAGGACGAGATCGTCAAGGGTCTGCGCGAGCGCACCCTGAAGACCGAGATCGTGCCGATGTTCTGCGGTACCGCGTTCAAGAACAAGGGCGTGCAGGCCATGCTCGACGGCGTGGTCAACCTGCTGCCGTCTCCGGTCGACGTGCCCGCCATCAAGGGCGTGGACGTGGACGATGAAACCAAGGAGCTGGAGCGACATTCCAGCGACAAGGAGCCGTTCTCGGCGCTGGCGTTCAAGATCATGACCGACCCGTTCGTGGGTTCGCTCACCTTCTTCCGCGTCTATTCGGGCGTGCTCAACGCCGGCGACCAGGTGCTGAACTCGGTCAAGGGCAAGAAGGAACGCATCGGCCGCGTGCTGCAGATGCACTCCAACAACCGCGAAGAGATCAAGGAAGTGCTCGCCGGTGACATCGCCGCCGCGGTGGGCCTGAAGGACGTCACCACCGGTGACACCCTGTGCGCGATTGACGCGCCGATCATCCTCGAGCGCATGAGCTTCCCGGAGCCGGTGATCTCGATGGCGGTCGAGCCGAAGACCAAGTCCGACCAGGAGAAGATGGGTAACGCCCTGAGCCGACTGGCGCAGGAAGACCCGTCGTTCCGCGTGCGTACCGACGAGGAATCCGGCCAGACCATCATCGCCGGCATGGGTGAGCTGCACCTGGACATCATCGTTGACCGCATGAAGCGCGAGTTCAACGTCGAGGCCAACGTCGGCAAGCCGCAGGTGGCCTACCGCGAAACCATCCGCAAGTCCGACGTCAAGAGCGACTACAAGCACGCCAAGCAGTCGGGCGGCAAGGGCCAGTACGGCCACGTGGTGATCGAGCTGTCGCCGATGACCGACGCCGACAAGGCGAACCCGGACGTCAAGAACGACTTCCTGTTCGTCAACGACATCACCGGCGGCGTGATCCCGAAGGAGTTCATCCCGGCGGTCGAGAAGGGCATTCGTGAAACCATCACCAGCGGTCCGCTGGCCGGTTACCCGGTGGTGGGCGTCAAGGTCAAGCTGGTGTTCGGCTCGTACCACGACGTCGACTCGTCGGAAATGGCGTTCAAGCTGGCCGCGTCGATGGCGTTCAAGGAAGGTTTCCGCAAGGCCGATCCGGTCCTGCTGGAGCCGATCATGAAGGTCGAGATCGTCAGTCCCGAAGATTATCTGGGCGACGTGATGGGCGACGTGAGCCGCCGCCGCGGCGTGCTGCAGGGCCAGGACGACAGCCCCTCGGGCAAGATCATCAACGCGATGATCCCGCTGGGCGAGATGTTCGGTTACGCCACCTCGCTGCGTTCGATGTCGCAAGGGCGCGCCACCTTCTCGATGGAGTTCGATCATTACGCGGAAGCGCCGAACAACATCGCCGAAACGGTGATCAAGAAGGCCTGATGGCCGCCTCGCGAGGTCCGGGATCCGCTGTGGATCCCGGGTCCCCGTGAACCATTATTCCCGGGTGGCCGCATGTGCGGCGACCCAGTCAAAAATCCCAATCTTCGGAGTTTCAGGCTATGGCAAAGGGTAAGTTCGAGCGCACCAAGCCCCACGTGAACGTGGGCACGATCGGTCACGTTGACCACGGCAAGACGACGCTGACGGCGGCGCTGACGAAGGTGGGCGCGGAGCGTTTCGGCGGTGAGTTCAAGGGCTATGACGCGATCGACGCGGCGCCGGAAGAGAAGGCGCGCGGCATCACGATCTCGACGGCGCACGTCGAGTACGAAAGCCCGACCCGCCACTACGCGCACGTCGACTGCCCGGGGCACGCCGACTACGTGAAGAACATGATCACGGGTGCGGCGCAGATGGACGGCGCGATCCTGGTGTGCTCGGCGGCTGACGGCCCGATGCCGCAGACCCGCGAGCACATCCTGCTGTCGCGCCAGGTGGGCGTGCCGTACATCGTCGTGTTCCTGAACAAGGCCGACATGGTGGACGACGCCGAGCTGCTCGAGCTGGTCGAGATGGAAGTGCGCGAGCTGCTGTCGAAGTACGACTTCCCGGGCGACGACACCCCGATCATTGCGGGTTCGGCCCGTCTGGCGCTGGAAGGCGACCAGAGCGAGATCGGCGTGCCGGCGATCATCAAGCTGGTGGATGCGCTGGACAGTTGGATCCCGGAGCCGCAGCGCGACATCGACAAGCCGTTCCTGATGCCGGTGGAAGACGTGTTCTCGATCTCGGGTCGCGGCACCGTGGTGACCGGCCGTATCGAGCGCGGCATCATCAAGGTTGGTGACGAAATCGAGATCGTCGGTATCCGTCCGACCCAGAAGACCACCGTGACCGGCGTGGAAATGTTCCGCAAGCTGCTGGACCAGGGCCAGGCGGGCGACAACGCGGGCCTGCTGCTGCGCGGCACCAAGCGTGACGACGTGGAGCGCGGTCAGGTGCTGTGCAAGCCGGGTTCGATCACCCCGCACACCGAGTTCGAGGCCGAGGTGTACGTGCTGTCGAAGGACGAGGGTGGCCGTCATACCCCGTTCTTCAAGGGCTACCGCCCGCAGTTCTACTTCCGCACCACCGACATCACCGGTGCCTGCCAGCTGCCGGAAGGCACCGAGATGGTGATGCCGGGCGACAACGTGAAGATGGTGGTCACGCTGATCAACCCGGTGGCGATGGACGAAGGCCTGCGCTTCGCGATCCGCGAAGGCGGCCGCACCGTCGGCGCCGGCGTGGTGGCCAAGATCATCAAGTGACATGCGGCCCCGCGCGCTTCGGCGCGCGGTTGGCTTGGCGTCATTCCCGCGGAGGCGGGAATGACGTATTGGACACGGAATCAGGGCTTGCAAAGTCGCGCCAGCTCCCGTTAGAATGCACGACCCCGGCGGAATTTGAGTTCCGATTGGGGCGCGAAATGAAGCGCAGGATGCGCTTCGTGTTCGCCAGACAGGGAGATGTCGCGTGGCAAGGCCTCGTCCGTTCCGGAAATGTCCGGGACATATCGGCGGGGCCTTTCGGCGCGTTCATGGAAACCTGATCTGGCGGCCCGGGCAACCGGCTCGCCAAATTGCATGCAGGACGCATGCTGGAACCCGCAAGACCCGTTGTATTCACGGGGTGTGGCGCACCCAACGCCGCCGCACCTGTCGCTCTTTAGAACACGAGGCATTCCTCCCATGGCGGACCAGAAGATTCGCATCCGGCTGAAGGCGTTCGATCATCGTCTGATCGACCGTTCGGCCAGCGAGATCGTCGAGACGGCCAAGCGGACCGGCGCGCAAGTGCGCGGCCCGATCCCGCTGCCGACCAAGATCGAGCGTTACACCATTCTTACCTCGCCGCACGTCGACAAGGACGCGCGCGACCAGTACGAAACCCGCACGCACAAGCGCGTGCTCGACATCGTCGACCCCAACGACAAGACCGTGGACGCGCTGATGAAGCTCGAGCTCGCGGCTGGCGTTGATGTCCAGATCAAGCTGACCTGAGGAGAACCGAGATGAGCGCGAAGAAGTATTCGCTCGGTATCGTCGGTCGCAAGGCCGGTATGAGCCGCATGTTCACCGAAGACGGCAAGGCCGTGCCGGTGACCCTGATCGAAGCCACGCCGAACCGCATCACCCAGATCAAGACCGTGGAAACCGACGGCTACAGCGCCGTGCAGGTGACCGCGGGCGTCAAGCGCGCCAGCCTGCTGACCAAGCCGGCCACCGGCCACCTGGCCAAGGCCAAGGTGGAAGCGGGTCGTGGCCTGTGGGAGCTGCGCGTTGAAGCTGACCAGATCGGTGGTTTCGAGGTGGGTGGCGAGATCAAGGCCGACATTTTCAGTGAGGGCCAGATCGTCGACGTCCAGGGCGTGACCAAGGGCAAGGGCTTCCAGGGCACGATCAAGCGCTGGAACTTCAAGATGGGTGATGCCACCCACGGTAACTCGCTGTCGCATCGCGCGCCGGGTTCGATCGGCCAGCGCCAGACGCCGGGCCGCGTGTTCCCGGGCAAGAAGATGGCCGGCCACATGGGCCACGTCACCCAGACCACGCAGAACCTGCGGGTCGTGAAGGTCGACGCCGAGCGCGGCCTGATCGCCGTGCGTGGCGCGATTCCGGGTGCGCCGGGCGGCGACGTGATCGTGCGCCCGACGAGCAAGGGAGTCTGATCATGGAACTGAATATCAATGGCGGCGCCAAGCTGGCGGTCTCCGAGGCAGTGTTCGATCGCGCCTTCAGTGAAGACCTAGTCCATCAGGTCGTCGTGGCGTACCGCAACGCTGGTCGTGCCGGCACCAAGGCCCAGAAGACCCGTTCGGAAGTCAATGGCACCACCAAGAAGTCGAAGAAGCAGAAGGGTGGCGGCGCGCGTCATGGCGCCCTGACGGCCCCGATCTTCGTCGGTGGCGGCGTGACCTTCGCGGCCAAGCCGCGCAGCTTCGCGCAGAAGGTCAACCGCAAGATGTACCGCGCTGCGATCTCGTCGATCCTGTCCGAGCTGAACCGCCAGGGCCGGATCACCGTGGTCGAGTCGTTCGACATCGACGCGCCGAAGACCAAGGGCCTGGTGGCCAAGCTCGCCGAGCTGAAGGCCGGCAAGCGTCCGCTGATCGTCACCGAGGAAGCGACCGACAACCTGTACCTGTCCGCTCGCAACCTGCCCTACGTGCAGGTACGTGACGTGCAGGGCCTGGATCCGGTCGCCCTGGTCGGCGCCGATACCGTGCTGGTGACCACCGACGCGGTGAAGAAGATCGAGGAGTGGCTGGCATGAGCGCCGCAAACCTGTACGAAGTGATCCGTGCGCCGCGCGTGTCCGAAAAGACCGCGCGCCTGCAGGAAGTCTCCAACCAATACGTCTTCGAAATCGCGAAGACCGCCACCAAGGCTGATGTCAAGGCGGCGGTCGAGAAGATCTTCGACGTCAAGGTCGAGGCGGTCAACGTGGTGAACGTGAAGGGCAAGTCCAAGTCCTTCAAGTTCCGCCAGGGCCGTCGCGGCGATTGGCGCAAGGCGTACGTCACCCTGGCCGAAGGCCAGGCGATCGACGTGATGACGGCCTCGGCCTGAGGAACGAACCATGGCACTGATGACATTCAAGCCCACCTCGGCCGGCCGTCGCTCGATGGTCCGCGTGGTGACGCCGGATCTGCACAAGGGCGCGCCCTACGCGCCGCTGGTTGAAAAGCAGAGCCGGACCGGTGGTCGCAACCACCACGGCCGCATCACCACCCGCCACATCGGTGGTGGGCACAAGCAGCATTACCGCATCATCGACTTCAAGCGCGACAAGGAGGGCATCCCGGCCCGCGTCGAGCGCATCGAGTACGATCCCAACCGCACCGCGCACATCGCGCTGCTGTGCTACGCCGACGGCGAGCGCCGCTACATCATCGCACCGAAGGGCCTCAAGGCCGGCGACCAGGTGATCGCGGGCCGCGACGCCCCGATCAAGGCCGGCAACACCCTGCCGCTGCGCAACATCCCGGTGGGTTCCACGATCCACTGCATCGAGATGAAGCCGGGCAAGGGCGCGCAGCTCGCCCGTGCCGCTGGCGCCGGCGTGCAGTTGGTCGCCCGCGAAGGCGTCTACGCCACCCTGCGCCTGCGCTCCGGCGAAATGCGCAAGGTGCCGGCCGAGTGCCGCGCGACCATCGGCGAAGTCAGCAATGACGAGCATGGCCTGCAGAAGCTCGGCAAGGCCGGTGCCGCACGCTGGCGCGGCGTCAAGCCGACCGTCCGCGGCGCGGCCATGAACCCGGTCGACCACCCGCACGGTGGTGGTGAGGCGAAGGCAGGCCAGGGCAACCCGCATCCGGTCACCCCGTGGGGCGTGCCGACCAAGGGTTACAAGACCCGCAAGAACAAGCGCACCCAGCAGTTCATCGTGCGCGATCGCAGGAGCTAATCGGCAATGGCACGTTCACTCAAGAAAGGCCCGTTCATCGACCACCATCTGCAGAAGAAGGTGGAGACCGCGGGTAGCAGCAAGAAGCCGATCAAGACCTGGTCGCGTCGCTCGACGATCCTGCCGGAAATGATCGGGTTCACCATCGCCGTGCACAACGGCAAGAACCATGTTCCGGTGCTGGTCAACGAGAACATGATTGGCCACAAGCTTGGCGAATTCGCCGTGACCCGTACGTTCAAGGGTCATGGCGGCGACAAGAAGGGGAAGTAAGGAGATGACCATGGAAGCGAAAGCCGTCCTGCGCAGTGCGCGCATCTCCGCCCAGAAGGTCCGCCTGGTCGCTGACCAGGTGCGCGGCCTCCCCGTGGCCCGTGCGCTCGATCTGCTGAAGTTCTCGGACAAGAAGGCCGCCGGCATGATCTACAAGGTCGTGTTCTCGGCTGCTTCGAACGCCGAGAACAACAACGGCGCCGATGCGGACGAGCTCAAGGTCAAGACCATCATGGTCGATGAGGGTCCCTCGCTGAAGCGCTTCATGGCGCGTGCGAAGGGCCGTGGCACGCGCATCACCAAGCGCACCAGCCACATCACCGTGGTCGTGGGCGAGGGCAAGTAATCATGGGTCACAAAGTCAATCCGATCGGCATCCGCCTGGGCATCGCCAAGGACTGGAACTCCAAGTGGTATGCCGGCAAGAAGCAGTTCGCCGAGTTCCTGTCGGCCGACCTCCGCGTCCGCGACATGCTGCGCAAGAAGCTGGCCCAGGCCGGCATCAGCAAGATCCTGATCGAGCGTCCCGCCAACAACGCCCGCGTGACCATCCACACCGCCCGTCCGGGCGTGGTGATCGGCAAGCGAGGCGAGGACATCGAGAAGCTGCGCAAGGAAGTGTCCGATGTGCTCGGCGTGCCGGCGCACATCAACGTCACCGAAGTCCGCAAGCCGGAACTCGACGCGCAGCTGGTGGCCGAGTCCATCGCCCAGCAGCTGGAGCGCCGCATCATGTTCCGCCGCGCCATGAAGCGCGCGGTGGGCAACGCGATGCGCCTCGGTGCGCTGGGCATCAAGGTCAACGTGGCCGGCCGCCTGAACGGTGCTGAGATCGCCCGTTCCGAGTGGTACCGCGAAGGCCGCGTGCCGCTGCACACCCTGCGTGCGGACATCGATTACGGCTTCGCGGAAGCGAAGACCACGTACGGCATCATCGGCATCAAGGTGTGGGTCTACAAGGGCGAGATCTTCGATTTCTCCCAGGTTGGCCAGGAGAAGCAGGACGACACCCCGGCACCGCGTGGCGGCGACCGTGACCGTGAGCGTCCGCGTGGTCCGCGCCGTGACCGTGGCGACCGCGCCGAGCGCGGCGAAGCGAGGGAATAAATCATGTTGCAACCCAAGCGAACCAAATACCGCAAGGTCCACAAGGGCCGGAATGAGGGCCTGAGCTGGAGCGCCAACGCGGTCAGCTTCGGCGAGTTCGGCCTGAAGGCGACCGCCACCGGCCAGCTCACCGCTCGCCAGATCGAGGCCGCGCGCCGTTCCATCAGCCGTTACGTGAAGCGTGGCGGCAAGATGTGGATCCGCGTGTTCCCCGACAAGCCGATCACCAAGAAGCCGATCGAAGTCCGCATGGGCTCCGGTAAGGGCAACGTGGAGTACTGGGTCGCCCAGATCCAGCCCGGCCGCATGATCTACGAGATCGAGGGCGTCAGCGAGGAAATCGCGCGCGAGGCGTTCCGCCTGGCTTCGGCCAAGCTCTCGGTCACCACCACTTTCGTGACCCGGACGGTGCGCTGATGGAACTCAAGCAACTGCGTCAGAAGTCGGCGGACGAGCTGAAGGCCCATCTGGTCGAGCTGCAGAAGGAGCGCTTCGCGCTGCGGATGCAGAAGGCCACCGGCCAGCTGCCCCCGTCCAAGACCAACGAGCCCCGCCGCGTGCGCCGCGAGATCGCTCGCGTCAACACGCTGCTTGGCGCGCTGCAGAACAGCGCGTCGAAGTAAGGAAGGCAGACATGACTGAACAAACCAAGAAGCTGCACACGGTCGAAGGCCGCGTCGTCAGCAACAAGATGGACAAGACCGTGACGGTGCTCGTCGAGCGCCAGGTCAAGCACGCGTTGTACGGCAAGTACATCCGTCGCTCGACCAAGCTGCACGCCCACGACGCCGACAACACCTGCAACGAAGGTGACGTCGTCCGCGTGGCGGAATGCGCACCGATGTCCAAGACCAAGAACTGGCGCGTGGTGGAAGTCATCACGCGTGCCGCCGAGTAAGCAGGAGAGACAGCCATGATCCAGATGCAGAGCTTTCTCGACGTTGCCGACAACTCGGGTGCCAAGGAACTGATGTGCATCAAGGTGCTCGGCGGCTCGAAGCGCCGTTACGCCGGCATCGGCGACATCATCAAGGTGTCGGTGAAGGAAGCGATTCCGCGCGGCAAGGTGAAGAAGGGCGACGTCTACGACGCCGTCGTGGTCCGCACCCGGAAGGGCGTGCGCCGCGCGGACGGTTCGCTGATCCGCTTCGACGGCAACGCCGCCGTGCTGCTGAACAACAAGCAAGAGCCGATCGGCACTCGCATCTTCGGGCCCGTTACCCGTGAGCTGCGTACCGAGAAGTTCATGAAGATCGTCTCGCTCGCGCCTGAAGTGCTCTGAGCGGAGGAAGGAAGAACATGAACCGTATCCGCAAGGGCGACCAGGTGGTCGTGACCACCGGCAACAAGAAGATCAAGGGCCAGACTGGCGAAGTCGTGCGCGTCGATGGCGAGCGCGTCTACGTTGCCAACCTGAACCTGGTCAAGCGCCACACCAAGCCCAACCCGCAGGCCGGCCAGCCCGGCGGCGTGGTCGAGCGCGAGGCGTCGATCCACATTTCCAACGTGATGCTCCTGAACCCGGCGACGGGCAAGGGCGAACGCGTTGCCACCAAGGTGCTCGAGAATGGAAAGCGCATCCGCGTGTTCCGCTCCAGCGGCGAGGCTATCTGACATGACCACCCGTCTCGAAAAGTTCTACAAGGAAGAAGTGGTGCCGAAGCTGATGCAGCAGTTCGGCTACACCAATCCGATGCAGGTCCCGAAGCTCGTCAAGGTCACGCTGAACATGGGCGTTGGCGAAGCGGCGACCAACAAGAAGGTGCTTGAGAACGCCGTCGCCGACATGACCAAGATCTCCGGCCAGAAGCCGGTGGTCACCAAGTCGCGCGTGTCGGTCGCTTCGTTCAAGATCCGCGACGGCTGGCCGATCGGTTGCAAGGTCACCCTGCGCCGCGCCCAGATGTTCGAGTTCCTGGATCGCCTGATCAACATCTCGCTGCCGCGCGTGCGCGACTTCCGCGGCGTGTCGGGCCGTTCGTTCGACGGTCGTGGCAACTACAACATGGGCGTGAAGGAGCAGATCATCTTCCCGGAGATCGACTTCGACGCCGTCGACGCGATGCGCGGCATGGATATCGCCATCACCACCACCGCGAAGACCGACGCCGAGGCCAAGGCCCTGCTCGAGGCCTTCCGCTTCCCGTTCCGCAACTAAAGGACACGTCATGGCCAAGACTTCCATGATCAACCGCGAGGCCAAGCGCGCCAAGCTGGCCAAGCAGCACGCCGCCAAGCGTGAGGCGCTGAAGAAGGTCATCGCCAGCCAGGACGCCTCCTACGAGGACAAGATGGTGGCCGCGACCAAGCTGCAGAAGCTGCCGCGCGACTCCTCGCCGTCCCGCCAGACCACCCGCTGCGCCCTGACCGGTCGCCCGCGTGCGGTCTACAGCAAGTTCGGCCTCGGTCGCAACAAGCTGCGCGAAGCCACCATGCGCGGCGACGTGCCTGGCCTGCGCAAGGCGAGCTGGTAAAAACCTGCTATACTGATCCGCTACCTGTCGCGGAAGCGGCGGTGGCGGTTCCCGAACCCCGCAGCGATGCGGGGTTCGTGCCTGCAACAGCGCTGCGGCGTTCCTCGTCCGTGGTGTCCACAATCCGACAGATTTTCGCGAAAGCGGATATCGGTGCTACTCATCAGGTGAATCCATATGAGCATGACTGATCCCATCGCCGACATGCTGGTCCGCATCAGGAATGCGGCCGCGGTTGGCAAGCCGGCGGTGAAGATGCCGTCCTCCAAGGTCAAGGTCGCGATCGCCAACGTCCTGAAGGACGAGGGCTACATCGCCGACGCACGCGTGACCCCGAACGGCGCCAAGGCCGAGCTTGAAATCGCCCTGAAATACTTCGAGGGCAAGCCGGTGATCGAGACCCTGAAGCGCGTGTCGCGCTCGGGCCTGCGTCAGTATCGTGGCAAGGATGCGCTGCCGAAGGTCCTGAACGGCCTTGGCGTGGCGATCGTTTCCACCTCCAAGGGCATCATGACCGACTCGCAGGCGCGCCAGCAGGGCGTCGGCGGCGAAGTCCTGTGCATCGTGGCCTAAGGGAGTAACGAACATGTCCCGAGTTGCCAAGAAGCCCGTCGTCCTCGCAAAGGGCGTCGAAGTCAGCGTCCAGCCGGAATCCATCAGCGTGAAGGGCCCGAAGGGCACCCTCAGCATCGCCAAGCCGGCCGGCGTCGAAGTCAAGATCGAAGACGGCCAAGCGCTGCTCTCGGCCAGCGATGCCTCGCTGGTGCCGATGGCTGGCACCCTGCGTGCGATCGTCGCCAACATGGTGCACGGCGTCAGCGCCGGCTTCGAGCGCAAGCTCGAGCTGGTCGGCGTCGGTTATCGCGCCGCCATGCAGGGCCAGGACCTGAACCTGTCGCTGGGTTTTTCCCACCCCGTGCTGTTCGCGCCGCCGGCTGGCATCACCATCACCACGCCGACCCAGACCGAGATCCTGGTCTCGGGCGCCGACAAGCAGCTGGTGGGTGAAGTTGCCGCCAAGATCCGTGGTTACCGCCCGCCGGAGCCCTACAAGGGCAAGGGCGTGAAGTATTCCGACGAGACCATCATCCGCAAGGAAGCCAAGAAGGCGTAATCGCGCCTTCAGCTTTCGGAGAAGAAGACCATGGAAAAGAAGATCGCTCGCCTGCGTCGCGCCAAGTCGACCCGCGCCCACATCCGCGAACTCGGCGTGCCGCGCCTGTCGGTGCTGCGCACCGGCCAGCACCTGTACGCCCAGGTGTTCACCCACGATGGCGCCAAAGTGCTGGCTTCGGCCTCCACCGTGCAGGCCGACGTGATGGCTGGCCTGAAGAACGGCAAGAACGCCGAGGCCGCCGCGAAGGTGGGCCAGATGATCGCCGAGCGCGCCAAGGCCGCCGGCATCGAGCGCGTCGCCTTCGATCGCTCGGGCTACCGCTACCACGGTCGCATCAAGGCGCTGGCCGATGCCGCGCGCGAAGGCGGCCTGCAGTTCTAAGGGCTTGAGGGCGAGGGGCTCCGGTCCCTTGCCTTGGCCTGCTGCCGATGCGGCCAGCATCGGACGCCATCGCCGGTTGCGGCGCTGGTGGGACACCCGCAGTACTTCACAACCATAAGCGGCAAAGCCGCAAATTCCCTCAACAATCGAGACATCGAAATGGCAGAACAGCGCGAATCCCGCGGCCGCGATCGCGGTCCCCGCGAGGAAAAAGTCGATGACGGCATGATCGAGAAGCTGATCGCCGTCAATCGCGTCAGCAAGACCGTCAAGGGTGGCCGTCAGTTCACCTTCACCGCGCTGACCGTGGTGGGTGATGGCGCCGGCAAGGTTGGCTTCGGCTATGGCAAGGCGCGCGAAGTGCCGGTCGCCATCCAGAAGTCGATGGAGCAGGCCCGCAAGGGCATGAGCTCGGTCGATCTCAATGGCGGCACCCTGTTCCATCAGGTCAAGGCCGGTCACGGCGCTGCCCGCGTGTTCATGCAGCCCGCGTCCGAAGGTACCGGCGTGATCGCCGGCGGCGCGATGCGCGCCGTGCTGGAAGCGGTCGGCGTCAAGAACGTGCTGGCCAAGGCGGTCGGCTCCCGCAATCCGATCAACCTTGTGCGCGCCACGATCAAGGGCCTGGAGTCGATGCACTCTCCGGCCAAGATCGCGGCCAAGCGTGGCAAGAAGGTGGAGGATCTGGTCAATGGCTAACGACAAGACCATCAAGGTCCGCCTGGTCAAGGGCCTGCGCGGCACCCAGTCGCGCCACCGCCTGTCGGTCAAGGCGCTCGGCCTCGGCAAGCTCAACAGCGTCCGCGAACTCAAGGACAGCCCGCAGGTTCGTGGCCTGATCAACAAGGTCCACTACCTTGTGAAGGTGGAGGAGTAATCACATGAAGCTCAACACGCTCAAGCCCGCAGACGGCGCCCGCAAGGAGCGCACCCGGGTCGGTCGCGGCATCGGTTCCGGCCTCGGCAAGACCGCCGGCCGCGGTCACAAGGGTTCGTTCGCGCGTTCCGGCAAGGGCAAGATCAAGGCCGGTTTCGAAGGCGGCCAGATCCCGATGCAGCGCCGCCTGCCGAAGATCGGCTTCCGCTCGAAGATGGCCAAGGACTGCGCCGAAGTGCTGCTGTACAAGCTGGACATGCTGCCGGCCGGCGAGATCGATTTCGCCGCACTGCGCACCGCCAAGCTGGTCCCCAGCACCGCCAAGCGCGCCAAGGTCGTCGCCAAGGGCGAAGTGACCAAGGCCTTCGTGCTCAAGGGCATCGCTGCGACCGCCGGCGCCAAGGCCGCGATCGAAGCGGCCGGCGGCAAGCTGGCGGAGTAAGAACGGCATGTCGCGCAGTGCGGGAGCATTGGCAGGCCTGATGGGCGCGGGCAAGTTCACCGAACTTCGCTCGCGCCTCCTGTTCGTCATCGGTGCGCTGATCGTCTATCGCATCGGCTGCTACATTCCGGTGCCGGGCGTCAACCCGGAGGCGATGCTCCAGCTGATGGACTCGCAGAAGGGCACCGTGGTGGACATGTTCAACATGTTCTCCGGCGGTGCGCTTGCGCGTTTCAGCCTGTTCGCGCTGAACGTGATGCCTTACATCTCCGCGTCGATCGTGATGCAGCTGATGGTGCAGATCCTCCCCAGCCTGAAGGCGCTGCAGAAGGAGGGCGAGTCGGGGCGCCGCAAGATCACCCAGTACTCCCGCGTCGGTTCGGTGTTCCTGGCGGTGTTCCAGGCTGCCGGCATCGCCATCGCGCTGCAGGGGCAGGGTGCCAGCGGCGGCGTGCCCGTGGTCTACAACCCGGGCCTCGGCTTCGTGGTGACCGCGGTGGTTTCGCTGACGGCCGGCACGGTGTTCCTGATGTGGCTGGGCGAGCAGGTCACCGAGCGCGGCATCGGCAACGGCGTCTCCCTGATCATCTTCGCCGGCATCGTGGCCGGCCTGCCCGGCGCGGTGCTCAACACCCTGCAGCAGGCCAACAGCGGCGACATGCAGTGGATCACCGTGTTCTTCATCCTCGCGATCGTGCTGGGGGTGACCTGGTTCGTGGTGTTCATGGAGAGCGGCCAGCGCCGCATCACCGTGAACTATGCGCGCCGCCAAGGGGCCCGCGGTGGCTACCAGAATCAGAGCTCGTTCCTCCCGCTCAAGCTCAACATGTCGGGCGTGATCCCGCCGATCTTCGCATCGTCGATCATCATGTTCCCGGCCACCGCATCGACCTGGTTCGGCCAGTCGGGCAGCTCCGCGACGGTGTGGCTGCAGAAGGTGAGCCAGATGCTTTCGCCCGGCGAGCCGCTGCACATGATCCTGCTCGCCGCGCTGATCATCGGTTTCGCGTTCTTCTATACGGCGCTGGTGTTCAACTCGCAGGAAACCGCGGACAACCTCAAGAAGTCCGGCGCGCTGATTCCGGGCATCCGCCCGGGCAAGGCGACGGGCGAGTACATCGACGGCGTGCTGACCCGCCTGACCGCCGCCGGCTCGCTGTACCTGGTGCTGGTTTGCCTGTTGCCGGAAGTGATGCGCACCGAGATGGGCGCCTCGTTCTACTTCGGCGGCACCTCGCTGCTGATCGTGGTGGTGGTGGTGATGGACTTCATCGCGCAGATCCAGGCGCACCTGATGTCGCACCAGTACGAGAGCCTGCTGAAGAAGGCCAACCTCAAGGGGCGTGGCGCCCGCTAAGCGGGGCCGCGCAGCCGTCCCCGCATCCGTTGCGGGGCAAGTGACAACCGCCGGTTCGACGAACGCGCGAACCGGCAAATGGGCGACCCGCGCGACGATCCCGCGTGCGGGTGGCTCCGGACCGATCCGCGCGCCAGAGTAGCGCGCGGGCAGGCCGGGTCCGCAAGGGCCGGGCGCTGCCAGTCCGGGGCCATCGCCGGAGCATGGGCACACTCCCCATGCCGGGCCAGGGCTTGCCTTGGCTTCCTGACAAGTCGGGATTGGGTTACAATTTCACGTTTCCCACGTCGAATCTCTCGGTTCGGCGTCATTTCGTTTATCGGAGATCGCCTTATGGCGCGTATTGCAGGCGTCAACCTGCCTGCCCAGAAGCACGTCTGGGTCGGGCTGCAAAGCATCTACGGCATTGGCCGTACCCGTTCCAAGCAGGTCTGTGAATCGGCTGGCGTGAGCACGTCGACCAAGATCCGCGACCTGTCCGAGCCGGAAGTCGAGCGCCTGCGCGCCGAAGTCGGCAAGTTCATCGTCGAGGGCGACCTGCGCCGCGAAGTCGGCATGGCCATCAAGCGTCTGATGGACCTGGGCTGCTACCGCGGCCTGCGCCACCGTCGCGGCCTGCCGCTGCGTGGCCAGCGCACCCGCACCAATGCGCGCACCCGCAAGGGCCCGCGCAAGGCCATCAGGAAGTAAGGAACAGACATCATGGCCAAGCCGGCAGCAACCAAGACCAAGAAGAAGATCAAGCGCGTCGTCACCGATGGCATCGCGCACGTCCACGCTTCTTTCAACAACACGATCGTCACCATCACCGACCGCCAGGGCAACGCCCTGAGCTGGGCGACTTCGGGCGGCGCGGGTTTCCGCGGTTCCCGCAAGTCCACCCCGTTTGCCGCGCAGGTTGCCGCCGAAAAGGCCGGCAAGGCAGCGCTGGACTACGGAGTGAAGGCGCTGGAAGTGCGCATCAAGGGCCCGGGTCCGGGCCGCGAATCCGCCGTTCGTTCGCTGAACAACGTCGGGTACAAGATCCTCAACATCATCGACGTGACGCCTATCCCGCACAACGGGTGCCGTCCGCCGAAGAAGCGTCGCGTCTGACGCGCGGGAGCACTAGAACATGGCTCGTTATATCGGTCCCACCTGTAAGCTCGCCCGTCGCGAAGGCGCTGACCTGTCGCTGAAGTCGCCGGCCCGCGCGCTCGATTCCAAGTGCAAGCTGGAGCAGAAGCCCGGCCAGCACGGCGCCACCGCCCGCAAGGGCAAGCTGTCCGACTACGCCACCCAGCTGCGCGAGAAGCAGAAGGTCAAGCGCATCTACGGCCTGCTGGAGCGCCAGTTCCGCAACTACTACAAGAAGGCCGCCACCAAGAAGGGCAACACCGGCGAGAACCTGCTTCAGCTGCTGGAAACCCGTCTGGACAACGTCGTCTATCGCATGGGCTTCGCGGTCACCCGTCCGGCCGCCCGCCAGCTGGTGAGCCACCGCGGCGTCACCGTCAACGGCAAGCCCGTTAACCTGCCGTCGTATGCCGTCAAGGCCGGCGACGCGATCGCGCTGTCCGAGAAGGCCCAGAAACAGCTGCGCGTCAAGGAGTCCCTGACCCTGGCCGAGCAGATGAACCTGTCGCCCTCGTGGGTCGAAGTGGATTCGAACAAGTTCGCCGGCGTGTTCAAGGCCGTGCCGGACCGGGCCGACCTGCCCAGCGACATCAACGAAGCGCTGATCGTCGAGCTGTACTCGAAGTAAGCCATTGCCACCGGCCTGCGCCCCCCGGCGCAGGCCAGCAGGAGACACCACGAATGACGGTTACCGCCACCCAAGTCCTGCGTCCGCGCGGACCGCAGATCGAGCGCATCACCGACAACCGCGCCAAGGTCGTGATCGAGCCGCTGGAGCGCGGCTACGGCCACACCCTCGGCAATGCGTTGCGTCGCGTGCTGCTGTCCTCGATCCCCGGCTTCGCGATCACCGAAGTCGAGATCGATGGCGTGCTGCATGAGTACACCACGGTCGAAGGCCTGCAGGAGGACGTGCTCGAAGTCCTGTTGAACCTCAAGGACGTCGCCATCCGCATGCACAGCGGCGACACCGACACCCTGGAGCTGAAGAAGCAGGGCCCGGGCGTCGTCACCGCCGGCGACATCAAGACCAGCCATAACGTCGAGGTGCTGAACCCCGACCACGTGGTCGCCAACCTGACCAAGGACGTGGCGCTGAACATGCGCCTCACCATCAGCCGCGGTTTCGGCTACCAGCCGGCTGCCGCGCGCCGTCGTCCGGACGAGGAAACCCGCACGATCGGCCGGCTGATGCTGGACGCGTCGTTCTCGCCGGTCCGTCGCGTCGCCTACGCGGTGGAAGCCGCGCGCGTCGAGCAGCGCACCGACCTGGACAAGCTGGTGCTGGACATCGAGACCAACGGCACCATCGATGCCGAGGAAGCCGTCCGGACCGCCGCCGACATCCTCACCGACCAGCTGTCGGTGTTCGGTGATTTCACCCACCGCGACCGCGGCGCCAAGCCGCAGGCCAGCACCGGCGTCGACCCGCTGCTGCTGCGTCCGATCGACGACCTCGAGCTGACCGTGCGTTCGGCCAACTGCCTCAAGGCCGAGAGCATCTACTACATCGGCGACCTGATCCAGAAGACCGAAGTGGAGCTGCTCAAGACCCCCAACCTCGGCAAGAAGTCGCTCACCGAGATCAAGGAAGTGCTGGCCCAGAAGGGCCTGTCGCTGGGCATGAAGCTGGAGAACTGGCCGCCGGCCGGGGTCGCTGCCCACGGCATGATGGGCTAAGTCGCCGCAGCCGCGAGTTGCCCAAGCGGCAGTTCGCGCGGCGACAAGCGCCCGGACGCCAAGCGCGAGGGTCGGGGGCAATCGCGGTGCGAGCCGCGGCCCCGGCCTCTCGCACTGGCCCCATCGGAATCCGCACCACCTGCAACACCGCCGACGGGGCACACCCCGCGGCGTTCCGGTCCAAGGAACGGATCGGCAGGACCAACCGCAGTCCGCAGCGTCAACGCCTGGATGGCGACAGAGAAGTCCAACAGATTTAATCTTCCACCTTCTTAGGAATCCAACGCCATGCGTCACCAGAAATCCGGCCGCAAGTTCAACCGCACCAGCGCCCACCGCGGCGCGATGTTCTCCAACATGGCGGCCTCCCTGATCAAGAACGAAATCATCCGCACCACCCTGCCGAAGGCCAAGGAGCTGCGTCGCGTTGCCGAGCCGCTGATCACCCTGGCCAAGACCGACGGCGTGGCCAACCGCCGCCTGGCGTTCTCGCGCCTGCGCGACAAGGAAGCGGTGGGCACCCTGTTCACCGTGCTGGGCCCGCGCTACGCGCAGCGCCCGGGTGGTTACCTGCGCATCCTGAAGTGCGGCTTCCGCGCCGGCGACAACGCGCCGATGGCTTACGTCGAGCTGGTGGACCGCCCGCAGGCCGCCGACTAACGGGTAATCCCGCTACAGCGCTGCGATGAAAAGCCCCGGCAATGCCGGGGTTTTTCGTTTTCGGGCCGGCTGCGCCATAATCGAAAGGATTCCTCGAAGGCGCGCGCATGAATCCGTTCCGCTGGTCTTTCCGCCAACAGTTCCTGTTCGGTTTCGTCATCTGCGCGGCGCTGCTGGGTTATGCGTTCTACGTGCAGTTCCAGCTGGGCATCCAGCCTTGCCCATTCTGCATCTTCCAGCGCATCTGTTTCGCCGCGCTGGGGCTGGTGTTCCTGCTGGGGGCGCTGCACGCGCCGCGCGCGCCGGGCGCCCGCAAGGTGTGGGGCGTGCTGGCGTTCGTCGCGGCTGCCGCCGGCATGGGCTACGCGGGTCGTCACAGCTGGGTACAACTGAATCCGCCCGAGCTGCCCAGCTGCGGGCCTGGCCTGAATTTCATCGTCGAGCAGCACTCCTGGCTGGGCGCGGCACGCAAGGTGCTGCAGGCAACCGGTGACTGCAGCAACATCGACTGGCAGTTCCTCGGCCTGTCGATGCCGATGTGGGCGCTGTTGTGGTTCGTCGTGCTGGGCTTCGGGGCGCTGTATGCCGGATTCCTGCGTCGCCATGCCCATCGGTTCCGCAGGTAACGGTTGCGATCACGGTTCCGGGGCGTGATGATGCAATGCAGCAGATCCCGGTTCCGTCCCGATGTCGACCCATCCCGCAATCGCCTTTCCTCCCGCTGCAGCACCCTCGGCCGACTGGTCGCCTTCGAGCTGGCGCGCCAAGCCCGCGCTGCAGATGCCGACCTATCCCGACGCCGAGGCGCTGGCGGCCACCCGCGATGAGCTGCGGGCGCTGCCACCGCTGGTGACGTCACGTGAGATCCTGGCGCTCAAGCAGCAGCTGGCCGAGGCACAGGAAGGCAGGCGGTTCCTGCTGCAGGGCGGCGATTGTGCCGAGACCTTCGCCGAGTGCAGTTCCGACGTCATCTCCAACCGGCTCAAGGTGCTGCTGCAGATGAGCCTGGTGCTGGTGCACGGACTGAAGCTGCCGGTGGTGCGGGTGGGGCGGTTCGCCGGCCAGTATGCCAAGCCGCGCTCGGCCGACACCGAGACGCGCGACGGCGTGACCCTGCCGAGCTACCGCGGCGACATCGTCAATGGCCCGGAGTTCGAGCCGCAGGCGCGTATCCCCGATCCGCGGCGGATGGTGAAGGCGCACGCGCGTTCGGCGATGACGATGAACTTCGTGCGTTCGCTGATCGATGGCGGATTCGCCGACCTGCACCACCCGGAATACTGGGGACTGGGCTGGGTCAGCCAGTCGCCCCACGCGGCCGACTACCAGAAGATGGTGGCGGGGATCGGCGATGCGGTGCGCTTCATGGAGACGCTGGCCGGGCGGCGCATGCAGAGCCTCAACCGGGTGGACTTCTACACCTCCCACGAAGCGCTGCTGCTGCACTACGAGGAGTCGCAGACCCGGCAGGTGCCGCGCGCCGACGGCTGGTTCAACCTGAGCACGCATTTCCCGTGGATCGGCATGCGTACCGCCGCTCTGGACGGCGCGCACGTGGAGTATTTCCGCGGCATCCGCAACCCGGTGGCGGTCAAGGTGGGGCCGTCGGTCACGCCCGACCAGCTGCTGCGGGTGATCGACGCGCTGAACCCGGACGACGAGCCGGGCCGGTTGGGCCTGATCCACCGCATGGGTGCCGGGCAGATCGCCGACAAGCTGCCGGCGCTGCTGGACGCGGTACAGCGCGAGGGCCGGCGGGTGCTGTGGATCTGCGACGCCATGCACGGCAACACCGAGTCCACCAGCAACGGCTACAAGACCCGCCGCTTCGCCAACATCCGCAGTGAGATCGAGCAGGCCTTCGACCTGCATGCGGCGGCGGGCACGCACCTGGGGGGCGTGCATCTGGAGATGACTGGCGAGAACGTCACCGAGTGCTTGGGCGGCGCGCGCGACCTCACCGAGATGGACCTGCAGCGGGATTACCGCAGTACCGTGGACCCGCGCCTCAACTACGAGCAGGCGCTGGAGATCGCGATGCTGATCGTGCGAAAGCGTGGGGCGATCGGGGAATAAGAGACGTGCCACCGGGCCGCTCCGCAAGGGGCGGAGCGAGCTCCGGCAGGGCGAGGGCTACGGCGAGGCAGTAGTGATGGTCGGCAGGAAGCGCGGGGGCTTGCGCGCCTTGCTGGCCTGCTCGAACGCGTAGCCCAGTTCGATCAGCCTGGGTTCGCTCCAGGCAGTGCCCATGAACACGATGCCGACCGGCAGGCCGTGCACCTCGCCCATCGGGACGGTCAGGCTGGGATAGCGAGCCACTGCGGAGGCGCCGTAGCCGGCGCCAAGGAAATGGTCGCCGTTGACCGGGTCGATCGGCCACGCCGGCGACATCGCCGGTGCCACCAGCGCGTCGAGGCCATGCTTCTTCAGCGCCGCATCGATGCCTTCCGGGCCGGCTAAGCGGCGCGCCTTGTCGCGTGCGTCGAGATAGGCCTTGTCGCTCAGCGGCCCCTTGGCGTTGGCCTGCTCGAAGATCTCCTGGGCGAAGAACGGCATTTCGCCCGCGGCATTCTGGTTGTTGAAGGCGATCAGCGCGTCCAGCGAGCTGTGCGGCGCGCCGCTGCGGGCCAGATAGGCGTTGAGGCCGTCCTTGAACTCGTACAGCAGCACTTCGTACTCGGCCGCATCCCATTGCCCCAGGGTGGGGATCTCGGCATCCACCACGGTGGCGCCGGCCGCCTGCATCGCGGAAATGGCGCGTTCCATCGCCGCGTCGGTATCCGGGTGGTAACCCATGAGCTTGCGCACCACGCCGATCCGCGCGCCCTTCAGCGCATCCGCCTTGAGGTGGGCCGCGTAGTCGACAGCTACTGCCTGCGGGCGCTCGCTGCTGGCCGCGTCGTTGGGGTCGGCCGCAGCGATCGCGGTGAGCAGTGCTGCGGCGTCGGCGACGCTGCGGGTCATCGGTCCGGCGGTGTCCTGCGAGGCGGAGATCGGGATGATGCCGCTGCGGCTGACCAGCCCAACCGTGGGCTTGAGGCCGACCAGCCCGGCCACCGCCGAGGGACAGATGATGCTGCCGTCGGTTTCGGTGCCGATGGCGGCGGCGGCGAGGTTGGCGGCGATCGCGGTGCCGCTGCCGGCACTGGAGCCGCAGGGATTACGGTCGAGCACGTAGGGGTTGCGGGTCTGGCCGCCGCGGCCGCTCCAGCCGGAGGTGGAGCGGGTCGAGCGGAAGTTGGCCCATTCCGACAGGTTGGTCTTGCCCAGGATCACCGCGCCGGCTTGGCGCAGCTTCGCGACCAGGAAGGCGTCGGACTTCGGCCGGTGTTCCGCCAGCGCCAGCGAGCCCGCGGAATTCACCATCGGGGTGGCGTCGATATTGTCCTTCAGCAGCACCGGGATGCCGTGCAGCGGTCCGCGCAGTTTGCCGGCCTTGCGCTCGGCATCCAGCGCGTCGGCTTCCTTGAGTGCATCCGGGTTGAGTTCGATCACCGAATTGAGCGTGGGGCCGGCCTTGTCGATGGCGGCGATGCGGTCGAGATAGGCCCGGGTCAACGCGTGGCTGGTCACCGCGCCATCGGCCATCCGGCGCTGCAGGTCGGCGATGCCCGCCTCCTCGAAAGCGAACGCCGACGCGCCCGAAGCGGGCTTGGCCGCGTCCTTCGTGGGGGGTTGCGGGGCAGGCTGGCAGGCGCCGAGCAGGGCGGCGAGGGCGAGGGCAAGCGGCAGGTGGCGCATCGGCGGGACTCCCGGGAGGATGCGCAAGCATCGCCCGCCCCGGCGCTGTGGGCAATCCGCCTCAGCGGCGCCGCTTGAACAGGTCGCGCGCCAGGACCCAGACCACCACCAGATTGATCACCACGGCCGCTGCTTCCAGCCAGTGGCGATGCAGGGCGAAGGCATACAGGTCGAACGGCAGGTACAGCGCGGCGGACAGGCCCAGCCATGACGCCCAGGCCTTGGCGCGCCAGAGCCCCCACGCCTCGGCAAGGCGCACCGCGCCGTACAGCACGGCAACCGCCGCGGCCAGGTGCACGGCATCGGGATTGAGCGCATGCGCCAGCCAAGCCGGGCTGCCGTGCGCGGGATCCAGATGCAGCAGCGCCAGCAGCGCATCCAGTGCGCGCTGCAGCGGCGCCGGGCCCAGCCACTCCATCCCGGTGGCTGCCAGCAGCGCCAGCACGCCTTTGGCCGCTTCGAACAGCGCCACAGCATGCAGGCCACGATGCGCTTCGGCAGCGCTGGCGCGCGGGCCGGCGCTCATGCGTCGCCCCGGCCGGCCAGCGGCCACGAAGCAAGGGCGTCGTAGCCGCCGGGAACAGTCTGCAGCAGATCGATCCTCCCGACCTGCAACGGGGTGTTGGCGTCGAGGCCGGCCAACGCCGGCGGCGTGGCGCCCCGAGGCAGGTAGGCGAGGGTGATGTGCGCGGTCTGCGCGCGCTCCTTCATGAAGCCGCTGCCTTGCGCATCGGCTTCCAGTTGTTTCAGCAGCGCCTTCAGTGCAGGTGAAGCGTCGATCTTCGCCACCAGCACGCGCGCATGCGGCCAGTACTGGGCGCCGGTGATCGAGGCGTCGGCCGGCGCGATTGCGGCCGCGAATCCGGCCATCGCCGATTCGACGCGTGCGCGCTGCGCTTCGTCGATGCGCTCGCCGAGGTAGCGCAGGGTCATGTGCCACTGCGCCGGCCTGCGCCAGTCGTGGCGCGGTGCGTCGGCAGGCAACGCCGCCTCCACCCGCAGGCGGAGGTCGGCAAGCGCGGCCTGCGTGGCCGCATCCGGCAGCCAGCCCAGGAAGACGCTCATGCGGCAGGCCGCGGGTTACGCCGCGCGGCTGGCCCGCTTGCGGTCGCTCTCGGTCAGCAGCTTCTTGCGCAGGCGGATTTCCTTCGGCGTGATCTCGACCAGCTCGTCGTCGTCGATGAAGTCCAGCGCCTGTTCCAGCGAGAACTTGGTGGCCGGGGTCAGCTGGATCGCGTCGTCCTTGCCGGAGGCGCGCATGTTGGTCAGCGGCTTGGTCTTGATGACGTTGACGGTGAGGTCGTTGTCCTTGCTGTGGATGCCGACCAGCTGGCCTTCATAGACCTGGTCGCCCTCGGCGGCGAACAGCTTGCCGCGTTCCTGCAGCGGGCCCAGCGAATAGGCGGGGGTCGGGCCGGCGGCATTGGCGATCATCACGCCGTTGAGGCGCTTGGCGATGGCGCCGGTTTCCTTCGGGCCGTAGTGGTCGAACACGTGGAACAGCAGGCCCGAGCCCTGGGTCAGGGTCTTGAACTCGTTCTGGAAGCCGATCAGGCCGCGCGCCGGGATCATGTAGTCCAGGCGCACGCGGCCCTTGCCGTCGGATTCCATGTTCTTCAGCTGGCCCTTGCGGGTGCCCAGCTTCTCCATCACGCCGCCCTGGTGGATTTCCTCGACGTCGACGACGAGCTGCTCGATCGGCTCCATCAGCTGGCCGTCGATTTCCTTGATGATGACCTCGGGGCGCGACACCGCCAGTTCGTAGCCCTCGCGGCGCATGTTCTCGATCAGCACCGACAGATGCAGCTCGCCGCGGCCGGAGACCAGGAACTTGTCGGCGTCCTCCAGCTGCTCGACCTTCAGCGCCACGTTGTGCACGGTCTCGCGCTCCAGCCGGTCCTTGAGCTGGCGGCTGGTCAGGAACTTGCCGCCGGACAGTTCCTTGTGGCCGGCGAACGGCGAGTTGTTGACCTGGAAGGTCATCGAGATGGTGGGCTCGTCCACGGTCAGCGCCGGCAGCGCTTCGGGCATGTCGACCGAGCACACGGTGTCGGAGATGGACAGCTCGGAAATGCCGGAGATGGCGACGATGTCGCCGGCCTCCGCGCTGTCCTGCTCGATCCGCTCCAGGCCCATGAAGCCCAGCACCTGCAGCACCTTGCCCTGGCGCTTCTTGCCCTCGCGGTCGATCACGGTGACCGGCATGTTCTTCTTCAGGGTGCCGCGCTGGATGCGGCCAATGCCGATGACGCCGACGAAATTGTTGTAGTCCAGCTGCGAGATGCGCATCTGGAACGGGCCTTCGGCTTCCACTTCCGGGGCCGGCACGTACTTCATGATCGCCTCGTAAAGCGGGGTCATGTCGCCGCTGCGCACGGTGTCTTCCATGCCGGCATAGCCATTCAGGCCGGAAGCATAGACGATCGGGAAGTCGAGCTGTTCGTTGGTGGCGCCGAGCTTGTCGAACAGGTCGAACACCTGGTCGATCACCCAGTCCGGGCGCGCGCCGGGACGGTCGACCTTGTTGACCACCACGATCGGCTTGAAGCCCATCGCGAACGCCTTCTGGGTGACGAAGCGGGTCTGCGGCATCGGGCCGTCCATCGCGTCGACCAGGATCAGCACGGAATCCACCATCGACAGCACGCGCTCGACTTCGCCGCCGAAGTCGGCGTGGCCGGGGGTGTCGACGATGTTGATGCGGTTGCCCTGCCAGGTGATGGCGGTGTTCTTGGCCAGGATGGTGATGCCGCGCTCCTTTTCCTGGTCGTTGCTGTCCATCACGCGTTCGGCCAGCACCGTGCGCTCGTTGAGGGTGCCGGACTGCTTCAGCAGGCAATCGACGAGGGTGGTCTTGCCATGGTCGACGTGGGCGACGATGGCGATGTTGCGGAGGCGTTCGACGGACATTCGGAAGGGCTCGTGGAAACCGCACCCGGGTACCGTCTACGAGACGGCAGGGCGCGGAAATGACGGATGGGAAGCCGGCTATTATATAGGGTTCATATGCCCGTCCGGGCATCCGGAGATGAACAGAATGAGCCTGATCGCCAATTTCGACACCGACCGCGGCCTGATCAAGGTCGAGCTTGCCGCCGACAAGGCCCCGCTGACGGTGGCCAATTTCGTCAACCTGGCCAAGCGCGGCTTCTACGACGGGCTGAATTTCCACCGCGTGATCGCCGATTTCATGATCCAGGGCGGCTGCCCCGAAGGCTCCGGCCGCGGCGGCCCGGGCTACCGCTTCGAGGACGAGGCCAACAACGGCCTTGGCCATGAGCGGGGCGTCCTGTCGATGGCCAACGCCGGCCCCAACACCAACGGCAGCCAGTTCTTCATCACCCACGTGCCCTGCGGCTGGCTGGACGGCAAGCACACCGTGTTCGGCAAGGTCATCGAAGGGATCGAGGTGGTCGATGCCGTCCAGCAGGGCGACGTCATCAAGTCGGTGAAGATCGAGGGTGACGCCGATGCCGCGCTGGCCGCCAAGGCCGACCGCGTGGCGGAGTGGAACAGGATCCTGGCCGCCTGACGGCCTGTGGATTGCGGCGTGGCGGAATCGATGCCACGCCGCTGTCCTGGCTCGTGTGGGCGGTGCAGCCGTGCGGACAGGGTCAGTTTCCGGCCGCCGGCGCCTGGCCGTGCAGGCCCGTCAGCAACGCCGCCACGGCCCTGCGCGCGCCGTCGAGCGTACGCAGATCGCCTGCCGGACCGGACTGCCGGTGTCGCCAGACCACCCGCCCCGAGCGCAGGTCCACCAGCCATGCCTCCGCGTCCAAGGTGTCGCCGCCGATATCGGCGCCCAGCAGCAAGCGCCCCGCCGCACGCACCGCGGTCCGGCCGCTGCTGGCGTGGCTGCCGCGCAATTGCATGAACAGGCCGTAGTCGGCGCCGGTGGCGCTGTATAGCGGCGTGGTCTCCCCCTGCAGCGCGGCCGCGCCGATATCGTCACCCGAGGCGGATGCAGTTCCCTGGGCCGCCAGCAGATGCTCCCGCAGCCGGGGAGCGCCGACCGGCCCGTAATCGACCGTGGTGATGGCCTGCTGGCCCAATACCTCATGGGCTGCCTGCGCGCATAGCAGACGTGCAGCCGCGGTCCATTCTCCGCGCGGGAGCGTGGCGCCGTCGTGGTGGCGCTCGGAAATCTCGATGTCGGGCGCGGCCAGGGCGACCCGGCCGCGTATCTGGAAGGCTTCCGCGGCGATCGCGTCGGGGCGCTCCGGCGTCCCGGAGGCACAGCCCGAAAGCACGGTCGCCAGCAGCGCCATGGGCAGCCACAGGCACCGGCGCCACTGCGTTTCCCGGCGTCGGGCGGGCATGGGCGGGGAGGGGCGCTGTGCTAACATCACGGGGTTATTTTCCCACGTCCATCGCCGCGTCCGCGGCCATTTTCCGAGGTTCCCCACGATGCCTCAGCTCGCCCGGCGCATGAGTCGCGCCAAGCCCAGCGTCATCATGCAGGTCGCCGAAAAGGCCAAGCGGCTGAAGGCCGAAGGCCGCGACATCATCAGCTTCTCCATCGGCGTGCCGAACTTCCTGCCGGGCCCGCACGTGTACGAAGCCGCGCGCCAGGCCGTCGAGAAGGATAGCGGCCAGTACGGCAGCAATCGCGGCCCCGACGCGTTGCTGGACGCCCTGTTGCAGCACATCGAGCAGATCGGCCTGACCGGCTACACCCGTGCCAACTGCGCGACCGGCATCGGTGCCAAGCACGTGATCTACAACCTGGCCGAGGCGCTGCTGGACGAGGGCGACACCATCGCCTTCCCGGCGCCGTACTGGACCAGCTACGTGGACATCGCCGAGATCGTCAACGCGAAGATCCAGCTGCTGCCGTGCCCCGCCAGCCAGAACTACAAGCTGACCCCGCAGCAGCTCGACGAGGCGCTGGCCTCGAAGCCCAAGGTGTTCCTGTTCAACAACCCGTCCAACCCGACGGGCATGGTGTACACGAAGGACGAGGTCATCGCGCTGGCCGACGTGCTGGTGAAGCATCCGGACACCTGGATCATCGCCGACGACATCTACAACCGGATGCTGTTCGACGGGCTGGAGTACTACAACTTCGTGCTCGCCCGCCCGGAGCTGCGTGACCGCGTGATCTTCCTCGATTCGCTGTCCAAGACCTACGGCATGCCGGGCTGGCGGCTGGGCTTCATGGTCGGGCCGGAAGCGGTGGCCAAGGCGCTGGTGACGCTCAACTCCAACCACATCACCAACGTGCCGGAAGTGGTGAATGCCGCCGGCATCGCCGCGCTCACCGGTCCGCAGGACGTGCCGGAGCAGAAGCGGGTGGAATTCCAGGCCAAGCGCGACCAGGTGATGGCGGTGATGGATGCGATCCCCGGCGTGGTCTGCCCGCGGCCGCAGGGCGCGTTCTACGTGTTCCCCGACATCAGCTGCGCGTTCGGCAAGTCGCACAACGGTGTGAAGATCGAGAACGACGTCGATTTCTGCAACGTGCTGCTGGAAGCCAAGGGCGTGGCCTGCGTGCCGGGTTCGGCGTTCGGGGAGCCACGCGCGCTGCGCATCAGCTACACCTGCCCGACCCCGCAGCTGGCCCCCGGCCTGGCGCGGTTCCAGGAATTCTTCGCCGAGCTCAGCTGAGCCCGGATCCATCCATTCCTCCGGCGGGCTTGGCCCCGCCACCCCACAGGAGTCCATGACATGAAAGCCCCCGTTCGAGTTGCCGTCACCGGCGCCGCCGGCCAGATCGGCTACGCCCTGCTGTTCCGCATCGCCTCTGGCGAAATGCTGGGCAAGGACCAGCCGGTGATCCTGCAGATGCTGGAACTGCCGATGGAGAAGGCCCAGGCCGCGCTGCGCGGCGTGATGATGGAACTCGAAGACTGCGCGTTCCCGCTGCTGGCCGGCATGGTCGGTACCGATGACGCCGAGGTCGCGTTCAAGGACGCCGACTACGCCCTGCTGGTCGGCGCGCGCCCGCGCGGCCCGGGCATGGAGCGCAAGGACCTGCTGCTGGAGAACGCCAAGATCTTCACCGCCCAGGGCGCCGCGCTGAACAAGGTCGCAGCGCGCAACGTCAAGGTGCTGGTGGTCGGCAACCCGGCCAACACCAATGCCTACATCGCCATGAAGTCGGCGCCGGACCTGCCGGCGAAGAACTTCACCGCGATGCTGCGCCTGGACCACAACCGCGCTCTGTCGCAGCTGGCCAGCAAGGCCGGCGTGGCCGTGACCGACATCGAGAAGCTGGTCGTGTGGGGCAACCACAGCCCGACCATGTACCCGGACTACCGCTTCGCGACCGTCAATGGCGAATCGCTGAGGGACAAGATCAACGACGCAGACTGGAACGCCAACACCTTCATCCCCACCGTCGGCAAGCGCGGCGCCGCGATCATCGAGGCGCGCGGCCTGTCGTCGGCCGCCTCGGCCGCCAACGCCGCCATCGACCACATGCGCGACTGGGCGCTGGGCACCAACGGCAAGTGGGTGACCATGGGCGTGCCCTCCGACGGCAGCTACGGCATCCCGGAAACCGTGATGTACGGCGTGCCGGTGACCTGCGCGAACGGCGAATACACCCGCGTCGAAGGCCTGCCGGTGGACGAGTTCAGCCGCGCCGCCATGGACAAGACGCTGGCCGAACTGGAAGAAGAGCGCGCGGGCGTTGCCCACCTGCTCTGAGCGGTATGCCATCACGAGCCACGAAGCGCCGGGCCCTGCCCGGCGTTTTCGTTTCCGGCAGCCGCCGGTGCCCGCGTTAAAATGCACGATTCGCAAGGAGAGGCCATGAACACGCAATCCGCCGGTGCGCGCTTTCGCGCGGCGCTGAATGAAGAAACCCCCCTGCAGGTGATGGGCGCCATCACCGCCTACGCCGGCCTGATGGCCAAGCGCACCGGCTACCGCGCACTGTACCTGTCCGGTGGCGGCGTGGCGGCCAATTCGCTGGGCATGCCCGACCTCGGCATCAGCACGATGGAAGACGTGCTTACCGACGCGCGCCGGATCGTGGATGCCACCGGCATGCCGCTGCTGGTCGACATCGATACCGGCTGGGGCGGGGCGTTCAACATCGGCCGCACCATCCGCAACTTCGAGCGCATCGGCGTGGCCGCCGTGCACATGGAAGACCAGGTCGGGCAGAAGCGCTGTGGCCATCGCCCGGGCAAGGAAGTGGTGACGAAGGACGAAATGGTCGACCGGGTCAAGGCCGCGGTGGATGCCCGCACCGATCGCGAGTTCGTCATCATGGCGCGCACCGACGCGGCCGCCGTGGAGGGCATCGACAGCGCCATCGAGCGCGCGGTGGCCTATGTCGAAGCGGGCGCCGACATGATCTTCCCCGAGGCGATGAGGACGCTGGACGACTACCGCAAGTTCAAGGCGGCGGTGCAGGTGCCCATCCTCGCCAACCTCACCGAGTTCGGCAGCACGCCGTTCTTCACCACCGACGAGCTGCGCGATGCCGGCGTCGACATCGCCCTGTACTGCTGCGGTGCATACCGCGCGATGAACAAGGCGGCGCTGCATTTCTACGAGACGGTGCGCCGCGAAGGCACCCAGAAGAACATCATCGACACCCTGCAGACCCGCGCCGAGCTGTACGACTTCCTGGGCTACCACGCCTACGAGGACAAGCTCGACACGCTGTTTGCGCAGACGAAATGAGCCGGAGGACACATCGATGAGCGAACAGACCGCAACCCCCACGTTCAAGCCGAAGAAATCCGTCGCCCTGAGCGGGACCGCCGCCGGCAACACCGCGCTGTGTACCGTCGGTCGCAGCGGCAACGACCTGCACTACCGCGGCTACGACATCCTGGACCTCGCCACCACCAGCGAGTTCGAGGAAATCGCCCACCTGCTGGTGCATGGCAAGCTGCCGAACCGGGCCGAACTGCGCGCCTACAAGGCCAGGCTGAAGTCGCTGCGCGGCATCCCGGCGGCGGTCAAGGCCGCGCTGGAGGAACTGCCGCCGTCGGCGCACCCGATGGACGTGATGCGCACCGGCGTATCCGTGCTGGGCTGCGTGTCGCCGGAGAAGGACGACCACAACCATCCGGGCGCGCGCGACATTGCCGACAAGCTGATGGCCAGCCTCGGTTCGATGCTGCTGTACTGGTACCACTACAGTCACAACGGCCGGGTCATCGACGTGGAAACCGACGACGACAGCATTGGCGGCCACTTCCTGCACCTGCTGCATGGCGAGCCGCCGCCGGAATCGTGGGTGCGTGCGATGCACACCAGCCTGATCCTGTACGCCGAGCACGAGTTCAATGCGTCCACCTTCACCTGCCGCGTGATCGCCGGCACCGGCAGCGACATGCATTCGTGCATCGCCGGCGGCATCGGCGCGCTGCGCGGGCCCAAGCACGGCGGCGCCAACGAGGTCGCGTTCGAGGTGCAGAAGCGCTACGAGACGCCGGACGAGGCGGAGGCCGACATCAAGGCGCGCGTGGAGCGCAAGGAAGTGGTCATCGGTTTCGGCCACCCGGTCTACACCGTGTCGGATCCGCGCAACAAGGTGATCAAGGAGGTCGCGCGCCACCTGTCGGCCGAACAGGGCAACATGAAGATGTACGACATCGCCGAGCGGCTGGAGTCGGTGATGTGGGACATCAAGAAGATGTTCCCCAACTTGGACTGGTTCAGCGCGGTCAGCTACCACATGATGGGCGTGCCCACCGCGATGTTCACCCCGCTGTTCGTGATCGCCCGCACCAGTGGGTGGAGTGCGCATGTCATCGAGCAGCGCATCGACGGCAAGATCATCCGCCCCTCCGCGAACTACACCGGGCCGGAAGACCGCACCTTCGTGCCGATCGACCAGCGCTGAGATCCTTGCGATCCATGAAAAAGGCCGCGTTCGCACGCGGCCTTTTTCGTCTTGCGGCGACGGAAGCTCAGAGCAGGCCTTCGGCCTTCATCGCCGCCTGCACGCCGGCATCGGCGGCCATGCGCGCGTCGAAGCGGGCCAGGTTGTCCAGGCCGGACAGGTCCACCCCGGTCTTCTTCGCCCACTGGGTGACCACGAACAGGTAGGGATCGGCGATCGAGCGGCTTCCTGCGAGCCAGTCGCGACCCGCCAGCTGGGCGTCGGCGCGCTCGAACAACGCGCGCAGTTGCTTGCGTGCGGCGTCATGCGACTTCGCGATCAGCGCCGGGTCCTCGAGATAGGCAGTGGCGCCGAACAGCGGCTTGAACGCCGGATGCAGGTCGGCATTGACGAAGGCCAGCCAGCGGTTGACCTCGGCGCGGCTTTCGGGGCTGCCGTCGCCGCACAGGCCGGCCTCGGGGAAGCGGTCGGTCAGGTAGTGCAGGATCGCCGAGTTCTGGGTCAGCACCCAGTCGCCTACCTGCAGCGCCGGCACCGCGCCGGCGGGGTTGATGGCGCGGAACTCCGGGGTGTTGCGCTGCTCGCGGGAGACGAGCTGCACTTCGAACGGCGCGCCGATCCACTGCAGGACGATGTGGTCGGTCAGCGAGCAGGCGCCCGGCGAACTGTAGAGCTTCATCATGTGGCCTCGTTGGAGAAGACCCACGACTATCCCGCAATCCGCGCTGCCGCGTCGATGCCGCTGCGCGCAACGCAGCGTGCCGCGCGTTTCGATCAGCCGCGCTTGGCCGGACGCAGACTCTGTACCTTATAGAAGGTGTGGTCGCCGATGGTTGCCACCTGGAAGGCGCTGTTCCAGCTCGGGCTGGCGATGGCGTGGGCGGCGAAATGGCTGGCGCCGGGCACCACCAGCTTGCGCTGGTCGCGCGGCAACGCCCAGTTGCGCTCGGATTCCAGCGCGACGCCCACTGCCTCCGACCAGGCCTGGATATTGGACAGGCGGGTCTGCGGCGAGACGATCGTGGGTGCGAACTGCTTGCGTGCGGTCACCACCTGGCACAGGTTGTGGCCCCACAGGCCACTGTCGCGGCGGCGCAATGCGACTTCCGCCACGGCCTGCTGGCCAAGGACGGACTGGTCGCGCGCTTCCAGGTAGACAGTGGTGGACAGGCACAGCGAATCTGCGGCCGGCTGCGGCAACACGTGCGACAGCCAGAGTATCCACGCCAGTTTCATGTCGGACTCCTTGCTCCGTTGCGGCGCAGGGCAGGCATCGTGTGTTGCGGATGCCGCACGCCTGCGTCATGGCGTACTGGGGAGGGCGGCTGCTCTATGGCGGCCTTTGCCCGGGCGCGCCGTCCCGTCAATGGGTTCGGGCGGCGTGCCGGTTCACCTGACAATCACGCAACTGGGCAGTGGGTCAGGCCAAAAGTTGGCGCAAGGTAGGGGTTGATTCCCGAACGTTGGCTGAATGGGGGGGGTGGCGGATCTGTGACGGGGTTAGGGTTTCATGGAACGGTTTTGTCCGTCGCGTCGGCCTCAGAGCGACGCCGCCAGACGGCTGCCTTCGTCGATGGCGCGCTTGGCATCCAGCTCCGCTGCGAGTTTGGCGCCACCGATCAGATGCGGCTTGCGGCCGCGCGCCAGCAGTGCGTCGAACAGTGTGCGGCGCGGCTCCTGCCCGGCGCAGACCACCACGTGGTCGACCGGCAGGATCTGGCTGCTGCCGTCCACCCGGATGTGCAGGCCGTCGTCGTCCACGCCCACGTACTCCACGCCGCCCAGCATCTTCACTGCCTTGGCCTTGAGGGTAGCGCGATGGATCCAGCCAGTGGTCTTGCCTAGGCGTGCCCCCGGCTTGCCCGGTGAGCGCTGCAGCAGCCAGATCTGGCGCGCCGGTGGTTCCGGATGCGGCTGCGCCAGTCCGCCCGGCGCGTTGAAGGTCGGGTCCACCCCCCATTCGGCCATCCAGCGTGCCGGCTCCAGCGTCGGTGAGCCGCCGGCCTGCGCCAGGAATTCGGCGACATCGAAACCGATGCCGCCGGCGCCGATGATCGCCACCTTGCCGCCGACTTCGACCCGGCCTTCCAGCACATCCAGATAGCTGACGACGCTGGCGTGTTCTGCGCCCGGAATATCCACCCCGCGCGGAGTGACGCCGGTGGCGACCACGACTTCATCGAACCTTTCCAGCGCATCCGCGTCCACCCGGGTGTCCAGGCGCAGGTCAACGCCAGTTTCTGCGATGCGGTGGCGGAAATAGCGCAGCGGTTCGTGGAATTCCTCCTTCCCCGGAATGCGCTTGGCCAGATTGAACTGGCCGCCGATCTCGCTGCCGCCGTCGAACAGGGTCACGCGATGGCCGCGTCCGGCGGCTTCGGTGGCGCAGGCCAGGCCGGCCGGACCGGCGCCGACCACGGCGATGGTTTTCGGCGAGGCCGTCGGAGCGAAGTTCAGCTCGGTCTCGGCGCAGGCGCGCGGATTGACCAGGCAACTGGCGCGCTTGTTCTCGAACACGTGGTCCAGGCAGGCCTGGTTGCAGGCGATGCAGGTGTTGATCGCATGGCTGCGGCCGGCCCGCGCCTTGTTCACCCACTGCGGATCCGCCAGCAGCGGGCGGGCCATCGAGACCATGTCGGCGTTGCCCGCGGCCAGCACCGCTTCGGCCACCTCCGGCATGTTGATGCGGTTGCTGGCAACCAGAGGCAGGGTTACGTGCGGCTTCAGCCTGGCAGTCACGCCGGTGAACGCCGCGCGTGGCACCGAAGTGGCGATGGTGGGGACACGCGCCTCGTGCCAGCCGATGCCGCTGTTGATGATGGTGGCACCGGCGGCTTCCACCGCCTTGGCCTGGGCGACAATGGCGTCCCAGTCGTTGCCCCCGTCGACAAGATCGAGCAGCGACAGCCGGTAGATCAGAATGAAGTCCGGCCCGCAAGCCTCGCGCACGCGTCGCACGATTTCGACGGCGAAGCGCATCCGCCTGGCGGCGTCTCCGCCCCAAGCGTCGCTGCGGCGGTTCACCCGCGGGGTGGTGAATTCGTTCAGCAGATAGCCTTCCGATCCCATGATTTCGACGCCGTCATAGCCGGCCTCGCGCGCCAGCAGCGCGGCGGTGGCGAAATCGCGGATCTGGCGCTCGATGCCGCGCGCCGACAGAGCGCGCGGTGTGAACGGGTTGATTGCCGATTTCAATCGCGACGGCGCCACCGACAACGGGTGATAGGCATAGCGGCCGGCGTGCAGCAGCTGCAGGCAGAGTTTTCCGTCATGGGCGTGCACCGCGGAGGTGACCTGCCGGTGCCGGCGGACGTGCCAGGGCAGGGACAGGCGCCCTGCAAACGGCTTGAGCCAGCCAACGATATTAGGCGCGAATCCCCCCGTGACCATCAGCCCGACCCCGCCCTGGGCGCGTTCGGCGAAATAGGCTGCGAGCTTGGGGAAGTCGCGGGCATGGTCTTCCAACCCGGTGTGCATCGAGCCCATCAGGACCCGGTTGCGCAGGGCGGTGAAGCCCAGATCGAGGGGAGCGAACAGATGCGGGAATGGGGTCGTCATCGCCGAAGCATACCGTCAGGTATGGTGGACCGCATGCGCCGGTGTTATGCGAGTGCGATCGGGGTGCATACTTTGCAGGCGTTTAACCGTTATGTTAGTGTTAACGCGGCTTTCACGTGCCCGGCTGTAACGTGCGCCAAGCGCCGGTACCGCCGTCTGGAGCAAGCGCTTTTAAATTCCGCGTCACGGTTTCTTTCACTGAATCAAGGAGCTGAACATGAACAAGAAACTCCTCTGCGCTGCCCTTCTGGGTGGTCTGGGTCTGGCGCAGGCTGCGTCTGCCCAGGAGTTCGATGACCGCTGGTACGTTTCCGGTTCGACCGGTGTGAACTTCCAGGACAAGGATCGTGGCACTGAAGACGCGCTCTTCGGCACCATTGGTTTCGGCAAGTTCCTCACCCAGCGTTTCTCGCTGGAAACCGAGTTGAACTACCAGAACCCGGACAAGACCATCAATCCGAACCTGTGGTGGAGCCAGTACGGCGTCTCCCTGGACGGCCGTTACCACTTCCGCAACGCCGACTCCAAGTGGTGGCCCTATCTGCGCGGTGGCCTGGGCTGGCAGCGTCATGAGGAAGAGTTCGTGACCACCCTGCCGACCTCGCCGGCGGATCACAAGGACTCCAACCTGGCCGTCAACCTGGGCGCCGGCCTGCAGTTCGATTTCGGCCGCATGGACCTGCGCACTGAAATCGGTACCCGCGTCGACTTCGACGACCAGCAGGCCCGCATCGGCAACCAGCAGGATCGCTTCACTGATCTGCTGGCTTCGGTGGGCATGACCATCGCCCTCGGCCCGGAGCCGGTTGCCCCGGTTGCCCCGGCCCCGGCGCCGCAGCAGACCTGCGCCGACATGGATGACGACGGCGACGGCGTCAACAACTGCAACGACAAGTGCCCGGGTTCGCAGGCTGGCCAGACCATCGGTCCGGACGGCTGCCCGGTGCCGGTCTCGATCGACCTGAAGGGCGTGAACTTCGACTTCGACAAGTCGACCCTGCGTCCGGACGCGGTGGCCATCCTCAACGAGGCCGTCGAGATCCTGAAGCGCTATCCGGAGCTGAAGGTTGAAGTCGCCGGCCACACCGACCAGTGCGGTACCGACACCTACAACCAGAGCCTGTCCGAGCGTCGCGCGAAGGCGGTCTATGACTACCTGACCAGCAACGGCGTGGACGCCGGCCGCATGTCCGGTCCGACCGGCTACGGCGAGAGCCGTCCGCTGGAAGACAAGGGCCAGACCCTGCCGGGCTGCAAGAGCGAGACCAACCGCCGCACCGAGCTGAACAGCCTGTAATCCCGGCTGTCATTCGTGAGGTATCGAAGCCCGGCCCAGTGCCGGGCTTCGTTTTTTTGTGGCGGCGGTGCGGCGTTGAATTGCGGTTAGCCGCAGGCAGCGCCTACACTGTCGCGGTCCGTCGGGGAGTACGTTGCCATGTCGTCCATGTTCCGCGCCTGTGTGCTGTCCTTGCTTGCCGTTCCGGGGTTTGCGCAGGCGGGGGGCGATGTGTGCGCGACCGGTGCCGTCTCGGCCGTGCCGGTCCGCCCGACCGTGATTTCCGCCGTCGCCACCGAGTTCGCCCCGGCCATCACCCAGCTGGGTGGTGCCAGTGGGGTGCTGGCGCAGTCATTCGACGAGGCGCTGTCGGTTGACAACGTGCTGGCGCGGATCCGCGTCGATGGTTGCCGTGCGATGGCGAAGTCGGCCGCGCCGGGTGCCGCGGGCATCGATCCCGCCGCCTACAAGCCGCAGACTGCGTTCGACAACACGCCGTGGCGTTTCAACATGACCCAGAACGGCAAGCGCATGACCGCGGACGAGTTCGACGCGTGGATGAAGTCGCGGGGCGTGCGCGTGGTCGGGCGCAAGGATGCTGCGGAAGCCGCCGCGCCCGAAACCGTGCCCGCGGCGGAGACCAAGTCGGCCAATTGATCGGCCTCTGCCGCGCATGGGCGTGAGCCACGGGCTGGCAAGGGTATTGTCCAAGCGCGGGCTGTGCTCGCGCAGCCAGGCTGAACGGCTCATCCGCGATGGCCGCGTGCGCCTCGACGGGCGCGTGGTGCGCGATCCCGAGCACCCGACCGACCTGGAGCAGGCGCGCATCGACATCGATGGGGCCGCGCCGGAACAGGGCGCGCCGCGCTACCTGATGCTCAACAAGCCCCGAGGGCTGGTCACCACGGCCAGCGACGAGCGTGGCCGCGACACCGTATACCGCTGCTTCGACGGTGCAGAGCTTGGCTGGATCGCCCCGGTGGGCCGCCTCGACAAGGCCAGCGAAGGCCTGTTGCTGTTCTCCAGCGACCCGCGCTGGGCGGCCGGCATCACCGACCCGGCGCGCGGCCCGAACAAGACCTATCACGTCCAGGTGGACTGCATCCCCGGTGCGGCAACGCTGTCGGCGCTGCAGTCCGGGGTGGCGGTGGATGGCGAATGGCTGCATGCCGCATCCGTCACGCTGCTGCGCGCCGGTGGCAAGCACGCATGGCTGGAGGTCGTACTGGACGAGGGCCGCAACCGCCAGATCCGCCGCCTGCTGGCGGCCTTCGACATCGGCGTGCTGCGGCTGGTGCGGGTAGCGATCGGGCCGCTGGCCCTTGGCGAACTGCCGAAGGGCCAATGGCGCGAACTGAGCGCCGGGGAAGTCGCCGCGCTCGGCGGTGGCTGAGCGTCAGGCCTTCAGCACGCCCAGCTCATGGCCGATGCGGATGAACGCGTCGATGGCGCGGTCGAGGTGCTGGCGGGTGTGTGCCGCGGAGATCTGCGTGCGGATGCGCGCCTGGCCCTTGGGCACCACCGGGAAGAAGAAACCGATCGCGTAGATGCCTTCCTCCAGCAGCCGCTCGGCGAACCGCTGCGCCAGCGGCGCGTCGTACAGCATCACCGGGCTGATGGGGTGTACGCCCGGCTTGATGTCGAAGCCGGCGGCGGTCATGCGCTCGCGGAAATAGGCGGTGTTTTCGACCAGCTGCGTGCGCAGGTGGCCGGCCGCCGAGAGCATCTCGAAGGCCTTGATGCCCGCGGCCACCACGTGCGGCGGCAGCGAATTGGAGAACAGGTAGGGGCGCGAGCGCTGGCGCAGCAGTTCGATGACTTCCTTCCTCGCCGTGGTGAAGCCGCCGAGCGCGCCGCCCATGGCCTTGCCGAGGGTGCCGGTAAAGATGTCGATCCGGTCCAGCACGCCCTTTACCTCGGCGCTGCCGCGGCCGGTGGCGCCGAGGAAGCCGGTGGCGTGGCATTCGTCGATGTGCACCAGCGCGCCGTACTTCGCGGCCAGCGCGGTGATCTCGTCCAGCGGCGCGATGAAGCCGTCCATCGAGAACACGCCGTCGGTGGTGATCATGATGGTGCGCGCGCCGTCGGCCCTGGCCTGCTGCAGCTGTTGTTCGAGATCCGCCATGTCGCAGTTGGCGTAGCGGTAGCGCTTGGCCTTGCACAGGCGCACGCCGTCGATGATCGAGGCGTGGTTGAGCGCGTCCGAGATGATCGCGTCGTTCTCGCCCAGCAGCGGTTCGAACAGGCCGCCGTTGGCGTCGAAGCAGGCTGCATAGAGGATGGTGTCCTCGGTGCCGAAGAAGTCCGCAATCGTCTTCTCCAGCTGCTTGTGCAGGTCCTGGGTGCCGCAGATGAAGCGCACGCTGGCCATGCCGAAGCCGTGGGTGTCCAGCGCTTCCTTGGCCGCGGCGATCACGTCCGGATGGTCGGCCAGCCCCAGATAGTTGTTGGCGCAAAAATTCAGCACTGTGCGGCCATCGGCCAGGGTGATCTCGGCAGACTGCGGCGACGTGATGATGCGTTCCGACTTGAACAGCCCCTGCGCGCGGATGTTGTCCAGTTCCTCGGCGTAGTGCCGGGTCAGCGAAGGGGCGTTGGTCATGGTGTGTTCGTCGTGGGCCAGGGAGCTACAGATTCTAGCTGGCGGCCGTTATTTGCTTCAGGTGCGGCGGCTGCAACCGGCAGATTCTTCGCGCCCGGAATCGAATGTTAAAATGTTGTGATTCCTCCCAACGACCCAATGCAGAGCCTCCCATGACCCAGGTCCGCCGCCCGCTTGCCATTGCCCTGTTGCTGCTTTCCGCGCCCTTCGCCGCCAGCGCGGGCGATGGCGATGCACCCGCCTCGTCCGTCAGCTGGGAAGTCAGCGCGGTGTCCGACTACCTGTTCCGCGGCGCATCGCAGACCGACGAGAAGGCGACCCTGCAGGGTACGCTGACCTGGACCTCGGCCGCGGGTCTGTACGTGGGGAGCTTCGCCTCCGGCGTGGACTTCGGCGAAGACAGCCCGGACATCGAGGTGGATTACTTCGTCGGCTACGGTTTCGATGCCACCGACAAGGTCAACATCGACGTCGTGCTCAACCGCTACACCTACCCGGGTGCCAGCGAGATGGCCTACAACGAACTGGTCACCACCGCGACCATCGCCGAAAACTGGGCGCTGAGCGTGGGCTATACGAATGATGTCTGGGGCAGCAGCACCACCGGCTGGTACTACGGCCTGGCCCACGACTGGGCGCTGCCGAACGACCTCACCCTGTCCGCCAACGTGGGCCGCAGCGTGTTCGCCGATGCCGAGGTGGCTTCGGACTACACCGACTGGGGCGTGGGTCTCAGCCGCAGCTTCGGCCCTGCCGAAGTCTCGCTGGGCTATTACGGCGTCGACGGCAAGGGGCGCGACAACTTCGGCCAGCTGGCCGACAGTCGCGTGCTGTTGACGGTGACGTTCGCGCGCTGAGCGTCGGTCGCGGCTATGAAAAAAGGCGCCTTCCGGCGCCTTTTTTCCTTGTGTTCGTGGCTCAGTACCAGCTCAGCACCACCTTGCCTGCCTTGCCCGCCTCCATCAGGTCGAAACCCTTCTGGAAGTCGTCCACCGGCAGCTGGTGGGTCAGCACCTTGCCCAGCGGGAAGCCGGACAGCACCAACTGGGTCATCTTGTACCAGGTCTCGTACATCTTGCGGCCGTAGATGCCCTGCACGGTCAGGCCCTTGAAGATGATCTTGTCCCAGTCGCAGCCTGCGCCCTTGGGCATGATGCCAAGCATCGCGATCTTGCCGCCGTGGTACATGCAGTCGAGCATGTCGTTGAAGGCGCGCGGGTTGCCGCTCATTTCCAGGCCCACGTCGAAGCCTTCCATGTGCAGGTCCGCCATCACGTCCTTCAGCGAGGTGTTGGACACGTTCACCACGCGGGTGGCGCCCATGTCGGCGGCCAGCTTCAGGCGGTAGTCGTTGACGTCGGTGACCACGACGTTGCGTGCGCCGATGTGCTTGCAGATGCCCGCGGCGATGATCCCGATCGGGCCGGCGCCGGTGATCAGCACGTCCTCGCCGATCACGTCGAATTCCAGCGCGCAGTGCGCGGCGTTGCCGTAGGGGTCGAAGAAGGCGGCCAGTTCGGACGGGATCTGGTCGGGAATCGGCCACAGGTTGCTGGCCGGCATGGTCATGTATTCGGCGAAGGCGCCGTTGCGGTTCACGCCGATACCCACCGTGTTCGGGCACAGGTGCGGACGCCCGCCGCGGCAGTTGCGGCAGTGGCCGCACACGATGTGGCCTTCGGCCGAGACGCGCTGGCCGACTTCGTAACCGGTGACCGCCGAGCCGAGCTGGGCGATGCGGCCGACGAACTCGTGGCCGATGGTCAGCCCCGGCTGGATGGTGCGCTGGCTCCAGTCGTCCCACAGGTAGATGTGCAGGTCGGTCCCGCAGATGGCGGTCTTCTCCAGTTTGATCAGGACCTCGTTCGGGCCCGGCACCGGCACCGGCACCTGTTCCATCCAGATGCCCTTGGCGGCTTCGCGCTTGACCAGCGCCCGCATCGTGTTCGCTTGCGTCATGTCCATGACCGGTCGGGATAAGACCGCCATTTTACCGCCGTTCCCGTCCATGGCCGGCCTGACCAAGGTCACGGGCCGGCGCGGGGCGGGGATGGTCTAATACGGGTTTGCCGTTCCCGGAGCCCGACCATGCGCAAACGCACCCTGACCGCCGCCCTGGCGATGACCCTTGCCGGCGGCGCGGCCCATGCCGATGAAGGCATGTGGATGCCCTCGCAGCTGCCGCAGCTGGCCGCCCAGCTGCAGGCCGCCGGCTTCAAGGGCGATCCCGCCCAGCTGGCCGACGTGACGAAGCCGCCGCTGGCCGCGGTGGTGTCGCTGGGCGGCTGCACCGCCAGCTTCGTCTCGCCGGAGGGCCTGGTGGTGACCAACCACCACTGCGCGATGGGTGCGATCCAGCTCAATTCCACCCCGGAAAAGAACCTGATCCAGGACGGTTTCAGCGCCGCCACCCGTGCCGATGAGGTTTCGGCAGGCCCGGCTTCGCGGATCTGGGTGACGGTGGGTTTCGACAAGGTCACCGACCGCATCCTTGCCGGCGCGAAGGGCAAGACCGGCCGCGCCTATTACGATGCCGTGGATGCGGCGAAGAAGACCGCGGTCGCCGAGTGCGAGGCCGACCCCGGCCATCGCTGCAGCGTCGCCGACATGTACTACGGCAGCGACTTCTACCTGATCAAGCAGCTGGAGCTGAAGGACATCCGCCTCGTCTACGCGCCGCCGCGCGCGATCGGCAACTACGGCGACGAGATCGACAATTTCATGTGGCCGCGCCACACCGGCGATTTCACCTTCTACCGCGCCTACGTCGGCAAGGACGGCAAGCCGGCCGCGTACAGCAAGGACAACGTGCCCTATGCGCCGCCGGCGCACCTGACGGTGTCCACCGCGCCGGTGAAGGCGGGCGATTTCGCGATGGTCGCCGGCTACCCGGGCCGCACCTTCCGCCATCGCACCGCTTCCGAATTCGCCGGCCAGATCGACTGGCTGCTGCCCACCCGGGTGGCGATGTACGACGGCCTGATCGACACCGTCGAGCAGGCCAGCGCCGGCAGCAAGTCGAAGCAGGTGGCCTATGCCTCCAGCGTCGCCGGCTACAAGAACACGCTCAAGCGCGCGCAGGGCGAACTGGAGGGCCTGCGCCGCAGCGACGCGGTGCGGGTGCGGCGCGAGGACGAGGCGGCGATGCTGGCGTGGCTGGGCAAGCAGCCGGGGGCGAAGGCGAAGCTGGCCGGCATCCGCGCGATGCAGGCGGAGCTGGATCTGGACGATGCCAACCGCGAGCGCGATTTCATCCTGCCGTTCCTGCGCCCCGGACTGCTGGGCGCGGCGAGCCAGCTGCAGCGCCTGGCGCTGGAGCGCGGCAAGCCGGATGCGCAGCGCGAAACCGGCTTCCAGCAGCGCGACGAGGCGCTGATCGAGGGTGGCCTGAAGCAGTTGCAGCGCCGCTATGACCCGGAGGTGGAAAAGGCCGCCCTGCGTTACGCGCTGAAGCGCTATTTCGCACTGCCGGCCGGACAGCGCGTGGCCGAGTTCGATGCCGTGTTCGGCACCAGCGAAGCCGAGGCGGCGCAGCGGCTCGACGCGCTGTATGCCGGCACGAAGTTGGGCGATGAGGCCACCCGTCTTGCCGCGCTGAAGCTCGACGCGACTGCGCTTGCGGCCTCGGACGACGCGCTGCTCAAGGCCGCCGCCACCCTGCAGCCGGCGCTGCTGCGTCTGGAAGCCGAAGCCAAGCAGCGCGCCGGCGAACTGCTGCGGTTGCGCCCGGCCTACATGCAGGCGCTGATCGCCTACCGCAATTCGCAGGGCAGGGCGGTCTACCCGGACGCCAATTCCACCCTGCGCATCAGCTACGGCAAGGTCAGCCCGCTGTCGCCGCGCGACGGCCTGGACTACCGCCCGCTGACCACGGTGGCCGGCATCGTCGAGAAGAACACCGGCGTCGAGCCGTTCGATGCGCCCAAGCCGCTGCTGGATGCGATCGCCAAGGGCGATTTCGGCAGCACCGCCGATCCGGAGCTGAAGACCCAGACGGTGGACTTCATGACCAACCTCGACACCACAGGCGGCAATTCCGGTTCGCCGGTGCTGGACGCCGAAGGCAAGCTGATCGGCCTGAACTTCGACAGCAACTGGGAGGCGGTCAGCGCCAGCTGGATGTTCGACCCGCGCTACAAGCGTGCGATCCACGTCGACATGCGCTACCTGCGCTGGCTGCTGGCCAAGGTCTATCCGGCGCCGCACCTGCTGCAGGAAATGCAGCTGCCCGCCGAGTAAGCCGATTCCCGCATTCCCCCGGCAACCACCAAGGACAACGATGATGCGCAAGACCCTCCTCGCCGCCGGCATCGCCGCGGCCACCGCCAGCTTCGCCACCGCCGTGCATGCCGACGAAGGCATGTGGGTGCCGCAGCAGCTGCCGGAAATCGCCGGCCCGCTGAAGAAGGCCGGCCTGAAGCTGGACCCGAAGCAGCTGGCCAACCTCACCGGTGACCCGATGGGCGCGGTGGTGTCGCTGGGCGGCTGCACCGCCAGCTTCGTCTCGCCGCAGGGCCTGGTGGCGACCAACCACCACTGCGCCTACGGCGCCATCCAGCTGAACTCCACCGCCGAGAAGAACCTGATCCGCGACGGCTTCAACCCGGCGACCCCTGCCGATGAACTCTCGGCCGGTCCGAACGCGCGCATCTACGTGCTGGAGGACATCACCGACGTCACCGCCGACGCCAAGGCGGCGATGGCGGCGGCGGGCAGCGACCCGGTCGCGCGCGCCGACGCGCTGGAAGCCTTCGAGAAGAAGACCACCAGCGCCTGCGAAGCCGATGCCGGCTATCGCTGCCGCGTCTACAGCTTCATGGGTGGCAATACCTACCGCCTGTTCAAGAACCTCGAGATCAAGGACGTGCGCCTGGCTTACGCGCCGCCCGCCAGCGTCGGCAAGTTCGGTGGCGACATCGACAACTGGATGTGGCCGCGCCACACCGGCGACTTCTCGTTCTATCGCGCCTACGTGGGCAAGGACGGAAAGCCGGCGGCCTTCAGCAAGGACAACGTGCCCTACCAGCCGAAGCACTGGCTGAAGATCGCCGACAAGCCGCTGGGCGCGGGCGACTTCGTGATGGTGGCGGGCTATCCGGGCCGCACCGACCGCTACGCGCTGGCGGCGGAGTTCGAGAACACCCAGGCGTGGCGCTATCCGGCCATTTCCAAGGCGTACAAGGACCAGATCGCGCTGGTCGAGGCGGCGGGCAAGGACAACCCCGACATCGCGGTGAAGTACGCCGCCACCATGGCCGGCTGGAACAACACAAGCAAGAACTTCGATGGCCAGCTCGAGGGCTTCGCCCGCAACGACGTGCTGGGCTTCAAGCGCCGCGAGGAAGCGGCGGTGCTGGGCTGGCTGCAGGGGCAGGGCGAGGCCGGCAAGCCGGCGCTGGATGCGCATGCCACGCTGGTGAAGCTGGTGGACGACGCCAAGCGCACCCAGGAACGCGACCTGGTGCTGGGCAGCTTCAACCGCAGCGGAGTGCTGGGCGCCGCGGTCAGCCTGTACCGCCTTGCCATCGAGAAGCAGAAGCCCGATGCCGAGCGCGAGTCCGGCTACCAGCAGCGCGACCTGCCGGTGATCGAGGGCAGCCTCAAGCAGATGGAACGCCGCTATGTGGCGGCGATGGACCGCCAGCTGCAGCAGTACTGGTTGGATCGCTACGTGGCGCTGCCGGCGGAGCAGCATGTTGCCGCTGTCGACGGCTGGCTGGGCGGCAGCGACAAGGCCGCCGCCGACAAGGCGCTGGCGCGCCTGGACGGCAGCAAGCTGGGCAGCCTGGAGGAGCGGCTGAAGTGGTTCAACGCCGACAAGGCCGCGTTCGAGGCCAGCACCGACCCCGCCATCCAGTACGCGGTGGCGGTGATGCCGACCCTGATGGACATGGAGAAGAAGGCCAAGGCGGTGTACGGCACCGCGCTGCAGGCCCGCCCGCTGTATCTGCAGGCGATGGCCGACTACAAGAAGAGCAAGGGCGAAGCGGTCTATCCGGACGCCAACTCCTCGCTGCGGATCACCTTCGGCACCGTCAAGGGTTACACCAAGCTGGACGGCAGCGTGCAGCAGCCGTTCACCCTGCTGGAACAGGTGGCGGCCAAGGAAACCGGCGCCGAGCCGTTCGACAACCCGAAGGCGCTGCTCGACGCGGTGGCTGCCAAGCGCCATGGCGGGCTGGCCGACAAGCGCCTGGGCACGGTGCCGGTGAACTTCCTGTCCGACCTCGACATCACCGGCGGCAACTCCGGCTCGCCGGTGCTGGACGCGCAGGGCAAGCTGGTGGGCCTGGCCTTCGACGGCATCCAGGAAGCGGTGGCCAGCAACTGGGTGTTCGAGCCGGTAATGACCCGCATGATCTCGGTGGACCAGCGCTACATGCGCTGGATCATGCAGGAGGTCATGCCGTCGCCGCAGCTGCTGCAGGAACTGGGCGTCGCGCCGAAGAAGTAAGCGCCGTTGCCCGCAACAGGAAACGCCGGCCTTGCGCCGGCGTTTCCGTGTGTCGGGCAGGCAGGGTCACGCGCTGCGGAAGTCGTAATCGAACGTGTAGTAGTGCTTGCCGTCGGTGATGTCGATGCCGATGCGCCCTTGCAGGCCTTCCAGTTCGCCGGTGCCGGAGTCGGGGATCACGGTGACGTCCAGGGAGGGCTTGCCGCGATCCATGATGCCGTTGTGCTGCACGAAGAAGCTGCCGCGGCGACCGTCCAGGGTGCCTTCGATGCGTTCGATCGCCACGTAGGCGCCGGAGCCCTGCACCGGCGTCATCAATGCCAGCATGTGCACCACGCTGACGGCATCCAGCGGGCCGCGGAAACGCTTGTCGAAGCGGGAGTGGCCGATGGTCGCGCCCTCGCCGATCTCCAGCTCTTCCTGCGGTATGCGGGTGACTTCGAACTCGCCCTTGGCCTGCATGGTCCGGACTCCTGTCTGTGGGAACCCGAGCCTACCGCGGGCCGTGTAAACCGTGTGCAACCTGCTAGGATTGTGCGCTGCACAATCGGTGAGCCCGCTGCGCATGAAGATCCTGCTTGCCCGACACGGTGAAACGCCGTGGAACGCCGAAGGCCGCTACCAGGGCCAGGTCGATATCCCCCTCTCGGACCTCGGCATCGCCCAGGCCACCGCGCTGGGTGAACGGCTGAAGGACCTGCGCATCGACCGTGCGGTGGCCTCGCCGCTGGCGCGCGCCACCCGCACGGCGCAGTTGGCGCTGGGGCCGGCGCGGGCGCCGCGTCTGGCGTTCGACGACGGCCTGCTGGAAATCGGCCACGGCGAGTGGGAAGGCCTGCTGGCCAGCGAGATCGCCGAGCGTGATCCCGAACGCCTGCGTGCCTGGCGCGAGGCGCCGGACACCGTGCTCATGCCCGGCGCTGGCGGCGAATCGCTGCAGATCGTGCTGGACCGCGCCTGGCCGGCGCTGGCGCGCGCCTGCGATGGCCTCGGCGCCGAAGACACCCTGCTGGTGGTCGCCCACGATGCCGTCAACCGGGTGCTGCTGGCGCGCATCCTCGGCCTGCCGCTGACCAAGCTGTGGACCTTCCGCCAGGCGCCGACCACGCTGAACCTGCTCGAAGGCCCGGACGTCGATGCGCTGGAAGTGGTGCGACTGAATGATTGCGCCCACCACACGCCGTTCTTCGGCGAGGCGAAGCACCGCGCGCTTTAGGCGAAGCCGGTAAGGCGGGTCGGCGCTCTTCTACAATATCCGCATGTCACGCACGCTTCCCGACTGGCTCGCCTTCATCGAGCGCCAGCATCCGAATGCCATCGCCATGGGGCTGGAACGCGTGCGCGATGTCGCCGCGCGGATGGGCCTGGGCAAGCCAGCCCCGCATGTCGTCACCGTGGCCGGCACCAACGGCAAGGGCTCGACGGTGGCGTTCGTGGAGGCGATCGCGCGCGCGCAGGGGCTACGCGTCGGCGCCTACACGTCGCCACACCTGCTGCGCTACAACGAGCGCGTACGCATCGACGGCCACGACGTCGGCGACGAGGCACTGATCGAAGGCTTCGAGGCGGTCGAAGCCGCGCGCAGCGGGACGCCGCTGACCTATTTCGAATACGGCACGTTGTGCGCGCTGTGGCTGTTCGCGCGCGCCGGGCTGGATCTGGTCGTGCTGGAAGTGGGGCTGGGTGGGCGACTGGACGCGGTCAATATCGTCGATGCCGACGCTGCCATCCTGACTACGGTAGGTCTGGATCATCAGGACTGGCTGGGTGGCGACCTCGAGGCGATCGGCTTCGAGAAGGCTGGCATCGCGCGCCCGTTCAAGCCGCTGGTGCTGGGCGACGACGACCCGCCGGCCAGCGTGTTGCGCCACGCCTATGCCATCGGTGCGCCGGCTTGGCGGATCGCCAACGACTTCTTTGCCGAGCCGGTCGATGCCAGCCACTGGCGCTGGCGCGAAGTCGGTTACGAAATCGCGCTGCCACTGCCGATGCAGGCGCAGGGTGCGCCGGTGCAAGTGCGCAACGCAGCCTGCGCGATTGCCGCGCTGCGTGCGCTGGACCTGCCGCTGGAGGACGCAGCGCTGGCGCGCGGCGTGGCCGATCCTGCGGTGCCGGGGCGCTTGCAGCGGTTCGAGCGCGGTGGCGTGGAAATCATCGTTGACGTGGGCCATAACCCGCAGGCTGCAGTCGCGTTGGCCGACTGGCTGCGTGCCCAGCCCAAGCGGCGCACCCTGGCCGTGTACGCGGCGCTCGCTGACAAGGACGCCGCCGGCGTGGTGACGGCACTGAGCGACACGGTGGACGGCTGGCTGCTGGCCGGCACGCTGGACGCGGGTCCGCGCGGCAGCGATGCAGGGGCGCTGGCGCAGCGGCTGGTGGGCACGGCGGCGGCCGGGGGCTCCCGCCACGCCGACGTCACCGGTGCTCTGGCGGCAGCGCTTGCGCAGGCGGCGCCCGACGGCCGTGTACTCGCGTTCGGGTCGTTCCATGCCGCCTCGGAAGCGCTGCGCTCCCTGAACGCCGCGGACTGACCGCCGCCGGCATGCCGGTATAATCCGTCCTCCCACCGCGCCTGGCTCCACGGAATGTCGATGGATACGTCGCTGAAACAGCGCCTGGTCGGCGCCGCCGTGCTGGTCGCGCTGGCCGTCATCTTCCTGCCGCTGCTGGTCAAAGGGCCCGCGCCCGACAGTGGCGTCTCCGATGTGTCGCTGCGCGTGCCGCCGGAGCCGAAGGCACCCGATGGCACCGTGACCCAGGACCTGCCGCTGGTCGCCCCTGCGGCTGCACCCGGGGGCAGCGTTTCCGGCATGCCGGACGCGATGCCCGCCGCTCCCGGGGCGCCCGCGGCAGAAGCAGCGCCATTGGCGGCGGTTGCGGCCGGCGACTTCGCCGTCAGTTTCGGCAGCTACGCCAGTGCGGGCGATGCGGACAAGGTGATTGCGGCGCTGGCTGCGGCCGGCCTGCCGGGCTATCGCGAGGCGGTGGCGCTGGGCGATCGCCAGGCCCAGCGCGTGCGCATCGGGCCGTTCGCCGATCGCGCCACCGCCGAATCGGCGCGCCTGCGCGCCGGCCAGGTGCGCAGCGACGTGGACGCCAAGGTCGTGGCGCTGGATGCCACGGCCACCGCGACTCCCGCCGTGCCCGCCGCACCGGCGGTGACCAAGCCGGCACCGGCGGAACCGAAGATCGAAGCCAAGCCGCTGCCCAAGGCCGAGCCGGTCAAGGTCGAGCCAGCCAAGCCCGCCACTACGCCGGTGGCCAAGCCCGAGCCGCTGCCGGCGAAGCCGGCCAACGCCGCCGGCACCGGTTTCGTGGTGCAGATCGGTGCGTTCTCCTCGGCGCCGGACGCGCTGGCCCAGCGCGACGCGCTGCGCAAGGCCGGTTTCAATGCGTTCACCGATTCCGTGCCCGGCCCGAATGGCACCCTCACGCGGGTGCGGGTGGGCCCGGTGATGAACCGCGCCGAGGCCGATGCGCTGAAAGCCAAACTCAAGGCTGCGGGTAAGGACGGCATGGTCCGTCCGCATCCCTGAGCCAACTCCAACAGGAAGTCCCAAGCATGTGCGGCATCGTGGGTATCGTCGGCCACAGCGAAGTGGCCGGGTTGTTGTATGACGGGCTGACCATGCTGCAGCACCGCGGCCAGGACGCGGCCGGCATCGCCACCGTGCACGGCTCGCATCTGCGCGTGCACAAGGGCAACGGGCTAGTGCGCGACGTGTTCGATGCGAAGTCGATGGCGCTGCTGGAAGGCCAGGTCGGCATCGCCCACTGCCGCTACCCCACCGCGGGCAGTGAGGGCAGCGACGAGGCGCAGCCGTTCTACGTCAACTCGCCGTTCGGCATCGCGCTGGCGCACAACGGCAACCTGACCAACACCGAGGCGCTGCGTCGCGAGGTGTTCGAGCAGGATCGCCGCAACGTCAACACCGGCTCCGATTCGGAAGTGCTGCTCAACGTGTTCGCGCACGAGCTGGACACCCAGCGCGCGCTGACGCCGGACGCGGTATTCGCGGCGCTGGAAGGCGTGAACCGGCGGGTGAAGGGTGGCTACGCGGTGGTCTGCACGGTGCTGGGGCTGGGGCTGGTGGCGTTCCGCGACCCGCATGGCATCCGCCCGTTGGTGCTGGGCAAGCGCAGCGGCGCGGCTGGCGACGAGTACATCGTCGCCTCGGAGTCGGTCGCGCTGGACGTGCTGGGCTTCGAGCGCGTGCGCGACGTCGCACCGGGCGAGGGCATCATCATCACCAACAATGGCGAGCTGTTCGCACGCGAATGCGCGCCCGCCGCGCCGCATGCCACCTGCATTTTCGAGTACGTGTATTTCGCGCGCCCCGATTCGATGATCGAGGAGATCTCGGTCCACAAGGCGCGCATGCGTATGGGCGTGACCCTGGGCGAGAAGATCCTGCGCGAGCGGCCGGACCACGACATCGATGTGGTCATCCCGATTCCCGACACCAGCCGCGATTCCGCGCTGGAGATTGCCAACGTGCTGGGCGTGAAGTACCGCGAGGGCTTCATCAAGAACCGCTACGTCGGCCGCACCTTCATCATGCCGGGGCAGGGCGAGCGGGCGAAGTCGGTCAAGCGCAAGCTCAACCCGATCCCGCTGGAGTTCCGCAACCGCGTGGTGCTGCTGGTGGACGATTCCATCGTCCGCGGCACCACCAGCCAGCAGATCGTGCAGATGGCGCGCGATGCCGGCGCGAAGAAGGTTTACCTGGCTTCGGCGGCGCCGCCGGTCCGCCACCCCAACGTCTATGGCATCGACATGCCCTCGCGCGAGGAGCTGGTGGCGCACGGCCGCAGTGAGAAGGAAATCGAACAGTTGCTGGGCTGCGACTGGCTGATCTACCAAGACCTGGCCGACCTGGAAACCGCGGTGGCCGGGCCCAAGTTCCCCGGCCGCAAGTTCGACAGCTCCTGCTTCAACGGCGAGTACGTGACCGGCATCGACGGCGATTACTTCGAGCGCATCCAGCAGCAGCGCTCGGACGAGGCGAAGAAGAAGCGGAGAGCCGGCTGACGGCCCACGGGATTTTAGGGGGCGAGTGTGTTGCTAGCCCTCACGCGCACCGGCCCGAGGAGTGCGGGCGCCAGGCAGGCGCGCGGCGGGCGATGCGTTTCAAGTCGCTCCCCGATACTCGCTTGGTTGAAACGCATCGCCCGCCGCGCGCCATCGCGACTCTCTCGTTGTCGACATGAAAGACCTGATTTCCGCCGCCCGCGCCTGTCTTGATGCCGCCACGCCCGACGACAAGCCGGCGCTGACGCTGGCGATGGCCGCGGCGTTCGCGCGCGGCGAGCTGGCGATTGCGGAGGACGCCCCGCCGCCGGTACCCGTCCGCATGCCGGGCCGGCCCGATCGGCCAAGGCTGGTGCATCCGCGCGACCTGCCGCGCCGCGGCTTCGGTACGGACGAAGGGCGTGCCGCCTTCATCCACGCGGTGGCGCATATCGAATTCAACGCGATGGACCTGGCCTGGGATGCGGTGTATCGCTTCCGCGGCATGCCGCCCGCGTTCTATGCCGACTGGGTGTCGGTGGCGAATGACGAGGCGCGCCACTTCAATCTGCTGCGCGCGCGCCTGCGCGACTTCGGTCGCGACTACGGTGATTTCGATGCCCACAACGGCCTGTGGGAAATGGCGGAAAAGACGGCACACGATGGGCTGGCGCGGATGGCACTGGTGCCGCGGGTACTGGAGGCACGCGGGCTGGACGTCACGCCCGGGATGATCGTGAAGCTGCGCTCGCTGGGCGATGAGGCCACCGCCGGCATCCTCGAGGTCATCCTGCGCGAGGAAGTGGGCCACGTCGCCGCCGGCAGCCGCTGGTATCGCTGGTACTGCGAACGCGCCGGCGTGGAGCCGCGCGCGCGCTTCCGCGAATTGCTGCGCGACTACGCCAGCGGCGTGCTGCACAAGCCGTTCAACACCGAAGCGCGTCTGCAGGCGGGTTTCGATCCCGAGGAACTGGAAAGCCTGCTGGCCGAGGCGGGCTGATCCCCGATGCCGCGCCGTGGCGGCGGTTGCGGCACACTGGCCCCCCGACCTCCGGAGGCCCACCATGAAGCCTGTCCTCGCCAGCCTGTCGCTGCTGCTGGTCGCATGCAGCGCCCCGCAGCCGTCCGGCTCCGCGGCTGCACCGGGCGCCAGCGCGGCCGCCCCCGTTGCGGCTGCCCCGGGGTCGGTGGCGATGGGGAAGCGGGTGCCCGGCGACGTGGCTCTGCCGCTGCAGGTGTTCCGCGTGTTCGGCAATGAGCCGTTCTGGAACGCCGCCGTCGAGGGCGACAGGCTGACCTACAGCACCCCGGACGATCCCGCGGGGGTGGTCTTGCAGGGGCGGCGTCGCGCCATCCCGGGTGGCGTGGAGATCGCGGGCAGCCACGACGGCCGCCCATTCGTGCTGACCGTCATCGAGGACGAGTGCAGCGATGGCATGTCCGGCAACAACTACCCGCTGGCGGCGAGATTCCGCTTCGGCGACGTCGATTTCGGCGGTTGCGGCGAAGCGGCGAAGTGACGGGCTACAGGCGGGCGAGGTCGCATCCGTCCGCACTGACCCGCAGCACCGAGCCCTGTTGGTACCAGTCGCCCAGCACGATGCGGGTGCGGCCGCGGCCCTCGTCATGGATCGTCGGGCGGTGGGTATGCCCGTGGATCATGCGCCGGATGCCGAAGCGTTCGAACCACGCCTGCACGGTGGCTGGCGCCACGTCGCCGACGGTTTCCGCCATGCCCTTCGCCACCAGCTCGCCGTAACGGGCCTGGCTGGCTGCGCGGGCCTGCGCGGCGAAAGCCAGCCGCGCCGCCAGCGGCTGGGCAAGGAACTGTGCCTGCCACTGCGGATCGCGCGTCTGCGCACGGAACTGCTGGTAGGCGGCATCGTCGGTGCACAGCAGGTCGCCGTGCAGCAGCAGGCTGGGCGTGCCGTGCAGGTCGACCACGGTGGGGTCGTCCAGCAGGGTCATGCCGCAGCGCGTGGCGTAGGCATCGCCCAGCAGGAAATCGCGGTTGCCGCGGATGAAGTAGGTCGGCACGCCGGCCTCGGCCAGCGCGCGCAGGCGTTCAGCCACGAACGCGCCGGCCTCGGACGGGTCGTCGTCGCCCACCCAGGCCTCGAACAGGTCGCCGAGGATGTACAGCGCGTCGGCGCCGCGCGCTTCGCCGTCGAGGAAGCGGCCGAACAGCGCGGTGATCTCCGGGCGTTCCGGGTCGAGATGCAGGTCGGAGACGAACAGGGTGCTCATGCGGAAATTGTAAGTCCCCCCGCCATGACCGGGTGCGCGCTTGCGTCCTTCTCGCTGCGGACCCGGGCATCATGCGGTGAGGGCAGCCCGTGCCGAGCGTGTGCCCGGCACCTCTCCTTTCGGGGAATGGCGGAAGGACAAGCTAAAATGCGCGATTCCGCTCGACTCCCTGCGCCCCATGACCGTCCGCACCCGCTTCGCTCCGTCCCCCACCGGCTACCTGCACATCGGCGGCGCCCGCACCGCGCTGTACTGCTGGCTGGAAGCGCGCAGCAAGGGCGGGCAGTTCATCCTGCGGATCGAGGACACCGACCGCGAACGCAGCACGCAGGCGGCCATCGACGCCATCCTGCAGGCGATGGACTGGCTGGGCCTGGACTACGACGAAGGCCCGATCTACCAGACCCATCGCCTCGACCGCTACAAGGCCGTCGCCGAGCAGCTGGTCGCGACCGGCCACGCCTACTACGCCTACGAGACCAAGGAAGAACTGGAGGCGATGCGCGAGGCGGCCATGGCCGCGGGCGAGAAGCCGCGCTACAACGGCGCCTATCGCGACGCCAACGCCGGCTGGCGCGACGACCCCAACCGCGTCATCCGCTTCAGGAACCCCACCGACGGCGTGGTCGCCTGGGACGACAAGGTCAAGGGCCGGATCGAGATCGCCAACAGCGAACTCGACGACCTGGTGATCTTCCGCAGCGACGGCTACGCCACCTACAACTTCGCGGTGGTGGTGGATGACATCGACATGCGCATCACCGACGTGGTGCGGGGCGATGACCACGTCAACAACACCCCGCGCCAGATCAACATCTACCAGGCGCTGGGCGCGCCGGTCCCGCACTTCGCGCACCTGCCGATGATCCTCGACGAGCAGGGCGCCAAGCTGTCGAAGCGCACCGGCGCGGCCGACGTGATGCAGTACCGCGATGCCGGCTACCTGCCGCACGCGCTGCTCAACTACCTGGTGCGGCTGGGCTGGTCGCACGGAGACCAGGAGGTCTTCAGCATCGCGGAAATGCAGTCTCTGTTCGATCTGGCCGACGTCAACGCCAAGGCGGCGCGGCTGGACATGGCCAAGCTCGGCTGGCTCAACCAGCAGTACCTGAAATCCGACGAGCCCGACGCCGTGGCGAAGTATCTGGCCTGGCACCTGCAACAGGCGGGCTTCGACCTGGACAAGGGGCCGAAGCCGGCGGAGCTCGTCCTCGCCCTGCGCGAGCGAGCGCAGACGCTGAAGGAGATGGCGGAGAAGTCGGCGGTATGGTTCCTGCCGCTGACGGTCTACGACGAAGCCGCCGTCGCCAAGCATCTCAAGCCGGAAGCGCGCGGTCCGCTGGAAGACGCGCGCGGCCGCATCGCCGCGCTGCCGGCGTGGACGCCGGAGGCCATCGGCGAGGCGCTCAAGGCGACCGCCGAGGCGCAGGGCATTGGCATGGGCAAGATCGCGCAGCCGATGCGGGTGGCCATCACCGGCACCCAGGTCAGCCCCGACATCGGCTGGACCGTCTACCTGTGCGGGCGCGAGGAAGCGCTGGTGCGGATCGACGCGGCCCTCGCCCGGATCGGCTGAACACGGACGGCTTCGCACCGCGCCGCTGACGGCGCGGGACCTGGCGGCTTGAGCTGCGGCAGTCCAGCCCGCATCATCCGGGGATGGGCCATCCACATGCATGCATCGATCCACACCATCATGTCGACGACGCCGACGCGTTCGTGGCCGCGGTGGAGCGCGCTTGCGGGGAGCGCGGGCTGCGGCTGACCCCGCAGCGCGCCCGCGTGCTGGCGCTGATCGCGCAGGCCGGGCAACCGATCAAGGCCTACGATCTGCTGGACCGTTTCCGCGCCGGTGAGGACGGCGCCAACGTGGCGCCCCCCACCGTCTATCGCGCGCTGGATTTCCTGCTGGCCAACGGCTTCATCCACAAGCTGGAGTCGATCAACGCGTTCGTGGCCTGCCACCACCCCAATGCCGCGCAGCACTCGGTGCCGTTCCTGATCTGCAACCGCTGCCATTCGGCCACCGAGCTGGAAGACGCCAGCATCGTGGCCACGCTGGATGCGGCGGCGCGTGCGCTGGGTTTCGCGCCGCAGGCGCAGACGCTGGAAGTGCACGGCCTGTGCGCGCGCTGCGCCGGCGCTGACGCCGCCTGACGCCGCCTGACGCCGGTGCCTGCGCGCAGTTGGCGCGCAGGCGTCGCAATCAGAAGAACATCCGCACGCCGAACGCGAGATTGCGGCCCTGCAGCGGCACCACGTCCTTGAGGAACGAGGTGTGCGGGCGCGCTTCGCGGTCGGTGAGGTTGGCGGCATCGAGGAACACCTCCCACTCGCGGCCGCCGGCCGTATCCCTGTGCCAGGCCAGGTGGGCATCGACCAGGGTGTAGCCCGGCGTGGGATGCTCGAACGCCGCCACCCGGTCCTGGCGCGCATGACGTACCGCGCCGAGGCTGGCACGCCATGCATCGCGTTCCCAGCGCAGGCGTGCGCCGGTACGCGAGGGGGCGATCCGCGGCAGGTTGCCGCCGGCGGCCACCTGCGCCTGTCCGCTGTGGCTGTGGTCGCCGTGCGGCAGCTCCACCGGTACTGCAACCGTTGTACCGGCCGGCGCTGCCAGCCGGCCGCGCACGGTGTCGGCGAACAGGCCGAGCGACCAGCGGCCGCTGCCGTTGTCCGCGATGTCCCAGTCCAGCTTGGCCTCGAACCCGGTCAGGCGCGCGTCGTCCTGCCGCCACAGGCGCAGCGGTGCGCCGTCCACGCGCAGGTCGGCGTTGGCCAGGTAGATGAAGTCGTCGTAGCGGGCGTGCCAGCCGGACAGCTGCAGTTCGAACGGGCCGTGGTGCAGGTGCATGCCCAACTCGACCCGGTTGGCGGTTTCGATGCCCAGCCCGGCATCGCCCAGTTCATGGCTGCCGGTGGCCACGTGCAGGCCGGACGAATACAGCTCTTCCGCGGTCGGCGCCCGCTGGGCGCGGTCCAGGCCGAGGCTGAAGTGGAGCGCCTCGCTGGCCTTCCAACCCAATCCGGCGGACAGGCTGGAGGTGCTGAAGTCGCGATCCGGCGCGGCCGATGCAGCGCGGTCCACGTCGACGTGGTTGCGGTCGTGGCGCAGGCCCAAGTCCAGCTGCAGCGGCCCGAATGCGCGCTTGCCGATCCAGAACAGGCCGGTGTCGTCGGCGACCGTGCCTGGGACGAATGCCTCGTCGCCGATGGCGGTGAAATCGCGCTGGCTGGCCTGCAGGCCGAATGCGCCGTTCCAGCCGGCCAGCGGTTGGTGCACCAGTTCCACGCGCGCCTCGCGGCTGCGGCTGTTGAACACGGTGCCCACCGCATCGCCTTCGAATTCGGTATGGGTGTAGTCGGTGCCGGCGTACTTCACCCGCAGCGAGGCGAACGGGCCGAGGTCATCCAGCCCGCCGCGCAGTTCGGTGCGACGCTGGTCCATCTCGACGTGCACCAGGCCGGCTTCTTCAAGGGCATGGTCGGCGTGGTCGTCCTCCCCGGGCGCGTGTGCGTGGCCGCCGGGGATGCCGTAACGGGTGTTGTAGAGGCTGTACGCGGCACCGAGGAAGCCGCGCTCGCCAATCCATGAAAGGCCGAGTGCGGCGCTGTCGGTGCGCACCGCGCTGTTTTCGAGGATGCCGGCCTGGTCCGGCGACGGGGTTTCGCCAAGTTCGGCCAGATGTTCGGCGCTCTCCGCGAAGCCGGGAATGCGGTAATCGCCGGCTTCGCGGTGGAGGGCATCGAAGTGGAAAGCGAAGCTGCCGCTGCCGCCATCGATGCGGACCACGCCGGTGTTGCCGTCGCTCACCCCGTCGTGGCGGACTTCCGCGCGGCCGGAGAGCGGGACGTCGGGACGGACGACCGGGATCCGGCCATCGATCACGTTCACCGCGCCGCCGATCGCGCCGCTGCCGTAGAGCAGGGTGGCCGGGCCCTTGAGTACTTCGATCTGGTCGGCCAGGAAAGGTTCGATGCTCACCGCGTGGTCCACGCTGACCGTGGACACGTCGCCCGAACCCAGTCCGTCGCTCAGCACCTGCACGCGCGCGCCGTCGAGGCCGCGGATGATCGGACGGCCCACGCCGGGGCCGAAGTTGGAGGTCTGCACGCCGGGCAGCCCGGCCACGGTTTCGCCGAGGGTGCCCGCCTTGGCTTCGTCCAGCTTGCTGCCGGCCAGCACTTCCACCGGCGCGGTCAGGTTCTCGGCGGTGTCGGCCAGCGGCGTCGCGTGCACTTCCACCGCGGCAAGATCCTTGGGCGTGCTGTCATGCCGGGCCTGCTGGGGCGCGTCGGCGGCGTTCGTGGCCGGGGACAGGGCCAATGCCAGGGCGGCGGCGAGGGCGGCGGGCTGGAAGGCGGGGATGCTGCGGGACATAGGGGGAGGAGGTGTGAAGATGTCGGGATGCTAAATATGTTATAACATAACAAACACAGTCTCCCCTGCCGGACGTCATGTCGCGATGAACCCACGCCTGCACCTGCTGCTGGACCGGATCGGTGCCACCGGTTCGCTGATCTGCGCCATCCATTGCGCCCTGATCCCGCTGGCGGTCGCGCTGCTGCCGTCGCTGGGCGTGGCGCTGTGGCTGGACGATGGCTTCGAGGCGGCGTTCGTGACCTTCGCCAGCCTGTTCGGCCTGTCGGTGCTGGTGTGGAGCTACCGCCGCCATCGCGTGATGCGCGCGCTGGGCCTGCTGTTGCCGGGACTGGGTGCGCTGTGGGTGGCGGTGCTGTACCCGCCGTTGCATCACTCGGTGGTGATGCATGCGGTGGTGATGACCTTCGGGGGCACCTTGGTGGGGCTGGCCCACGTGGCCAACCTGCGGCTGAACCACGGCCATGTCCACGACGCGGCCTGCGCGCATTCGCACTGAGCGAGCCGGCAATTCCAGGCCTCCCGCGTGCCGCCCCGGACGCGTGCTAGAATCCCCGGTTCTCGCGCGCGGCGCGATCCACCGACACGTATCGATCCAGGAGCAACACGATGGGCAAGGGCGACCGCAAGACCGCCAAGGGCAAGCGCTACAACGCCAGCTACGGCAACGCGCGACTGAAGACCGTGACCAAGGCCGCCGGCACCGCCGCTGCGCCGGTCACGAAGAAGGCTGCCGCCAGCAAGAGCGTGGCGAAGAAGGCGGTCAAGAAGACCGCTGCCTGATCCCGGCGCTGCCGTGACCACGAAAACCCCGCCTCGGCGGGGTTTTCGCGTTTCAGGGCCGAGCGCCCGGTTGGCCGGGCGCTCGGAGTCCGCGGGTTACTTGCCGGCGCCGGCCTCGATGGCCGCCCAGGCGCGCAGCAGGTTGCCGCCGAGGATCTTGCGGATATCGGCATCGGAATAGCCGCGTGCCTGCAGGCCGGCCACCAGGTTGGGGAAGTCGGCCACGGTCTTGAGTTCGTTGGCCAGCTCGCCGCCCACGCCATCGAAATCGGAACCGATGCCGACGTGGTCGACGCCGAGCAGCTTCACCCCGTAGTCGATCTGGTCCAGCACCTGCGCCAGCGTGCTGCTGCGCACCGGATGCGCTTCCTCCCAGGCCTTCTCGAACGCCGCGCGATCTTCCTGCGGCTTGCCTTGCGCCTTCAGCTCGATGTTGCGCTGGTCGAACGCCACCCGTGCGCGGAACTGCGCCTGCAGGTCGGCGGCGCTGTCGGGATTGATGAAGGCGGTGCCGAACGGCACCTGCACCACGCCGCCGCGCGCTGCCACCGCCTTGGCGATCTCGTCGCTGATGTTGCGCTCGAAGCCGGGGGTGAAATGGCGGAACGCCGAGTGGCTGGCGATCACCGGTACCTTGCTCAGCCGGATCGCCTCCAGCGCCGAGGCGTCGCCCAGGTGCGAGACGTCCACCATGATGCCGAGCCGGTTCATCTCCGCCACCACCTGGCGGCCGAACGGGCTCAGTCCGTTCCACTTCTTTTCGGCGGCGTAGGAGGAATCGGCCAGCCGGTTGGCGGCGCTGTGGGCGAGGGTGATGTAGCGCACGCCGCGGTCGAAGAAGAACCGAACGTTCTCCAGCTTGTCCTGCAGCGGCGCGCCGTTCTCCATGCCCAGCGGCAGCAGCACGCGGCCGCCCTCGAGCAGGCGGGCGGCATCGCTGGGCGAGGTGAGGACGGCGAACTTGTCCGGGTGCCGCTGCACCAGCGCCTCGACGCCGTCGATCATCGCGTTGGCGGCCTGCCATGCGCTGCCATCGGCGTCCTGCCGCGGGGAGGTGTAGATCGACATGAACGCCACGTCCAGCCCGCCGGCGCGCGCCTTCGGGTAGTCGAACTCGCGGTCCTTGTGCTCGCCGGCAAGGTCCGCCCACTTGTCGGTCAGCACGCCCGGTGCGTCGATATGAGTGTCGACGATGATCGCATCCTGCGCCAGCCTGCGCGCGGCGTCGGTGGCCTGGGCATGGGCGACGATGGGAGCGGACAACAGGCAGGCAGCGGCAAGCAGGGTGAGGCGCATCTGGATCTCCGGGTCAGGAAAGTGGCAGGCCGGCCACGTAGATACGCGTGGCCAGTGGACCGCCAAGCCAATAGCACAGTTCGGCGGGATGGGCGACTTCCCACGCCACCAGGTCGGCGCGCAGTCCCGCGCGCAGGAGGCCGCGATCGGCCAGCCCCAGCGCGCGCGCGGCGTTGGCGGTGGCGCCGCGCAGCGCTTCTTCCGGTGTCAGCCGGAAGTGCGTGCAGGCCAGTTGCATCGCCTGCCGCAGCGACAGCAGTGGCGACGTGCCCGGGTTGCAGTCGGTGGCCACCGCCATCGGCACGCCGTGTTCCCGCAGCAGCGCGATCGGCGGCAGCTTCGTCTCGCGCAGCACGTGGAAGGCGCCTGGCAGCAGCACCGCTACCGTGCCCCGCTTCGCCATTGCGCGCACACCGTCTTCGCCGGTGTATTCGACATGGTCGGCGGACAGGCCACCGAATTCCGCCGCCAGCGCCGCGCCGCCAAGGTCGGTGAGCTGGTCGGCGTGCAGTTTCACCGGGATGCCAAGCGCGCGCGCGGCCTCGAACAGGCGGCGGGTCTGTGCCGGCGAGAAGCCGATGCTCTCGCAGAACGCGTCGACCGCGTCCACCAGTCCTTCCGCATGCAGCTGCGGCAGCCAGTCGATCAGTGCATCGACGTAGCCATCGGCGTTGTCCCGGTACTCCGGTGGCAGCGCGTGCGCGGCGAGATAGGTGGTGCGCACGCTGATGCCCAGCAGCTGGCCGATGCGCCGCGCGACGCGAAGCATCTTGCGCTCGTTCTCGAGGTCAAGCCCGTAGCCGGACTTGATCTCCAGCGTGGCCACACCGTCGTGCAGCAGCGCGCGGGCACGCGGCAGCGACTGCCGCAGCAGCTCGTCCTCGTCGGCCTGCCGTAGCGCCGACACGCTGGAGCGGATGCCACCGCCCGCGCGCGCGATCTGCTCGTAGCTGGCCCCGTTGAGGCGCATGTCGAACTCGCTGGCGCGGTTGCCGGCGAACACCAGGTGGGTATGGCAGTCGACCAGCGCCGGGGTGAGCAGGCGGCCGCCGAGCTCTTCGCTGCGGCCGGTGCTGGCGCGCGCCGGCAGCGCGTCCATCGGCCCCAGCCAGGCGATGCGGCCATCCGCAATCGCCAGGGCGGCGTTTTCCAGCAGCCCGAATGGCGTTTCGCCGTCCAGCGTCGCCAGGGTGGCGTGGGTGAGCAGCAGGTCCCAGCGATGGGCCGGCATGGCGACGACTCCGTGATGCGCGTGCGGCCGGGGATTATCGCAAACGCGGTCGACCGGCTGGGACCGGGGCGGATGCCGGCGCCGCCCCGCGACGTTTCCTAGAATGGCGTATCGAATCCTCAGGAGTCCGCCATGTACCCCGTCACCGCCTGCGAGTTGCCGGCATGAGCGCCATTGAAGGCTGGAGCGGCCGCGTCGACCTGCCCGAGGATGCGTCGACCCGGCGCTGGCACCAGTGGGTGCGCGCGCCGCTCCCGGGCTGTGCGCCGGGGGTCGCGGTGCTGGGCTTCGCCTGCGACGAAGGCGTGCGCCGCAACCACGGCCGCGTGGGTGCGGTGGAAGGCCCGGCGGCGCTGCGCAGGATGCTGTCCAACCTGCCGGTGCTGGACGAGGCGCCGCTCTACGACGCCGGCACCGTGGCCTGCACCGACGGTGATCTGGAAGCCGCGCAGGCGCGCTATGCCGAGGCGATGGCAGCGCTGCTGGACGCCGGCCACCTGGCAGTGGGATTGGGCGGCGGCCACGAGATCGCCTTCGCCAGCTACCTTGGCCTGGCAGGGCATTTGCGCGCGCGCCGGCCGCGGGTGGCCATCGTCAACATCGACGCCCATTTCGACCTGCGCCGGCAGGACCAAGCCAGCTCCGGCACGCCGTTCCTGCAGGCGATCGAGCATGCGCGCGCGTCGGGCCTCCCGCTGGAGTACCTGGCCTACGGCATCAGCGCCGCCGCCAACACGCGCGTGCTGTTCGACACCGCCAACGCGCTGGGCGTGCACTACGTGCGCGACGACGAACTCGGCGTGCTCGAACTGCCGCAGCGCCTGGCGGAGTTGAAAGACAGGCTGGCCGACGTGGATGCGGTCTACCTGACCATCGACATCGATGGCCTGCCGCATGCGATGGCGCCCGGCGTCAGTGCCCCGGCCGCGCGCGGGGTGCCGATGGAGGTGGTGGAACCGCTGCTCGACGCGGTGGCCGCGACCGGCAAGCTCAAGCTGATGGACGTGGCCGAACTGTCGCCGCCGCTGGACCGCGACAATGTCACCGCGCGCGTCGCCGCGCGCCTGATCCATCGGGTGACGCATGCTGCCATGAAGGCTGCACGCCCGGCATAGGGAGCCTGCTGTACGGGCCGCCAGCGCACGGATGCCGTCAGAAAAGGTTGGCGGTGGCCGACTCCTGGCCGAACAGATCGGCAGCCGCCGGCAGCGCGCCTTCCAGTCGCAGCAGCGCCTCCTTGACCGGCAGGCCGCCGCCGAAGCCGGTCAGCGCGCCGTCGGCACCGATCACCCGGTGGCAGGGCAGCACGATCGGCAGCGGGTTGCGGCCATTGGCCGCGCCCACCGCGCGGGTGCCGTTGGGATTGTCCAGCCGCTGCGCGAGCTGCGCGTAGCTGATGGTCTCGCCATACTGGATCCGCGCCAGCTCCCACCACACGCGCAGCTGGAACCCGGTGCCCTGCGGCGCCAGCGGCAGCTCGAAGCGCTGGCGCCTGCCGGCGAAATATTCGCCAAGCTGCGCTTCCGCCGCCTGCAGCACCTCGTTGTCGCCGCCGTGCCAGTCGGCGCGGTTGGCGGGATGGCGGTTGTGGCGGAACTCGATGTGCCGCAGGCCGCTGCCATCCGCTGCCAGCATCAGCGGCCCCACCGGGCTGTCGATCCGGCGGCACAGGATCATCGGGCTGGCTCCAGCGCCGGCAGCAGCGGGGAAATGTCGCCGTCGTTGTCCTCCGGCGGCAGCGCCAGCAGGCGCATCAGCAGCGGATAGACATCGACGTTGTCGAACACCGGCAGGCGGGTGCCGGGGCGGAATGCCGGCCCGGCGGCGATGAAGGTCGCGCGCATCGACGGCAGCGACGGATCGTAGCCATGCGAGCCGCGCGCGTGTTCCTGCTGCTGGCGCATGGCGTGTGCCTTCGCGAACAGGGCATCCCAACCGGGCGCCATCTGGCAGATGATGGCGGGGATCCGCGGATGGCTGCCGTAATGCCAATCCGGGGGCAACTCGCCCTTGCGCCAGCACTGGTACTGCGCATGCCGGCCCAGCAGCAGGCGCTCGACGTCGGCGGTCTTGCCGGCGCGCGGGGTGAAGCCGATCACCTGGCCCACGCTGACCGCCTGCGCGAGCTCGCGCGGGGCCATGTCCTCGACCGCAATGCTGTGGCCCGGCGGGACGGTTTCGAAGCCGTGGTCGGAGACGATGACCAGATTGGTGGTGTCGAGCTGCTGTGCATCGCGCAGGCCGTCCAGCAACTGTCCCAGCGCCGCATCCACGTCGGCGCGCGCGGCGCGGGCCTGGTCGGAACCGGGGCCGTGATCGTGGCTGACGTGGTCGACGACGTCGAAGTACAGGGTGATGAAGCGCGGCCGCTCGGTGGCGGGCAGGCGTAACCATTCCAGCACCTGGGCCACGCGGTCGGCATCGCTGATCGCGCCGTCGTAGGCGCGCCAGCGCCACGGCCGCACGCCATCGATCTCCGCCTCGCTACCGGGCCAGAACATGGTGGCGGCGCGGAGGCCTGCGCGCTGCACGCTGGCCCACACCGGCGCGCCCCCCTGCCACCAGCCGCCGTTGCCCACCGCATCTCGATTGCTCAGCCGGAATTCCCCCAGGTGGGTGTCCTCCATGCTGTTGTGGATGATGCCGTGGTGATCCGGCCGTCGCCCGGTGACCAGCGTGTAGTGGTTGGGGAAGGTGAGACTGGGATAGGACGGCCGCATGCCTTCCGCACGCACGTTGGCATTGCCCAGGGCGTCCAGCACCGGCATCTGCGCTGGCGTGATATCGGCAGGGCGCAGGCCGTCCACGGATATCAGCAGCAGGGTGGCCGGCTGCGTTGCGGCCGGGGTCGTGGAAGGGGTTCGGGTTGCGCAGGCGGAGGCCAGCAGCGCGCAGGCCAGCAGCCCTGTTCGGAAGAGGATTCGCATCCGCGGGATGATAGCGAAGGCGGAAGACGGTTGATCGCGCGATCAGGGGCGCAAGCCGTCCATGAGGTGATGCAGGGATGTGGTGAAAAAGGCGCGGAAGCCGGCCTCGTCGAAGCTGAAGCGGCCGGCGCGCTGCAGTGCTATCAGGCCGTGCGCGTGCGCCCACACCGTCATGGTGAGCGCCCAGGCATCGCCCGTACGCAGTTGCCCGCGCGCCTGTGCCTCCACCACCGCTTCGTACATCACGTTGGCGGTGGGCGACTGTCCTGTAATGAAGTCCGCGGGGAACCGCCGCGCGTTGCGGCGGCGGGCAAGGAAGGCGTGGTCGAACAGGTGCGGATAGGCCAGCGCGTAGTCGAGATAGATCTGCTGGGTCGCCAGCAGCCGTGCGACCGGGTCCCTGGCCTGGCGGTGCGCGTCCCAGTGGCGGGCGATCTCGTCGAAGCTGTCGTCGCTGATCCTTTCCAGCAGCGCCTCCCGGCTTGGGAAATGCCGGTAGATCGCGGTCGGGGTGATGCCTACCGCGTCCGCCACCCTGCGCATGCGCACGCTCTCCGCGCCTTCGCGCTCGAACAATGCGCGCGCGGCGTTGAGGATGCGGGTGGCGGTATCGGGCCGGGCCATGTTTACAGCGTAAACAAAGTGGCGGAAATCGCGCAAACCCGGGCCGGAATCGGGCGAATCCGCGGCCTGCGTGCTGGCGACGTGCATGGATGCGGCGCAGACTTTTCGCCAGTCCAGTTCGCCGTTGGAGCCCCCATGATCCCCAGAAACCGCTTTGATCCGTCCCGTTCCATCCGCGCGCCCCGCGGCAACCAGCTGCATTGCAGAAGCTGGCTGACCGAAGCGCCGTTCCGCATGCTGCAGAACAACCTGGATGCGGAGGTGGCGGAGGACCCGGCCTCGCTGGTGGTGTACGGCGGCATCGGCCGCGCCGCGCGCGACTGGGACTGTTACGACAGGATCCTCGAAACCCTGAAGACCCTCGGCGACGACGAAACCCTGCTGGTGCAGTCGGGCAAGCCGGTCGGCGTGTTCCCCACCCATTCCGATGCGCCGCGGGTGCTGATCGCAAACTCCAACCTGGTGCCGCACTGGGCCAACTGGGAGCACTTCAACGAGCTCGATAAGAAAGGCCTGATGATGTACGGCCAGATGACCGCCGGCAGCTGGATCTACATCGGTAGCCAGGGCATCGTGCAGGGCACCTACGAGACTTTCGTGGAGATGGGCCGCCAGCACTACGACGGCTCGCTCAAAGGCAAGTGGATCCTGACCGCCGGGCTTGGCGGCATGGGCGGCGCGCAGCCGCTGGCGGCCTCGCTGGCCGGCGCCTGCAGCCTTACCATCGAATGCCGCCAGAGCAGCATCGACTTCCGCCTGAAGACGCGCTACGTCGACGAGCAGGCCAGCGACATCGATGATGCGCTGGCCCGCATCGCCCGGTACACGGCGGCCGGCGAAGCTAGGTCGATTGCGCTCTTGGGCAACGCCGCGGAAATCCTGCCGGAGCTGGTGAGGCGCGGCGTCAAGCCGGATTGCGTGACCGACCAGACCAGCGCGCACGACCCGGTGCACGGCTACCTGCCGATCGGCTGGACGGTGGAACAGTGGCTGACCGGACAGAAGGCGAACCCGGAGCAGGTGCGCGACGCAGCCAAGCAGTCGATGCGCGTGCACGTGGAGGCGATGCTGGCCTTCCATGCGCAGGGCATCCCGACCGTGGACTACGGCAACAACATCCGCCAGATGGCGTTCGACGTCGGCTGCGAGAACGCCTTCGCCTTCCCCGGCTTCGTGCCCGCCTACGTACGCCCGCTGTTCTGCCGCGGCATCGGCCCGTTCCGCTGGGTGGCGCTGAGTGGCGATCCCGAGGACATCTACAGGACCGACGCCAAGGTCAAGGAACTGATCCCGGACGATGCCCACCTGCACAACTGGCTCGACATGGCGCGCGAGCGCATCAGTTTCCAGGGCCTGCCGGCGCGGATCTGCTGGGTGGGCCTGGGCCTGCGCCACAAGCTGGGCCTTGCGTTCAATGAGATGGTGCGCAATGGCGAACTGAAGGCGCCTGTCGTCATTGGCCGCGACCACCTGGATTCCGGCAGCGTGGCCTCGCCCAACCGTGAAACCGAATCCATGCGCGACGGTTCCGATGCCGTCTCCGACTGGCCGCTGCTCAACGCCATGCTCAACGTCGCCGGCGGCGCGACCTGGGTGAGCCTGCATCACGGCGGCGGCGTCGGCATGGGCTATTCGCAGCATTCGGGCGTGGTCATCGTTTGCGACGGCAGCGAAGCCGCCGACAAGCGGATCGCCCGCGTGCTGTGGAACGACCCCGGCACCGGCGTTATGCGGCATGCGGATGCGGGCTATGAAATCGCACAGCAGTGCGCGAGGGAGCAGGGGCTTAAACTGCCGATGCTGTAAGCGAACCGCCCTTCGGCCTACGCTCGCCGCAGCCCACTGATCGAACTGGATGCCCATGGACGCTGAAACCCTGATCAAGGCCGCCCTGCGCGAAGCCGGCTACGGCCCCGATGCCATCGGTTCGGCCCTGCCGCGCATCATGCGCATCCTGCAGGCGGAGGACGTGCGCCTGGAGATGGGGCGCACGCTGTCGCGCAAGGAGCGCGAGTACGTGCGCCTGCAGCTCGAGCTCGGCCTGAACGTTTCGGAAGTGCTGGCTGGCCTGCGGGCATGATCCGCGTCGCCATCCTCACTCCCGACCCCGCGGAAGTCGCCTATCCCGATCTGTGGCCGAAGGTGCTGGCGCGCCTGCAGCGCGCGCTGGAGGGCGCCGGCATCGACGCCGTACCGACGCCGTGGACGGCGCATGTGGACGACGCTTCCGCACTGCGCGGCTACGCCTGCGTACTGCCGCTGCTGGCCTGGGGCTACCACCACGACGCCGCGCGCTGGCAGCGCGCTTGCGCGACCTGGCAGCGTGAAGGCCTGCCGCTGGCGAATCCGGCAAAGGTGCTGGCGTGGAATACCGACAAGCGCTATCTGTGTGAGCTGGCGGAGCTGGGCGTGGCGATCCCACCCACCGCGTTCGTGGACGCGCTGACGCAGGCGGCGGTCGAGCAGGCGTTCGCCGACACCGGCGCGGAGGAATTGATCGCCAAGCCGGCGGTCTCTGGCGGCGCGTGGAAGACGCGCCGGTTGCGGCGCGGCGATGTCATCGACGCGGCGGAACCCATGCCGATGCTCCTGCAGCCTTACCTGTCGACCATCGAAACGCAGGGAGAGACCTCGCTGCTGTACTTCGGTGGCCATCTCAGCCACGTGGTGAACAAGCGGCCGGTGGTCGGCGAGTTCCGCATCCAGGAAGAGTTCGGCGGACAATACGCACTGGTGCCGGCGCCGCCTGCCGAGGCGTTGGCGCTGGCGGAACAGGTGCTGCGGGTGGTTGACGAACCGCTGCTGTACGCACGCATCGACACGCTGCCGGACGCCGACGGCCGCTGGCTGCTGATGGAGGCCGAGTTGATCGAGCCGGATTTCTACCTCGGCGTGGATCCTGCGCAGGGCGCGGGTTTTGCGCAGGCGCTGCAGCGCTGGGTGAGTCCCGGCAATTGAGGCGCGCCAGTGCGTTGCAGCGTAGGAGATGAAGCGATGGTGACGGCGTGGCACTCTGCGCGTCTTTCATCGAGGGATTCCGGCATGACCAAGCTGCGCATAGATTTCGTGTCCGACGTGGTCTGCCCGTGGTGCGCGGTGGGCCTGGCCTCGCTGGAGCAGGCGTTGCGCCAGCTGCAGGGCGAGGTGGAGGCGGAGATCCATTTCCAGCCATTCGAGCTGGACCCGAACATGCCCGCCGGCGGCATGGACGTGGCCGGGAACCTGAAGCGCAAGTACGGCATGAGCGACGCGCAGCTGGCCGAGAACCAGGCGCGCATCCGCGATCGCGGCGCGGAGCTGGGTTTCAGCTTCGATTTCAATGCCCGTAGCCGCACCTGGAATACCTTCGATGCACATCGCCTGCTGCACTGGGCGGCGGCCGAAGCGCCGGAGCGCCAGTTGCCGCTGAAGCGCGCGCTGCTGGTGGCCAACTTCAGCGAAGGCCGCGACATCAGTGACCACGCGGTGCTTGCCGAGGTGGCCGCCGGGGTCGGCCTCGATGCGCAGCGTGCGAGCGCAGTGCTGGCGGGCGGCGAGTTCGCCGATGCCGTGCGTGATGCGGAGAAATTCTTCCAGGGCCTGGGCATCAGCAGCGTGCCGGCGGTGATCGTTGAGCGGAAGCACCTGATTTCCGGCGGACAGCCGCCGGAGGTATTCGAGCGCGCGCTGCGCGAGCTCGCCGCCGGGGCAGCCTGAGGCGTCGATCCGGACGGCGCTGACGATCTTGGTTCGCTTCAGTGTGCTTCCGGGGTCGTGCAGCCCACGCCGCCGCAGTCAACCGGCATCGCGGTTCCCTGCGTATCCAGACTGGCGTCTGGCGTTTCGTAGACCGGGGCGAACCCGCCGCCGGGGGTGCGGAAGTTGGTGGTCTGTCCCTGGTACAACCTGGCCGCTGTCCACTGCACTTGCCCTTGGTAGACATATTCGCGCAGGTCGAATTTGAGCGCGGGCGCGGCATCGTGTTCCGACAGCATGCGCTCGCCGGGCGCGACCAGCACTTGTGCGATGTAGCCCCCGGTGGCGATCTGCTGCCATACGCGCCGGGTGAGCTTGTCGCCGCGGTACGCGGCGCGGCTCCCGAATCCCGCGAACGGCTTGAAGAAGAGCCGCTTGCGCTCGCCCCACAGGTGGTCGGCGTTCGCGGCGGTCACGATCTCGGTGCGCGGGATGTGTTCCAGCAGCACCGCCTGGGTGGATTCGGGCACGCCCAGCCGGCGCAGATGGCCGGGATCGGAGAGCAGGACGAGGTTGCGCTTGTCCGCATGCAGCGCATGCGCGCGCGGATGTGGCGTCACCACCGCGGCGTCGGAAAGGTAAGCCTCGCGCAGGACGGCGCTGGCTTCGGTTTCGAAGTAGAAATCGGTGAGGCGGTTGTAAACCAGGTCGATCGCCTCGGCGCCGCAATACAGCACGCCGTCGCGCAGTTGCAGCGCCTCGGGCGCGGTGATGATCGCGCGCAGGCCGTGGGCTTCGAACAGCTGCTGGAACAGCAGGAATTCCGGATACAGGTATTGCGCCTCGGGGTTCTCGTCCACGATGGCGATGCTGCGCAGCGGGCGGGTTTTCCCGCTCAGCGACCATTCGTTGCGGAACATCGCCACGATGCCCGACTCGAATGCCTCCACCGTGGCGGCGGCCGGCAGCAGGTCCTGCACCGCGGCGCAGCAGGCCCGCTGCGCGCGGGCAAGCAGGGCGTTGAGCATCGCACCGCCGGCGTTGGTGTTGATTTCGATAAGGCCCAGGCCGGTGTTGCTCACATGGAAGTCGTAACCGAAGAACACGCCGCTTGCGCCCGGCTGGTAGCGCGCGATGGCAGGCGCGCGCTTCAGGACTTCATCCTGATAGGCAGGCAGCGCCACCACCGATTCGATCGCGCCGACCAGCGCCGTCATCCTTGCGCTTTGACGCGCCGAAACGAACACCGGATGCGCGGCAAACGCGTACGGACAGCGCTCCTGCAGCAGCGCCAGGAATCCGGGCTGCGGGCTGGCCGCTTCGATCGCAGCGCGCAGGGCGTCGTCGTCCAGGCCCACGCAAAAGCACTCCGCGTTCAGGCGCTCGCTGGCTGCAGAAGGCGACGCTGCGGCGCACGCCCGGCGTCCGCCCGGAGCCGGCGCGGCCATGGCTGGCGGTGCAACATCGGACAGTCGCATTTCTGTCATGGCGGGTTGCTACGATTCGGTAATTCCAATATTCTAGAAACATGGAAATAAAAGATGCAACCCTCGCCTTGTCGGCGCTGGGGCAGGCCACCCGCCTTTCGGTATTCCGTCTGCTGGTCGAGGCGGGCCCGGAGGGCCGCATGGCGGGCGATATCGCCGAGGCGCTGTCGTTGCCCGGGGCCACCCTGTCGTTCCACCTGAAGGAGCTGAGCGCCGCCGGGTTGATCCGCGGCGAGCAGTTGGGCCGGTGCATCCGCTACAGCGCCGACTTCCGGCGGATGGCCGAGCTCATCGCTTTCCTCACCCGCAACTGCTGTGGCGGTGACAGTGCGCAGTGCGCACCGGTTGCGAGCAGGAAAGCAGAGGCAACAGCGCCGTCTGCAAGAGCCCGGAGCATCCGCTGATGGAAATCCTGCGCTGGCTCAATGAACAACTGCTGCGGATGCAATGGCTGTCCGACCTCGTGGCATGGCTGTTGGGGAGGGCGGGGATGGATCCTTCCAGCCGGCTCGGTGGATCGGTGCACTTCTTCATTTACGACACGATCAAGATCTTCCTGCTGCTGGCGGTCCTGATCTTCGCGGTGTCATGGATCCAGAGCCACTTCCCGCCGGAACGCACGCGCCGGATCCTGGGGGGCATGCGCGGGGTCAAGGCGAATACGGTGGGCGCCCTGCTGGGTACGGTGACGCCGTTTTGTTCCTGCTCGTCGATCCCGCTGTTCATCGGCTTCACCAGCGCGGGCTTGCCGTTGGGGGTCACGTTCTCGTTTTTGATCTCCTCGCCGCTCGTGGATCTGGCTTCGATGATCCTGCTGGCCAGCATCTTCAACTGGACGGTGGCGATCGCCTATGTCGCCGTTGGCATTGTCCTGGCGGTGGCGGGAGGCACCCTGATCGGTGCGTTGCGGATGGATGGGGAGATTGAGGCGTTCGTTACCCGCGCACCGGCGGTGGACGTGGCGCCGCAGGCAATGAGCTGGCGTGAGCGTGCAGCCTATGCGCGCGATCAGGTCATCGAGATCGTGCGCCGGGTATGGCTGTACGTGCTGATCGGCGTAGGCATCGGCGCTGCAATCCACAACTGGATCCCGCAGGATGTGATCACCACGCTGCTGGGGCAGGACAAGTGGTGGGCGGTGCCGGTGGCGGTGCTGGTGGGCGTCCCCGTGTACGCGGACATCTTCGGCACGCTCCCTATCGCCGAGGCGCTGGTCGGAAAGGGCGTCGGCCTGGGCACCGTGCTTGCTTTCATGATGGCGGTCACCGCGCTGTCGCTGCCCTCGCTGATCATGCTCAAACGGGTGGTCAAGGCCCGCCTGCTGGCAACGTTCTTGTTCATCGTCGTTGCCGGCATCGTCGTGATCGGCCTGCTGTTCAACGCCACCGCATCCTTTTTCACCTGACCGAGGACGGCGCCATGCGCATCAAGATTCTGGGATCCGGCTGCTCCAAGTGCATAATGCTGGCGGACAACACGCGGCGTGCCCTCGACAACATGGGCCGCGATGCCGAGATCGTGAAAGTCACCGACCTCACAGAGATCGCGATGCTCGGGGTGATGTCCACCCCCGCGCTCGCAATCGATGATGTCGTCGTCTCCACCGGGCGGGTGCTGGCGCCGAAGTCGATCGAAGACCTGATCCTGGCCCATGACGCCGGGTTGCATGGCAATGGATGAGGGCAAGGACATGGCGATTCGCGTTGGCATCAACGGCTTCGGCCGCATGGGGCGCCTCACCCTGCGTGCGGCCTGGGGCAATCCCGACCTGCAATTCGTCCACATCAACGACCCGGCCGGCGATGCGGCAACGCTTGCGCACCTGCTGGATTTCGATTCGGTGCACGGGCGTTGGACGCGCGAGGCGATCGCCGATGGCGATGCGTTGCTTGTCGATGGCGTGCGCATCCCGGTCAGTCGCAACAAGGAGTTGGCCGCCACCGACTGGTCCGGCTGCGACGTGGTGATCGAGGCGTCCGGCAGGTTCCGCAAGCCAGACGTGCTGCAGCCGTACCTGGATCAGGGCGTGAAGCGCGTGGTGGTGACCGCGCCGGTCAAGTCGCCCGGTGCGCTGGACGTGGTCATGGGCGTGAACCACCAACGCTTCGATCCGGCGCAGCATCGCATCGTGTCCGCGGCCTCGTGCACGACCAACTGCCTGGCGCCGGTGGTCAAGGTGATCCACGAAGGCCTGGGAATCCGCCACGGCAGCCTGACCACCATCCACAGCCTGACCAACACGCAGGTTATCGTCGATGCGCCGCACAAGGACCTGCGCCGCGCGCGCGCATGTGGCAGCAGCCTGATCCCGACCTCGACCGGTTCGGCCACCGCCATCGCCGAGATTTTTCCCGGACTCAAGGGGCGCTTGAACGGCCACGCGGTGCGCGTGCCCCTGACCAATGCCTCGCTGACCGACTGCGTGTTCGAGGTGGAGCGTGCGACCACGGTAGGGGAGGTCAACCAGTTGTTGCAGTCGGCGGCCGAAGGCGAACTCAAGGGCGTGCTGGGCTATGAAACCCGTCCGCTGGTGTCGATCGATTTCCAGACCGATCCGCGCTCCAGCATCATCGATGCGTTGTCCACGATGGTCATCAACGGCACCCAGGTGAAGCTCTACGCCTGGTACGACAACGAATGGGGCTACGTGAACCGCACCGCCGAGCTGGTGCGGCTGGTCGGCAAGGCGGGCTGAGCCGATGCTTTCGCGCCTGTCGCCGGACGTTCGCCAGTACCTGCTGGTCACCGGCAATTACTGGGCGTTCACCCTGACCGACGGTGCGCTGCGCATGCTGGTGGTGCTGCACTTCCACCAGTTGGGCTATTCGCCGCTGCAGGTGGCGATGTTGTTCCTGTTCTACGAGATCTTCGGCGTCATCACCAACCTCGTCGGCGGCTGGCTGGGCGCACGCCTCGGGCTCAATCGCACGATGAACCTCGGGCTGGCGATGCAGGTGGTGGCCCTGTCGATGCTGCTGGTGCCATCGGCGGTGCTGGCGGTGCCGTGGGTGATGGCTGCACAGGCGCTGTCCGGCATCGCCAAGGATCTCAACAAGATGAGCGCCAAGGGCAGCATCAAGCTGCTGGTGCCGGGCGAGCGGCAGGGCACGCTGTACCGCTGGGTGGCCGCGCTCACCGGCTCCAAGAATGCGCTGAAGGGGATCGGGTTCTTCCTCGGTGGCGCGCTCTTGAGCGTGGTCGGGTTCAAGGCCTCGGTTGCCGCCATGGCCTTCTCGCTGGCACTGGTGTGGTTGTCGAGCCTGGCCCTGCTCAAGCGCGACCTGGGCAAGGCGAAGCACACGCCCAGGTTCCGCGACCTGCTGTCCAAGAGTCGCGCGATCAACCTGCTGTCGGCGGCGCGGCTGTTCCTGTTCGGCGCACGCGACGTGTGGTTCGTGGTCGCCTTGCCGGTGTTCCTGGCGCAGTCGCTGGGCTGGGATTTCTGGCAGGTGGGCGGGTTCCTGGCCGCGTGGGTGATCGGCTACGGGCTGGTGCAGTCATTGGCGCCGTATGTCACCGGGCGACGCGGTGGCGAAGTCCCCGACGGCCGCGCGGCGTTCGGCTGGGCAACGCTGCTGGCGATCATCCCCGCGACGATGGCGGGGCTGCTGGCGCGGGAGTATCCGGCCGAGCTCGTCCTGGTTTTCGGGCTGATGGTGTTCGGCGTGCTGTTCGCGATCAATTCGTCGCTGCACAGCTACTTGATCGTCAGCTACGCCAGCGAGGACGGCGTGTCGTTGGACGTCGGCTTCTACTACATGGCCAATGCGCTGGGCCGCCTGCTGGGCACGGTGCTGTCCGGCTGGGTGTTCCAGCAGGCGGGGCTCGGCGCATGCCTGGCGATCTCGGCGGTGTTCGTCGCGCTGGCAGCGCTCATTTCGCTGGCGCTGCCGCGGCATGCCGTGCCGGTGCCGGGCGCACCATAGCCGGCACGGCACCGCACCCGCTCGGCCTACAGCCGGTGGATGCGGAAGCGCCGGCCTTTGATCCTGCCGGCGCGCAGGCGCTCCAGTGCGCGGTCGGCCTGGCCGCGGGCGATCGCCACGTAGCTGCGGGTGGGATAGACGTCGATCTTGCCGACGGCCTCCTTCGCCAGTCCCGCCTCGCCGGTGAGCGCGCCGACGATGTCGCCGGGGCGCAGCTTGTCGGTGCGGCCGGCGTCGATGCGCAGTGTCGCCATCGCCGCCTGCGGCACGCCGCGCGGCTTGCCTTCCAACGCTGCGATGCGTTCGAAGCGGATCGGGTTTCCCTGGCGTTCCTCGATCAGCGCGGCGCGGTTGCGCTCGCCCGGCGCAACTAGGCTCAGTGCCAGCCCATCGCGGCCGGCGCGGCCGGTGCGGCCGATGCGGTGCAGGTAGGTGTCGGCGTCGGTGGGCAGTTCGAAGTTCACCACCGCGCCGATGTCGTCGATGTCCAGCCCGCGCGCGGCCACGTCGCTGGCCACCAGCACGTTGCAGCTGCGGTTGGCGAAGCGCACCAGCACCTCCTCGCGGTCCCGCTGCTCCATGTCACCGTGCAGCGCTAGCGCGGTGAAGCCGTAGTGCGCCAGCGAGCCCACCACTTCCTCGGTGTCCTTGCGCATATTGCAGAACACCACGGTGGATTCCGGGTTGAACTGCAGCAGCAGCGCGGCCAGCTGCGGCGCGCGGCGGGCGGGTTCGGCCTCGAAGAAATGCGTTTCGATGGTGGCTGGCTGGGCGCCGCCGTCGACGCTGACTTCCAGCGGCTCGCGCAGCATCGCGGTGGCCAGCGTGCGGATGGCGTCGGGGTAGGTGGCTGAGAACAGCAGGCTTTGCCGCGTTTTCGGGGTGCGCTTGACCAGCGCGCGGATCGGTTCGTCGAATCCCATGTCCAGCATGCGGTCGGCCTCGTCCAGCACCAGCACGCGCACTCCGCGCAGGTCCAGCGCGTCCTTCTGCACCAGTTCCAGCACCCGTCCGGGCGTGCCCACCACCACCTGCGGGGCATGCGCCAGCGACGCCAGCTGCGGCGCAAGCGGGATGCCGCCGCACAGCACCGACAGCTTGAGGTTGGCGATGCCGGTGGCCAGTTTGCGCAGTTGCTTGCCCACCTGGTCGGCCAGCTCGCGGGTGGGGCAGAGCACCAGCGCCTGCGTGCCGCCGGCCGCGGGGTCGATCCGTTGCAGGAGGCCCAGTCCGAACGCGGCGGTCTTGCCGCTGCCGGTGGGCGCCTGCGCGACCAGATCGCGGCCTTCGAGCATGGCGGGCAACGCCTGCGCCTGGATGGGCGTGAGAGCGGTGTAGTCGAGTGCGTCGAGGCCGGCGCGCAGGGAGGGCGCAAGGGCGAGGTCGGCGAAGGTAGCGGGCGTGGTCATTGCCCATTATCGCCGGTGCTGCCGCTCGCCGTAGGCCGTGGGTGTGGTGACGCCGGCATGACGCCGCGGATGCGACCCTGCAGGTGCCACAGACGGAGGCGGAAGATGGACGAAGTCGCGCGCACGCTGGCGTCGGAACTGGCATTGCCGGACATTGCCACGATGACGGTGATCCTGGTGCGGGTGCTGGCCGCCGCCATGCTGGGCGGCATCATCGGCTGGGAGCGTGAACGGAAAGGCCGCGCCGCCGGGCTGAAGACGCATATCCTGGTGTCGGTGGGCTCGGCCCTGTTCGTGCTGGCGCCGGAAGTGGCCGGGATTTCCGGCGGCGACAACACCCGCGTGATGCAGGGCATTGTCTCCGGCATCGGTTTCCTCGGCGCGGGCGCGATCCTGCGTGACGGCATGCGCGTGGAGGGCCTGACCACCGCGGCCGGGATCTGGATGACGGCGGCCATCGGCATGGCGGTGGGCATGGGCCAGGAAATGCTGGCGCTGCTGACCACCCTGCTGGCCTGGCTGGTGGTGGCGGCAGTTCCCAAGCTGATGAGCCGCATGCCGGCGCACCGGGATGGCGGTGCGGACGCCGATTGAGGGCGCGGCTATCGCTTGGCCCGCTTTGCTAGCCTTCACCGGACTCCAATGACTGCGCCGCATGACGCCGATTTCCCGACCGCCTGGCTGGTTCACCCTGACGGCCCTGTGCCTGACGTTGGCCTGCCTTTCCGCTTGCAGAACGCAGCGCTCGCCGGAGCAGGTGCATGCCGAACTGCTGCGCAAGCTGCCTGCCACCCTGCATGACCGCGAAGGCTGGGCGCGTGATATCCAGACCGCGTTCGCCACCCAGAAGATCGAGCCGACCTCCTCCAATCTCTGCGCGGTGCTGGCGGTGGTGGAGCAGGAGTCCGGCTATCGCGCCGATCCGCCGGTGCCGGGGCTGGGTGGCATCGCGATAGCCGAGATCCGCCGGCGGGCCGCCGAGAAGCACGTGCCGGGCTTCATGGTCGATGCCGCGCTGGCACTGCGCGGTCCGGACGGCCGCAGTTACGCGCAGCAACTGCAGGCGCTGCGCAGCGAGCGCGAACTGAGCGAGATGTACGAAGCGATGATCGCGCGCCTGCCGCTGGGCAGCGGTCGCCTGCTGGCCGGATTGAACCCTGTGCGCACCGGCGGCCCGATGCAGGTGCGGGTGGACTTCGCCGAACGGCATGCGCGCGGCTATCCCTACACGTCGGCGGGTTCCATCCGGCGCGAGGTATTCGACCGCCGCGGCGGGCTGTACTTCGGCATCAAGCATCTGCTGGGCTATCCGGCCGACTACGAGCGGCCGCTTTACCGCTTCGCCGATTTCAACGCCGGCTGGTACGCCAGTCGCAATGCAGCCTTCCAGCAGGCGGCTGCAATCGCCAGCGGGGTCAGGCTGGCGCGCGATGGCGACCTGCTTGTGCCGGGGGCGCCGATGGAACGCCCGGGCGCCACCGAAGCCGCCCTGCGCCGCATCGCCCCGGCACTGGGGATGGATGCCGCGGCGATCCGCCGCGACCTGGGCCGCGAACGCGACCAGGGTTTCATCCACACCGAGCTGTACCGCCGGGTGATGGCGATTGCCGATGGCAAGGGCGCCGGCAGGCCGGTGCCGCGTGCCGGGCTGCCCCAGATCGAGCTGCGCAGCCCCAAGATCAGCCGGCGCCTGACCACCGCCTGGTTCGCGGAACGGGTGGAGCGACGCTGGCAGGCGTGCATGGCGCGCTGAGCACCGCGCGGCAGGCCCGCCGGTTCATGTACGGTTGCACGCTTTCCACAGACCCCGCACTAGACTGGGGCCATCCCCCGCCTGACCGTGCCGATGCCGTTCTACCGGACCCTGATCTTGGTTTTCCTGCTGCTGGCCACTGCCTGCAGCCGCGCTCCCGACGTCCAGACCAGCGCCAGCACCGAGGCGATGGAGGCGCCGGCGCCGGCCGTGCAACGCAAGCCGCAGGCGGAGATCGACTGGTCGCCGGTACGGCTGGAGGCTGGTGATGCCTGGGTTGACTGCGGCGCCGACTACCGTCAGGGCGACGGCCGGCCAGTGCTTTCGCTTGCCTACATCGACCTGCGCGGCGCCATGCAGGACTGCCGGTCCACCGGCCTGCTGCGACTGCGCTACAAGGGCCGGATGACCGCCAGCTTCGCTGCGCTGGCCGAGCGCGCGGGCAAGGTGGCGGGCGACCTGGGCATCGGCAAGCGCATTCTCGACATCGATTCCGGCGGTGGCAGCGTGGAGTCAGCCATGCGTGCCGGCGACGCCATCGGCGAGAACGACTGGACCATCTGGGTGCGCGCCGATTCGGTCTGCCACAGCGCCTGCGTCCTGTTGCTGGCGGCGGGCGACATGCGCGTGATCGTCGGTCCGGTGGGCATCCACCGGATGATCCGGCTGCGTTCCACCGCCACCTCGCGCAAGGAGCTGGGCGAGGAGCTGCGCAGGATCAGCGACGACCTGCGCAACTACCTGGAGCGCAATGGGGCTTCGATCGAGGTCTACGACCTGATGACAACGGTGCCCAACCGCACTCTGCGCATCCTCACCGACCAGGAACTGGAGGATTTCGGCCTGGCCGGCTCCAACGCGGTGGAGGACGACCTCGACCGCATCCGCCTGGCGCGCCGCTGCGGCACCGAGTTCCTGCGCCGCCGCGACAGCTTCCGTCGTGCTTACGAGGCGCAGTGCGTGCAGCCGGCCGACGCGGCCCACCAGGACGTGGCCGACATCAACGCCTGTGGTCTGGCGCTGCGGACGCGCTACGGCTTCCCCGACCCGCATTGCCCGATCGAAAGTCCGATGGCGGAACTGGACGGCGCGGTGCTGGCGATGCCTGCGGAGCCGGCGCCGGCGGACGTGGCGGCGGGGGGCGATTCCGGTACCGCTGCGCCAGGCGCCGCCGAGCACGCCGCCGGCGAGGACGCCACGGTGGTGGCCCACCCCTGATCGGCGTTGGCGTGCGAGCTGAAGGTCGGGATTGACGGCTCCAACCTCAGCGACCGCCGCCCCCCCCGCCGCCGCCGCCGCCGCCGGAGAAGCCGCCGCCGCCGCCGCCGGAGGAACTGCCCGGTGGTGAGGATGCCGATGCGATCTGCGAGCCGAGGCTGCTGCCAAGGCTGCTGGTGAGCTGGTTCAGGCTGGTGAGGTTGCCGCCCCGGTACCAGCCGATGTTGGCGGTTGCCGCTTCCGCTGCCGCGGCGCCGACCGCGGCGGTGAACTTTTCCGTCCACGCCGCTTCCACGTCCAGCGCCAGTGCGTAGGGCAGCAGCAGCTGGTAGCGCTGCGCGTCCAGCGGTGGCGGTGCGTCCGGCCCCGGCATGCGCGCCAGTTCGTCGCGTTCGGCCACGCCGAGATACAGCTTCAATCCTTCGATTTCGTCCAGCAGCTTGCGGCCTTCTGCGGTCGGTGCCGGCACCAGGAAAGCGAAGGTGATCACCGCCGCCAGCATCAGTGCGCCGATGATCGCGATCAGCAGGAGGCCGCCGCCGCCGGATACCGCCGCCGCCATCGCCAGTCCAACCGCGCCAATCGCGAAGGCGACCCCCATGCTGCCGTAGTTGCGCTGGAACATGCGCCCGGCGTAGGACTTTTCCATGACCTTGGTCTGCGCCGCGATGGCCGCCTGCAGCAGCGCATGGTTGCTGTTCTTGAGTTCCAGCGTGTCGCCTTCGCGGAACAGCCCGGCCAGCAGCGCCCGCGGCGAGTCAGCCAGCGCTGCGACCTCACCACCCGGCAGGTGATGCAGGGTCCAGTCGTCCTTCAGCAGCCCCTTCTCGCGCTCGATGCGCAGGTGGCCGGCCACCGCCAGCGCCAGCAGGTCGGCGGTGATGCAGCGGGTGTCGCTGGCCATCCGGCGGATGAAGCGCAGCGCGGCCGGTGAATAGCCGCCCGGTGGCTGGTAGCGCGCGATGATGATGCCGGGCGCGGGGTCGCGGCCGACCCGCCGCCAGCGGCGCAGCATGTAGGCCAGCATGGCCAGCAGCGCGGCCAGCGCCACCAGCACGCCGCGGTTGTCGCGCAGAAGCCACCATGCGCGCTGTGCGGTGGTGGGCTCCACGACCACGCCCTTGGGAAAGGACAGCACGATGGTCAGCCCTTCCTGCGGTGCCAGCGGGCGGGTCAGCTGCCAGTGCGCCAGCCCTGGTGCAGGCAGCGAAGTGACGAAATCCTGGCCCTGCACGCCCTGCGCACCCGTATAGCCCTCGGCGCGCAGTTCGCTGGTGGTGACGGTACGCGGCAGGCGCACGTCCACGCTGCCGCTCTCGATGGGGAAGGCCCAGCCGGTGCCGATCGCGTTCCAGTACAGCTCGTCGTGGTCGGCGAAGAAGCCCAGCTGGCGGCTGGTCCGGTAGCGCAGGGTGTAGGTGTATTCCGCCGGCACCGGCAGGAAGTCGTCGTTGCCGGTATTCAGGCGCACGCCGTTGGATTGTCTTTCGGTGAACCACGGTTCCGGCCGGCCGTCGCGCAGCACGGCCTTCACCGTGAAGTCGACGACCACGCGATTACCGTGGCGGTCGCGATAGCGGGTGGGGAAGTCGCGGTAGATGCCTCGGCGGATCGCCTCGCCCTCGGCGCGCACGCGGATGCGCTCCTCCACGTCCATGCTGCCGTCGGCGTTCACCGTCACCGTGCTGTCGTACGACAGGATGCGTTCCTGTGCTCGCGCCTGCAGCGGCAGCGCCGTCAGCAGGGCGAACGTGGCCACCAGCAGCGCGCGGATCACGATGCCAGCTCCAGCTTCGGCGCGGCGCGGCTGTCGCCTTCCGCCTGGAAGAATTCCGCCGCGGCGAAACCGAAGCTGCGCGCCACCAGCAGCGCGGGGAATCGCTGGGTGGCGTCGTTGTAGTCGCGCACCGCGCCGTTGTAGAAGCGGCGCGCGTACTGCAGGTGTTCCTCGACCTCCACCAGCGCGGACGAGAGCTGGGCGAAGTTCTGGTTCGCCTTGAGATCGGGATAGGCCTCGCGCAGCGCGATCAGCCGGCCCAGCGCCTGCTCCAGCGCCGCTTCGGCCTGGCCTTGCCGGGCCGCGCCGTGCGCTGCCTGCGCCTGCGCGCGAAGCTCGGTGACCGCCTCCAGCGTGGCGCGCTCGTGTGCGGCATAGGCCTGCGCCACGGTCACCAGCTGTGGCACAAGGTCGTGCCGGCGCTGCAGCTGCACGTCGATGTCGGCCCAGGCGGTGCGGTGCTGGTTGCGCAGCCGCACCAGCCGGTTGTAGGCCAGCATCGCCCAGACCGCGAGCGCCGCGAGGATCACCAGTGCCAACAGGGTCATAGCCAGTCGTCCGCGATTGCCAGTGGCAAGGGTAAACGAGGCGGCCGTGCCCGGTGTGTTCGTGTTTGCGGTGTCAGCTGACGTCGCGCAGGTGGATCAGAACGTCGCCCAGCTGCACGGTCTGGCCGGCGCGGATCTTGGCGGTCTTGCGTTGTTCCGGCAGCCCATCGACCCGCACCGCGCCGCTGGCCACCAGCTGCTTGCCGGCGCCGCCGGAATCGCACAGGCCGGCGAGCTTCAGCAGCTGGTTCAGCTCGATGTAGTCGCGGTCCAGTTCGAAATCGATGGCCTGGGTTGCCTGCATGGGTGGAGCTCCGTGGCGATGCGTTGGGATGTGGTGTCAGTCGGCGAGATGGTGGGATTCGCTCACGCCGACCTGTTCGACATGCGCCGGCTGGCGACGGCCGGCCAGCAGGCCCTGCGCGAACACCACGCCGAGGATGATGGCGACGCCGAGGTAGAAGCGCGGCGACAGTTCCTGCTGTTCGTTGAACAGGATCGCGGCCAGCACGATGGCATAGACCGGCTCCAGGTTCACCGACAGCTGCGCGGTGAAGGCGGACAGGTGGCGCAGCGCCACCAGGCACAGCGCGAACGGCAGCAGCGTGCAGGCCAGCGCCAGCAGCACCAGCCACAGCGTGTCGGTGGTGGAGGGCAGCACCAGCAGCGGGCCGGCGAAGGCGGGCACCAGCAATGGCATCAACGGTGCCAGCATGGTCAGCATCAGGGTGCCGGCGCCCAGTTCCAGCGCGGTGACGGTGAGCGGATCGCCGCCGTCGACCATGCGCTTGTTGAGGGTGCCGAACAGCGCCACCAGTGCGGCAGAGGCCACGCCGGCCACGATCCCGGCATGCATGCCGGCGGGCACGCCGCCCACCACCAGCCAGATGCCCGGCAGCGAGGCCAACCCCAGCAGCAGGTCGCGCGGCTGGAACTTCTGCCGGGTGAGCAACGGCTCGATCAGCGCGGTCATCGGGGTGGCGAACGCGATACAGGTGGCGGCCACCGAGGCGTTGGCCAGCTTGATCGCGCCGTAGAAGGTCAGCCAGTGCAGCGCCACCAGCGCGCCGATGCCGGCATAGGCCAGGCGCGTGCGCGCCGGCATCGCGCGCAGTCCGCGCCAGACCTTGGGCAGCAGCGCCAGTGCCGCCACCACGATCAGCATCCGCCACCACACCAGCGGCAGCGCCGGCAGCGAAATGAGTTTTCCGAGGATGGCGGTGAAGCCCCACAGCAGCACGCAGAAGTGGATCTGCCAGAGCGCGCGGGTGGTGTCGGGATTTCGCATCCGCGCATTATCGCGGGCAACGACCCGCTTGCGCTTACCCGCGCCGGCCGCCCAGCAGCCCGATCATGGCCATCGCGGCCGCCGGGTTGCGCTCCTTGGCGGCGCTGATGAACAGGATGAAGACGTCGCGCGCGCTCGCGGGCGGCGGCGGGTCGGCCGATAGCCGCGGCAGGTCCGCGGGCTCGCCACCTGCCGCCCACAGGCGCGCGCGCTGCGCCCATTGCGCCAGCGCCTGCGGGCTGTAGCCGCTGGCGATGGCGCTTTGCGAGCGCATCAGGCGGGCGTAGACGAAGTCGGCGGACAGGTCCGCGAACGAGGGATGTTCGGGCGAATCGGTGAACACGGTGGCAAAGCCGTGCCTGCGCGCCAGCGCCACCAGTCCGGCATCGACGAAGCCCGGATCGCGCACGTCCAGCACGTGCCGCAGGCGACGGTTGCCGACGCTGTTCGGCAACAGCGCGCAGAACGCTTCGAACGCCCCGGCCTCCAGCCGGGTGCCGGCATCGAACTGCCAGACCAGCGGACCCAGCCTGTCGCCGAGCTCGGCGATGCCGCCGACGAAGTCCTCGATCTGCGGTCCGGTCTTCTCCAGCGCGCGCGCCTGCATGATCCGCTTCGGCGCCTTGGCGGAGAACATGAAGCCGGGCGGCGTTTCATCGCGCCATTTCGCATAGGTCGCCGGCTTCTGCGTGCCGTAGTAGGTGCCGTTGATCTCGATGCAGCTGAGCTGGCGGCTGGCGTACTCCAGCTCGCGCCGCTGCACCAGGCCCTGCGGGTAGAAATTGGCCCGCCACGGCGCGAAGGTCCAGCCGCCGATGCCGACCCGGATGCCGTCGATCGCGGCGACGCCGTCATCGAACATGTCCATCGCCGCAGCATAGCGCGCATGACCGATGGCGGATCGCGCCGGGGCAACGGCGCCGGCATACTCGGTGCTTTCGATCCCCGAGGAAGCCCCGTCATGCGCATCGCCCCGCTGGCCGTCGCCCTGGCCCTGACCCTTGCCACCGCCGCGCCGGTGTCGGCGCAGCAGGCCGAGCGGACCGTATCGCGGCCGTTCCTGATCGACGACACCCGCGCGCCGCTGGCTGCGCCGCTGCCGGATGCGGCGCGGCTGGCCCGCTTCGATGCCTACGTCGAAGCGGTGCAGAAGCAGTTCGATGTGCCCGGCGTGGCAGTGGCCATCGTCAAGGACGGGGAGGTGGTGATGGCGCGCGGCTATGGCGTGCGCGAGCTGGGCAAGCCGGCGAAGGTGGACGAACACACCATGTTCGCCATCGCGTCCAACACCAAGGCGTTTACCGCCGCGGCGCTGAACATGTTGCAGGACGAGGGCAAGCTGAAGACCACCGACCGGGTCATCGACCACCTGCCGTGGTTCCGCATGAGCGATGCCTACGTGACACGTGAAATGCGCATCCGCGACCTGCTGGCGCACCGCAGCGGCCTCAGTCTGGGCGCGGGCGACCTGCTGTACTGGCCGACCACCACCTACACCACGCGCGAGGTGGCGGAACGCCTGAAGGACGTGCCGCTGACCGGCGGCTTCCGCGAGCAGTACGCCTACGACAACATCCTGTTCGGCGTCGCCGGGTTGGTGGTGGAAGCCGCATCCGGCATGTCGTTCCAGAAGTTCCTGGAAACCCGCATCTTCGAACCGCTGGGCATGAAGGAGACGCGCTACAACAGCGATGGGCTCAAGCCCGGCGACAACGTCGCCACCGGCCACGCCAAGTTCGACTTCAAGGACCTGCGGCCGGTCGGCGTGACCAGCTGGCGCAACGTCTCCGGTGCCGGTGGCATCTATTCCAGCGTGCATGACATCGCCAAGTGGATGAACGTCCAGCTTGCCGGCGGCGTGATTTCGGGTGAGGGCGAAAAGGCCAAGCGCCTGTTCGCGGAGCAGCGCCAGCGCGAGATGTGGACGGTGCTGACGCCGATCCCGGTCGGCAAGCCGTCCATCCCCGAGCTGGCCGTGGCCACCCCCAACGCGATGGGCTATGCGCAGGGCTGGCAGGTATCCGACTACGCCGGCCACAAACTGGTCTGGCACACCGGCGGCTGGCCGGGCCAGGTATCGCGCCTGACCCTGCTGCCGAACGAGAAGATCGGCGTGGTGGTACTGACCAGTGCGGAGGCGGGCGTGGCCTTCAACGCGATCACCTACGAAGCGATGGACATGATGCTGGGCAAGAGCGGCAACGACTGGCTCAAGGGTTATGCCGCCGCGTTCGCCAGGGCGCAGGGCAATGCCGACGAGGACTGGCAGAAGCACGTCGCCGCGCGCGACGCCGCCAGCAAGCCCTCGCTGCCGCTGGCGAAATACGCCGGTACCTACCGTGATCCGTGGTACGGCGATGTCGTCATCCGGCAGGGCAAGAACGGGCTGGAGATGCAGTTCAGCAAGACCGCCGAGCTGCTGGGCGACATCGAGCACTGGCAGCACGACAGCTTCATCGTGCGCTGGCGCGACCGCAGCCTGAACGCCGACGCCTTCGTCAACTTCTCGTTGGATCCGGACGGCAACATCCGCGAGCTGCGGATGGAGCCGGTGTCGCCGCTGACCGACTTCAGCTTCGACTTCCAGGACCTGCGGCTGGCGCCGGTCAAGGCGCAGTAAGCCGGGAGCGGTACCACGCATGAAACCGGCCGCGATTGCGGCCGGTTTCGTTTGCGGGCGATGTTGCGTCCGTCCGAAACTCAGTCGCGCTCGAAGCGCTCGAGGTCGTCGAGCAGGTGCAGGGTGCGGCGGATGCCACCGGTGCCGTCGTCGATGCGTGCATGCAGGCTGTCGGGCCTGCCCGCGGCGCGTGCCGCCCACGCCCAGGTCACCAGCGTGCCGACCACGCCCAGGGCCAGGCTGATCCAGATCCAGGCCGGGGTGGTCGTGGCGGGCGGTGTCGGCGCCAAACCGGTGAAGCCGATCACCACCACCACCCACAGGATCCACCACGGCGCGCCGCACAGGTTCGAGTTCAGCGTCTGCAGCCGCAGCAGCAGGCGCAGGCGCTTCTGGATGGCCAGCACCGGCGCGGCCAGGTCAATGCCCGCGGCCAACCCGGTGAGGATGCCGGCAAAGGCGATGTTGAGGACGCCGAAGGCGTGCAGGGCGATGCCCGCCGCCAGCAGGCCGGGGATATCGAGGTTGCGCTTCCAGCAGGCCACGCCCAGCACCACCAGCCCGATGCCGAGCAGCGCCTGGAACAACAGGCCGATATGCAGAGGGCGCAGATTGCGGCGGGCCTGGTGCAGCCGGTGTTCGCGCAGCAGTTCCAGCTGCAGGCGGTCCTGGCGGGTCAGTCGTGCGTCCAGCGCCTGCCAGGCGGATTTGAAGTCGTCGAGTTCCATGGCGGTGTCCATCGTCGTGTGCATGGTCGTTGCTCAGAAAGCGTCGCGGATGCGCTGTTTCAGCCGCCCGATCTTGGTGGAGACATTGCTTTCGCTGATCCCGAGGATCTCCGCGATCTCGCGCTGCGGGCGATCGTCGAGGTAGAGCAGCAGCAGGGCGCGGTCCAGCGGCGGCTGGCGGGCGATGAAACCCTGCAGCAGGCGCAGGTGCTGTGCCTGTTCCGGGTCTGGGGCATTCGCATCCGCCACGTCGTGCAGGGCGTCGTCCAGCGGCACGGCGTCGTGCCGGCGCCGCAGCTCCTGCTGGCGCAGATGGCCGATCGCCACGTTCAGCGCGATCCGGTACATCCAGGTGCTGAAGCTGCGCGCCGGGTCGTACTTCGGCCAGGCGTGCCAGAGCTGGGCGGCGATTTCCTGCGCAAGGTCGGCGCGGTCCTCGGCGCCGCGCGCATAGCTGCGGGCGATCTTGAACACGATCCCGGCGTGTTGCTGCAACAGCGTGCCGAAGGCGGCTCGGGCGTCGGGCGTGTTCATGGCGGCAATGGAGGTGAGTGTAGTCATGGAAACCCCGGCGCGGCCTTCGCGCCTCTCGATTCCATGATTCGTGCCAGCGCGGAAAATCTCACACGCCCCCGCAGGACGACGGCCGCCCCGCACCGCCCACCCGCCGGAAGGTCAGGCCTCCGGCCACTCCAGCACGCCCGTCACCACCGTCGCCGCGCGGCCACCGGACCAGACTTCGCCGTCGGCATCGACGGTGAGTTCGATGATGGCGTCATGGCCCACTTCGCGGCCTTGGCTGATGCGGTAGAAGCCGCCGCTGGAGGGCAGGGCATCGCGTTCGGCCAACCATGCCGCAAGGGTGGCGTTGGCGGCGCCGGATGCGGCGTCCTCGAAGCGCGCCGGTGCGCCGACGAAGGCGCGCACGGCGTAGTAGTAGACCGGATCCGTGCTGCGTGCATAGACGAACAGGCCCATGCTGTCGCTGGCCTCGGCCAGCGCGGCGATGGCGTCCCAGTCGGGTTCGGCGCTGCGCAGGTGCGCTTCGCTGGCCAGTTCCACCAGCCACCAGCGGCGACCGCCGTCCATCTGCACCGGCGGCAGCGCGCCCAGCTGCAGGCCGGCAAGTGCGGCGGCCAGGCGGGTGTCGTCGGCCGCGGCGATTTCCTGCACGCGGGCGCGCGGCGTGCGCACCGCCACCGTGCGTGCGGCGCCCTCGCCATGCACCCGCAGCGGCAGGTTGCCGGCGATGCCCTGTTGCACCAGCAGTCCGTCACGTGGCGTCACCAGTCCCGCATCCAGCAGCGCATACGCGGTACCGACGCTGGGATGGCCGGCGAATGGCACCTCGCGGCGCGGGCTGAAGATGCGGATGGCGTGGGTCGCTTCCGGCGTGGTGGGCGGGAACACGAAGGTGGTTTCCGGCAGTCGCGTCCAGCGCGCGATCGCCTGCATGGTGGCGTCGTCCAGTCCCTGCGCCTCCAGCACCACGGCCAGCGGATTGCCGTCGCCAGGACGGGAGGCGAACACATCGAGTTGCACGTAGCGGCGCGGCATGGGGGAAGGCCGTCGGAGGGGCCGCGCAGGTTACCAGTCCAGCGTGCCGGCGATCACCTGCTGCACCTGGCCGCCGATCCAGACGTCGCCCTCGGCGTCCACGCGCACCGCCACCCGGCCATCGCGGCCGAGTTCGCGGCCCTGGCTGGCGACGTAGCTGTGGCCATCGCCCGGCAACCGGCCCTGCCGGTGCAGGCAGGCGGCGATCGCGGCATTGGCGCTGCCGGTGACCGGATCTTCCGGCACGTTCACGGCATCGCCGGGGCAGAACGCGCGCACCGCCAGCTGGTGGTCGGCGCCGTCCTCGAAGGCAAACACCGCCACGCCAGTGGACGCGGTGGCGTTGCTCCATGCGGCGATCCCGGCGAAGTCCGGGCGCAGGCTGCGCAACCGGGCGGCCGATGCGGCCTCCACCAGCCACCAGCGCGGGCCGTTGTCCCACAGCGCGGCGGCGATGCCCGGAGCGGCCAGCGCCTCCAGCCCGGCCGGCAGTGGTCCTTCGTGACGCGCCAGCTCGCGCGCACGCGGACTGCGCACGGACGGCAGCAGGCGCGCGCCTTCCGCTTCGATCCGCACCGGGAGCAGCCCGGCGCCGCACTGCTGCACCAGCGCGCCCGCGCGTGGCTGCGCCAAGCCCAGCTGCGCCGCCGCCCACGCCGCGCCCACGCTGGGGTGGCCGGCGAACGGCAGTTCGCTGCCGGGGGTGAAGATGCGGATGCGGTAGTCGGCGCCGCTATCGGGCGGCAGGAAGAACACCGTCTCCGACAGGTTCAGCCAGGCGGCCAGCGCTTGCATCGACGTACCGTCCAGGTCCTGCGCGTCCAGCACCACGCCCAGCGGATTGCCCTGGCCGGGGCGGGCGGCGAAAACGTCCAGCTGCATATAACGACGTGCCATGTTGCGATGCGTCAAGGTGGCGGAAGAGGCCGCTAGAATGCCGCAGGCCCGCGCGAGCGGCATCTTTCCCCCAATTTCCCGACCAGGACCCATGTCCCCTTCCTTTCCCGCGTCCAACGACTGCTGGCTTGTCCTCAAGTTCGGGGGCACCTCGGTCTCGAAACGCACGCGCTGGGACAATATCGGGAAGCTGGCGGCGGCGCGCGCGCGCGACTTCGACGCGCGGGTGCTGGTGGTGGTGTCGGCACTGTCCGGCGTCACCAACGAACTGACCGCGATTGCCGATGGCGCCGCGGACAGCGCGGAACGCATCGCCAAACTCGACGCGCGCCACCGCGAGTTCGTCGCCGGTCTGGACCTCGATGCAGGCGCGGTGCTGGGCGAACGGCTGGCCGCGCTGCACGCCCTGCTGGCCGATCCGCGCGCGCCCGCGCGCACCCTGGACTGGCAGGCCGAGGTGCTGGGGCAGGGCGAGTTGCTCTCGTCCACCATCGGTGCGGCCTACCTGCGCGCGCAGGGTCTGGACATCGGCTGGATGGATGCGCGCGACTGGCTCGATGCGCTGCCGCCGCAGCCCAACCAGAGCGCATGGTCGCAGCGGCTGTCGGTGAACTGCCGCTGGCAGGGCAGCGCCGACTGGCGCGTGCATTTCGCCTCGCAGCCCACCCGCCTGCTGATCACCCAGGGCTTCATCTCCCGCCACCAGGACGGCGGCACCGCGATCCTCGGGCGCGGCGGTTCGGATACCTCGGCCGCCTATTTCGGCGCGCTGCTCGGCGCCCGCCGGGTGGAGATCTGGACCGACGTGCCCGGCATGTTCAGCGCCAATCCGCGCGAGGTGCCGGACGCGCGCCTGCTGACCCGGCTGGACTATTACGAAGCGCAGGAGATCGCCACCACCGGCGCCAAGGTGCTGCACCCGCGCTCGCTGCGGCCCTGCCGCAACGCCGGCGTGCCGATGGCCATCCTCGATACCGAGCGCCCCGAACTGCCCGGCACCAGCATCGACGACGCCGCCGCGGCGGTGCCGGGGGTGAAGGCGATCAGCCGCCGCAACGGCATCGTGCTGGTGTCGATGGAAGGCATCGGCATGTGGCAGCAGGTCGGCTTCCTCGCCGACGTGTTCGCGCTGTTCAAGCAGCACGGGCTGTCGGTGGACCTGATCGGTTCGGCGGAAACCAACGTCACCGTGTCGCTGGATCCGTCCGAGAACCTGGTCAATACCGACGTGCTCGCCGCGCTGTCGGCCGACCTGTCGGCGATCTGCCGGGTCAAGATCATCGTGCCCTGCGCCGCCATCACCCTGGTCGGGCGCGGCATGCGTTCGCTGCTGCACAAGCTGCAGGACGTGTGGGCGATGTTCGGGCGCGAGAACGTGCACCTGATCTCGCAGTCGTCAAACGACCTCAACCTGACCTTCGTGGTGGACGAGGCCGCCGCCGACGGCATGCTGCCCAAGCTGCACGCGGCGCTGATCGATGCAGGCGCGATGCCGGTGCACGAGGAGGCCGTGTTCGGCCCGCGCTGGCGCGAGATCGAGGGCACGTTCCGCCCGCGCCCTGCGCCGTGGTGGCAGGCCCCGGCCGAACGCGACGCCCTGCTGCAGCTGGCGCAGGCCGGTACGCCGCGTTACGCCTACCACCTGCCCACGGTGCGCGCCCGCGCCGCCCAGCTGAAGGCGATCGCGGCGGTGGACCGGCGCTATTTCGCGGTCAAGGCCAACCCGCACCCGGAGATCCTGCGCACGCTGGCGGACGAGGGGTTCGGGCTGGAATGCGTGTCGCTGGGCGAGATCGAGCGCGTGTTTGAAGCACTGCCCGGTTTCGATCCGCAGCGCGTGCTGTTCACCCCCAGCTTCGCGCCCATCGCCGAATACCAGGCGGCGCTGGCGCGCGGCGTCACGGTGACGGTGGACAACGTCGAGCTGCTGCAGCGCTGGCCGGAGGTGTTCCGCGGCCGCGCGCTGTGGCTGCGGATCGACCTCGGCCACGGCGACGGCCACCACGAGAAGGTCAACACCGGCGGCAAGGAGGCCAAGTTCGGGCTGTCGGCGCAGCGGGTGGACGAATTCGTGGACCTGGCGCGCGCGCTGGACGTGCGCATCACCGGACTGCACGCGCACCTGGGTAGCGGCATCGAGACCATCGGCCACTGGCAGGAAGTGGTGGACGAACTGGCCGGCTTCGCGCGCCGCATCGGTAGCGTGGAGGTGCTGGACATCGGCGGCGGCCTGCCGATTCCCTATACCGACGACGACGAGCCGTTCGACCTTCCCACCTGGGCGGCGGGACTGGCCGCGATCAAGGCGGTGCATCCGGCCTTCCAGCTGGCGATCGAGCCCGGCCGCTTCCTGGTGGCCGAAGCCGGCGTGCTGCTGGCGCGCGCGACGCAGGTGGTGGAGAAGGACGAGGTGCTGCGGGTCGGGCTGGACGCCGGCATGAACGCGCTGATCCGCCCGGCGCTCTACGACGCGTGGCACGACATCCACAACCTGTCGCGGCTGGACGATGGCGCGCAGCGCGATTTCGACGTGGTCGGGCCGATCTGCGAGTCCAGCGACGTGTTCGGCCACCGGGTCAAGCTGCCCGCCGCCACCGCGCCGGACGACGTCATGCTGATCGCCGACGCCGGCGCCTACGGCTTCAGCATGGCCAGCGCCTACAATCTGCGGGCGCTGCCGGCGGAAGCCGTCCTTCCGGACGCGGTTGAACCGCGCAGCAACGCTATCGAGCAACCATGACCGACTGGATTTTCAACCGCGACACCATCCGCACGTTCCGCTTCGTCCGCTGCGCCTTCGATGCGCAGACCGGCGTGGCGCAGTTGGTGTACGCCTTCGATGACGGCCCGGAACTGATCGAGACGGTCACCGTGCCGGGCGCGCCGTTCGTGTTGGACGATGCCCGCGCCACCGCCGCGGAGCGCGCGTTGCGCCTGCTGCACCTGATCGCCGGCGTGAGCTACTACAAGGCGGCGGTGCCGGGCGAGATCCGCCTCGACGATTACGCCATCGATGCCGACACCGCCGCGTTGCTGCAGACTGTCTACCGCAACGGGCTGGGCGAATTCGCCTACCGCAACGGGCTGGACCTGCGCGGCAGGATCCGCTTTCCGGCTGACGCCGCGCCCTCGCTGCCCGCACCCGGGCTCGGCCTGCGCGAGCACGCGCTGGTCGCCATTGGCGGCGGCAAGGATTCGCTGGTAAGCATCGAGGCGCTGCGCGCCGAGGGCGTCGCCCAGACGGTGACCTGGATCGGCGGTTCGCAGCTGATCGCCGCCTGCGCCGCGCACACCGGCCTGCCCACGCTCAACATCGGCCGCCAGCTGGCGCCGCAGCTGTTCGAATTCAACCGCCAGGGCGCGTGGAACGGCCACATCCCGGTGACCGCGGTGAACTCGGCGATCATGGCCTTCGCCGCGGTGCTGCTGGGCGTCGACCAGGTGGTGTTCTCCAACGAGCGCTCGGCCAGCTACGGCTCGCAGATCCCCGGCACCGGCGAGGTCAACCACCAGTGGTCCAAGGGCTGGGCGTTCGAGTCCGCGTTCGGTGATTACCTGCAGTCGCATGTCGCCGCCGACCTGCACTACTACTCGCTGCTGCGGCCGTTGTCGGAGCTGGCGGTGGCGCGGCAGTTCGCCAGGACGGACCGCTACGACGCGCATTTCTCCAGCTGCAACCGCAACTTCCACATCCTCGGCGAGCGCCCCACCAGCCGCTGGTGCGGGGTCTGCCCGAAGTGCCATTTCGTGTTCCTGGCGCTGGCGCCGTTCATGCCCAAGCTGCGGCTGGTCGGCATCGTCGGCCGCAACCTGCTGGACGATCCGGCGCAGATCCCGGGCTTCGACGCGCTGCTGGAATACGGCGACCACAAGCCGTTCGAATGCGTGGGCGAGGGCCGCGAGTCGCGCGCGGCGATGGCCGCGCTGGCGCAGCGCCCGGACTGGCGCGAGGACGCGGTGGTGCAGCGCTTCGCCCGCCAGATCGCGCCGCAGCTGGACGCGGCCGCGCTGGCCATCGAGCCGCTGCTTGCGCTGGACGCGGAGCACCGCATCCCCGCCGCGCTGTGGGAGCGCCTGCGTGCCCGCTTCGCTGCCTGAGCGGCTGCGCATCGCCGACCTGTCCGGCCGCCGCGTGGCGCTGTGGGGCTGGGGCCATGAAGGCCGCGCTGCCCGTGCGGCGTTGCGCGCGCGCCTGCCGCAGCAGGCCATGACGCTGTTCTGCAGCGAGGCCGAGGCAGCGGAAGTGGCGGCGCTGGGCGATCCGCTGCTGTCCATCGAACACGCCGCCACCGGCGAGCGCCTGGCCACGTTCGACGTGGTGGTGAAGTCCCCCGGCATCAGCCCGTACAAGCCCGAAGCCGCGTATGCTGCGCAACAGGGCACCCGCTTCATCGGCGGCACCGCGCTGTGGTTCGCCGAGCGCGCCGATGCAGCGGGCGAGGTGGCCAATGCCATCTGCGTGACCGGCACCAAGGGCAAGAGCACCACGTCCTCGCTGCTGGCGCACCTGCTGCGTGCAGCGGGGCTGCGCACCGCCCTGTGCGGCAACATCGGCGTGCCGCTGCTGGAATTGCTGGACGGCCATGCCGATGCCTGGGCCATCGAGCTGTCCAGCTACCAGACCGACGATGTTGCCGCTTCCGGCGCACGCCCGCGCATCGCCATCGTCACCAACCTGCACCCGGAGCACCTGGACTGGCACGGCAGCGAGGCGCGCTACATCGCCGACAAGCTGGCGCTGGTGACGCAGGCAAAGCCGCGCATCGCCGTGCTCAACGCCGCCGACCCGCTGCTGGCGAAGTTGCAGCTGCCTGACAGCGACATACACTGGTACGGCGATGGACGAGGCTGGCATCTGCGCGAGGACGCGCTGTATCGCGGCGACGCGTTCATCATGGACACCGCCGCGCTGCCGCTGCCCGGTCGGCACAACCGCAGCAATCTGTGCGCGGTGCTGACCGCGCTGGAAGCGTTCGGACTCGACGCGGCGGCACTGGCTGCGCGCGCCGCCAGCTTCCAGCCACTGCCCAACCGCCTGCAGCCGCTGGGCGAAAGAGACGGCGTCCTCTACGTCAACGATTCCATCAGCACCACGCCGATGGCCACCCAGGCGGCGCTCGACCTGTATGCCGGCCGCGACGTCGCGGTGCTGGTCGGTGGCCACGATCGCGGCCTGCCGTGGGACGAATTTGCCGATGCCATGCGTGAACACGCGCCGCGTGCGGTCATCACCATGGGCCAGAACGGGCCGCGCATCCACGCGCTGCTGATGCCGGTGGCGGCGCAGGCCGGTTTCGTGCTGGAGGCCGCGGGCGATCTGGCCGATGCGATGGACAAGGCGCGCTCGGCCCTGCCCGACGGCGGCGTGGTGCTGCTCTCGCCCGGTGCGCCGAGCTTCGGGCCGTACCGCAATTACGTCGAACGCGGTCGCCACTTCGCGCGGCTGGCCGGCTTCGATCCGGACGCGATTTCCGGCATCCAGGGCATGGGGATCGCCTGAGCCTTTACGGGCGTGCCCGCTAAGGCGGTTGGTCGGCGTGTGCCTCGCAGATCCAGCCCCGACGGGCCAGGCAAAAATTTCACGGTGGTTGAACCGGATTCGGGTAGCGTAAGCCAGTCATCCCTCCGGAGCCTCGCCATGCGTCGTTCGCTGCTTGCCCTCGCGCTTTCGTTTGCCGCCTTGCCCGCGTTCGCGGCCATGCAGGCCAAGCCGGTGGAATGGATGGTCGGCAAGGACCGCTTCAGCGGCTACGTGGTCTACGACGATGCCTCGGCGGCGAAGCGGCCGGGATTGGTGATGGTGCCGAACTGGATGGGCGTCACCGACGACGCGGTGACGCGTGCCAAGGCGGTGGCTGGGGCCGATTACGTGGTGCTGGTGGCGGATGTGTATGGCAAGGGCCGCCAGCCTGCCAACGCGGGCGAGGCAGGCAAGCTGGCCGGCGGCCTGCGCGGAGATGATCGGGCCGCGCTTCGCGCGCGCATCGACGCCGCGGTGGCCACGCTGAAGGGCCAGGCCGGCAGCACGCCGCTGGATGCGGCGAGGATCGGCGCGTTCGGCTTCTGCTTCGGCGGTTCAACCGTGCTGGAGCTGGCGCGCAACGGCGCGGATCTCGCCGGCGTGGTCAGCCTGCACGGCGGGCTGGCGCCAGGTGCGAAGTCGGCCACCGCCGCGGTGGTGAAGACGCCGGTGCTGGTGCTCAATGGCGCAGACGACAAGGCAGTTCCCGACAGCGACATCGTCGCCTTCGAGCAGGAGATGGACGGCGCCGGCGCGGACTGGCAGTTCGTCGACTTCAGCGGCGCTGTGCACTGCTTCGCCGAGCCTTCGGCCGGCAGCGATCCCGCCAGCAACTGTCGCTACGACGAGCGCGCGGCGAAGCGCGCCTACAGGATGATGGCGGACTTCTTCCGCGAGCGGTTTTCGCAGTAGCGCGTCGCTTCTGCGCGCCCGGCGCCGCGGCCGGCTCAGTGGTCGCGGCTGACCGAATAGCGGGCCAGTCCGCGCAGCGCATCCAGATAGGTATTGCCGTGCAGCGCCGCCAGCGCGGCATCAGCCGCTTCGGCGTAAGCCATGGCCCGCGCGCGGCTGTAGTCAAGGCTGCCGCAGCGGGCGATCGCCGCCTGCACCGTGGCCAGTCCGTCCAGATCGCCTTCTTCCACGATCCGCCGCAGCTCGGCGCGCACGCCGTCGTCGCTGTGCCCCATCGCGTGGATCAGCGGCAGGGTCATCTTGCCTTCGGCCAGGTCGTCGCCGAGGTTCTTGCCCAGGGTGGCGGCGTCGGAGGCGTAGTCCAGCACGTCGTCGGCGATCTGGAAGGCGTAGCCCAGGCGCAGGCCGTAGTCGTGCAGGGCCTGCTGGGTGGCGGCGTCGGCGCCGGCCAGCAGCGCGCCCAGACGGGTGGCGGCGGCGAAAAGGATCGCGGTCTTGCGCTCGATCACCCGCAGGTAGGCGGCTTCGTCGGTGTCCGGGTTGCGCACGTGCAGCAATTGCAGCACCTCGCCCTCGGCGATCATGTTCGTGGTGTCGGCAAGGATCTTCTGCACGTCCATCCGCTCCAGTTCCACCATCAGCTGGAAGCTGCGCGAATACAGGAAGTCGCCGACGAGCACGCTGGCCGCGTTGCCCCAGACCGCGTTCGCGGTCTTGCGGCCGCGGCGCAGGTCGGATTCATCGACCACGTCGTCGTGCAGCAGGGTGGAGGTGTGGATGAACTCCACCACCGCCGCCAGCTGGTGCGCATCGGGGCCGCGGTGGCCCAGCGCGCCCGCCGCCAGCAACAGCAGCATCGGTCGCAGCCGCTTGCCGCCGGCGCCGACGATGTACTCGGCGATCTGGTTGACCAGCACCACGTCCGAGGCCAGCCGGTGGCGGATCAGCGCGTCCATCGCGGTCATGTCGGGCGCGGCCAGGGCCTGGATCGCCTTGAGGTCGGGCGCGGCATGCGCGAGGTCGGGAGCGGTCATGGGCGGCATCGGCGGGGAATGCCGAAGTATAAGCGGTAGGGTGGTTTCCCGACCCCGCGGCGCGGCGTCGGCCGGCTGGCGCCGGCTATACTCCGATGCCATCGTCCAGTCCCGGACGAGCGAAATCCAGAGTGAGGCAGCACATGGCGCGCGGCGTGAATAAAGTGATCCTGGTCGGCAACCTGGGCAACGACCCCGACGTGAAGTACACGCAGGGCGGGATGGCGATCACCACGCTGTCCGTGGCGACCACCAGCGTGCGCAAGGACCGCGACGGCAACCAGCAGGAAAAGACCGAATGGCACCGCGTCAAGCTGTTCGGCAAGCTCGGCGAGATTGCCGGTGAGTACCTGAAGAAGGGTCGCCAGGTCTACATCGAAGGTCGCCTCGAATACGGCTCCTACGAAAAGGACGGGGTCAAGCACTACACCACCGACATCGTCGCCGACGAGATGCAGATGATCGGCGGCGGCGAAGGCCAGCGCGGTGGCGGCGAGGGTGGCGGTGGTTACCAGCCGCGTGGCGGCGGCGAAGGCGGCGGTTACCAGCGTGGCGGTGGCAGCGGTGGTGGCTACGGCGGTGATCGCCCGCAGCGCAGCGCGCCGGCCCAGCGCCGCGAGCCCGCGCAGGCGCCTTCCAAGCCGGCCTTCGATGACGTGCCGTTCGACGACGATATCCCGTTCTGATCCACCAGACCGGTGCCCGGCCGCGCAGAGCGCGCGCCGAGACGGCACCGACCGGAGGAATGCAGGGTTTCCCCCGATGCGCCGTCGCGGCGCAGCGGGCAGCATCCGGGGACGGCGTGTCCATGGTGCCGCCCGTCCTGCGCGGCGACCCGCCCGGCGGTTCCGCGTTGTTCCGACTGGAGGCGATGCATCGATGAAACCCGGACTCCCTGTCCTGCTGTTGCTGTCGCTGGCTGCCGCCATGCAGCCTGTCGCTGCCGGCGAGCAGCGCCCCCGCGCGCGTGCCGCCGGCGTGGTCATCGGCAGCATGGCGCCGGGCCCGCATAACGCGATCACCGACGTGGACGGCGTTGGCGTTGGCCATGCCACGCTGGCCGAGGGCACGCGCCTGCACACGGGCGTCACCGCGATCGTGCCGCACACCGGCAACCTGTTCCGCCAGCGGGTACCGGCGGCGATCGTGGTCGGCAACGGCTTCGGCAAGCTGGTCGGAATCACCCAGGTCCAGGAACTCGGCGAGCTGGAAACGCCGATCCTGCTGACCGGCACCCTGGGCACGTGGAAGGTCGCCGACGCCGCGGCGGACTGGCTGCTGCGCCGGCCCGGGATGGAAAACGTGCGCTCGATCAACCCGGTGGTCGGCGAAACCAACGATGGTTACCTCAGCGACATCCGCGCGCGGCCGTTGACACCCGCGCTGGTCGAGCAGGCGCTGACCTCGCTGTCGCACGGCGCGGTCGCCGAAGGAAGCATCGGGGCCGGTGCCGGCACGGTGGCGTTCGGCTGGAAGGGCGGCATCGGCACCAGTTCGCGCAGGCTTGCACAGGCGGACGGCGGCTACACGGTCGGGGTGCTGGTGCAGAGCAATTTCGGTGGCGACCTCACCATTGCCGGCGTACCGGTATGGAAGCAGCTGCCGGATCCGGCAGCGCAGGCGCAAAGCCTCAAGGCGCCGCCGCCGAGCACCGGCGATGGCAGCATCATGATCGTGGTGGCCACCGATGCGCCGCTGGACGCCGCCGGCCTGCAGCGGCTGGCCCGGCGTGCGCTGGTGGGCCTGGCCCGCACCGGCTCGGTGATGTCGAACGGGTCCGGCGACTACGTCATCTCCTTTTCCACCGCGAAGGAAAACCGGCGCGATCCGGAGGCCGCCGTGCAGCCGGCGCGCAGCGTTGCCGGCGAAGCGATCACGCCGCTGTTCCATGCAACAGCCGAAGCGACCGAGGAAGCGATCGTGAACTCGCTGTTCCGTGCCACCAGCGTGCGCGGGCACCGCGGCAACGCCGCCGCGCTGCCGCTGGCGCCGGTGCTGCAGGCGTTGCGCCGGGCCGGGGCGCTGCAGGCGGCGCAGGCGCCCGCGCGCTGAGGCGGTTCAGCCGAGCAGCCGCGCCAACTGGGTGCGGTTGGCGACATCGAGCTTGCGGAAAATCGAGCTGACCTGGCTTTCGATGGTCTTGCGCGAGCGGCACAGCTGCTGCGCGATGTCCCCGTTGCGGAGCCCGGCGGCGACCAGCGCCGCCACCTTGCGTTCACTCGGCGACAGCGATTTGAGCAGCGGCAGGACCCGCGGCGAGGTGGTGTCGACCGCCGCCATCGCGGGGCCGTCGGCGGCCAGGATCAGCAGGTGCTGGGCGGAACGGGCGGAATGGCCCGGCGCCGAGCTGATTTCCAGCCGCAGGCGCAGGTCCGGGCGCTGTGGATGCTGCAGTGTCAGCGTCGTCCTGTTGCCCGGCGCCTGAGGCAGCACGGCGCCGCTTTCCAGCCACTGGCGCAAAGGCGTTTCAATCGCGCGCGGGAGCCGTCCGTCCGCTTCGGCATCCCCGCTCCAGCGACGGCACAGGCGGCTGGCTTCCAGCGACATCCAGCCCGGCACCAGGTCGCCGTCCACCAGCACCGCCGGCAGCGGGAATTCGTGCAGCAGGGTTTCGAATGCGTGGCTGCGCGCGCGTTCGCGCTCCAGCGCGCGGATGCGCTGCAGGCTGGCGTCCAGCAAGGGGTACAGGTCCATCAGGAAGGCCGCTTCGCCGTCCGACAGCGTCGTATGGCCGGCGCGGATGCGGATGCTCAGCACCGCTTCCAGCCGGGTGGCGTCCCAGAACGCAAGGTGGATGAATTCGTTCCAGCCTGGCGTCTGGTCCTGTGCTTCCAGGCGCGCGCGCGCAGCGGCATCCTGCGAAGCGATCTGCGAAAAGGTGTACCAGCGCACCCGCGGGTTCGCGGTCAGGTAGGGGGCGGCGACATCCAGGCTGGTGGCCAGCCGCGCGGCAATGCCGCCGCTTTCCGGCAGGTGGTGCCTGCCCTGCAGAGGATGGAATCCCCGGATATCGAAGAGCAGGCTGCAGGAGTGGCAGGGCAGGGAGCTGGTGATGAACGCGGCGCAGGAAGCCCAAAGCGCGTCCAGGTCGGCGGCCTTCACCAGGTTGGCACGCGCCACCGCCAGCGTGTCCGCATGGGCGAGGGCATTGCAGGCATCGGGTATCAGCATGTCGTCCCTTGGCGGAAGGCCCGCGGCATGTCTGCCGGGGGCGCATGGCGTCGTGCGCGCGAACTTGTAGCATCGGCCCAAGGGGGCGGCAAGGCGGCTGGCGGGAACATGCGGGTTTTCTCCGATTGCGTCGGCGCGTAGGTGTGATCGAATGGTGCCGTGGATGGCCGGGCCGGGATCCGCGCACCAGATGACGGAGAACGCATTCGTGGACCAGTTGCACACGCTGACCCTGCGCACGCCCTATCTGCTGTTCCTCGGCGAGGAAACCAATCCGCTGAAGGCCAAAACCGCGCTGGGTCTGCGCGACTGGGCGCCGGCCCATTGCCTGGGCCAGACGCGCATGCCCGGAGGCAGCGTGGACCTGGGCCTGCCCGAACTGGCGCCGGTCGCGGCCGCTGCGGCTGGCGCCCGCTCGCTGCTGATCGGCGTCACCCCCGTGGGCGGGCGCATCCCCGCGCACTGGGCGCCGGTGCTGGTCGCCGCGGCGGAGGCGGGCCTGGACATCGTCAGCGGGCTCCACACGCCGCTGGAATCAGTGCCGGGCCTAGCGCAGGCCGCCGCCTCGGCGGGCGTCAGGCTGGTGGACGTGCGCCGCCCGCCCGACAACCTGCCGCGCGCCACCGGCAAGCGCCGCAGCGGCAAGCGCGCGGCGATGGTCGGCACCGACTGCGCGCTGGGCAAGAAATACACCGCACTGGCGCTGGCCAGGGCGATGCGCGGGGAGGGGATCGACGCCGATTTCCGCGCCACCGGGCAGACCGGGATCATGATCGTGGGCGCCGGCATCGCGGTCGACGCGGTCATCGCCGACTTCATCGCCGGTGCGGCCGAGTGCATCTCGCCCGCGGCCGCGCCCGACCATTGGGACCTGATCGAAGGCCAGGGCTCGCTGTTCCATCCCGCCTATGCCGGGGTCACCCTGGGCCTGCTGCATGGCTCGCAGCCGGATGCGCTGATCCTCTGCCACGATCCGTCGCGCACGCACATCGTCAGCTGGCCGGATTATCCGCTGCCGGGCCTGGAGGAGGCCCGCGATCTGTACCTGCGCATGGCGCGGATGACCAATCCCGGCGCCCGCCTCGCCGGGGTCAGCCTGAACACCTCCGCCCTGGACGATGCGGCGGCGCAGGAAGCGCTGGTGCAGGCCGAACGGGCGCTTGGCGTGCCGGCGTTCGACCCGATGCGCACGCCGTTGGAGCGTGCGGTGGCGGCGCTGCTGGATTGATGCGCCGCGAAAGGAAGAGCCCATGACGCGCAAGCTGCAGATCAGGCCGCACGCCTGGAAACTGAAGGAACCCTTTGCCATCGCCCGCGGCGTGCGCAGCGAGGCGAGGGTGATCATGGTCGAGTTGCAGCAGGCTGGCAGTGTCGGCCGCGGCGAGGCCTGTGGCGTGCCCTACCACGGCGAAACCCCGGAGACGATGGCGGCGCAGATCGAGCAGGTGCGCGCGGCTATCGAAGCCGGCTGCGACCGCCAGCAGCTGCTGCACCTGTTGCCCGCCGGCGGTGCGCGGCACGCCGTGGATGCGGCGTTGTGGGATCTGGAAGCCAAGCGCACCGGCGTGCCTGTCTGGCAGCGCGCGGGTGCGCCCGGCTGGCAGCCGGTCGACAGCGCGGTGACCATCGGCATCCGCGGCATCGCCGACTACGAGGCGGCGGCGCGCGAACGCGCGGGCTTCTCCTGGATCAAGGTGAAGGTCGGGCCTGGATCTCCGCGCGAAGCCGTGGCTGCGGTGCGGCGCGGCGCGCCGGATGCGCACCTGATCGTCGATGCCAACCAGTCGTGGACGCTGGACGAGCTGCGCGACTACGCCCTGCAGCTGCGGCCCTTCGCGGTGGATCTGCTGGAACAGCCGCTGGCCGCCGGCTCCGACGCGGGCCTGTGCGACTACACCTGCCCGATCCCACTGTGCGCCGACGAGTCGCTTTCCACCGCGGACGACCTGCCGCGGCTGGTGGGGCGCTACCAGTTCGTCAATATCAAGCTGGACAAGGTGGGCGGCCTGACCGCGGCGCTGCAGCTGGCGTCGGCGGCGCGCGCCTCCGGGTTCCGCCTGATGGTGGGCTGCATGCTGGGCGGCTCGATTTCGGTCGCGCCGGGCATGGTCCTGGCGCAGCAGTGCGAGGTCTGCGATCTGGACGGACCATGGCTGCAGGCGGAAGACTGGCCGGGCGGGATCGTCTACCGCCAGGGGCGCATGTCGCTGCCGGCACCTGCGCTCTGGGGTTGAGGCCGCGCTGGATCCCGTGTTCGCAGGGCGTCTGGGCGCGCTGCGGGCGGCTGACACGACCGCGGCGGTTCCGCTAGGCTGGCGACCGACGCCACCCGGCGCAGCCAGGAGCCACGCATGAGCGGACGTCAGCGCCAGTTGAGCATGGGGTTCCTTGCCGAGCCATCGGACGTGAATTTCGGCGGCAAGGTGCACGGCGGGCAGGTGATGCGCTGGATCGACCAGGCCGGCTATGCCGCGGCGGTCGGTTGGAGCGGGCACTACAGCGTCACCGTGGCGGTGGGCGGGATCCGCTTCGTGGCACCGATCCGGATCGGCGATCTGGTCGCGGTGCAGGCCACGCTGATCCATACCGGGACCACTTCCATGCACTTCGCGGTGGACGTGCGTGCGCGCGATCCGCGCGCCGACGAGGCCGACGCGCGCCTGTGCACCCACTGCGTGATCGTGTTCGTGGCGCTGGATGCCCCGGAAGGCGCGCCGGTGCCGGTGCCGGCGTGGCAGCCGCGCAGCGAGGAGGACCGAAAGCTGGCCGAGTACGCGCAACAGGTGATGGCGCTGGGTCGCGACGTGGAGCAGGCGGTGTCGCGCTACCGGCAGGCGGCCGCCGACACCCGCAAACAGTGACGCCGCCCGCAGGCGGCGTCATCGGTGTGGCCCAGGGCCTGCCGGCTCAGCTGCCGGTGGCCAGGCGCCGCGCCTCGAGATACTTCTGCGCCCAATAGCCGCTGGTCAGGCTGGAGACGGTGACGTCGCGGCCGGTGCGCGGTGCGTGCACGAACTTGCCTTCGCCGACATAGATGCCGACGTGGTCGATGTGGCCGCGCTTGCCGAAGAACACCAGGTCGCCCTCGGCCAGCGCGTCGCGGCTTGCCACCTTGGTGCCTTCATCGGCCATCGCGCGCGACACGCGCGGCAGGTCGATGCCGATGGTGCGGAACACGTAGCCGACCAGGCCGCTGCAGTCGAATCCGCTTTCCGGCGAGCTGCCGCCCCAGCGGTAGGGCGTACCGAGCAGGGAGATAGCGCGCTGCAGCACGGTCTTGACCAGCGACGGGCTGGTAGGCGCGTCCTTGGCCTTCTGCAGGATGGCGAGCTGTGCGGACAGCGGCGCGGTATCGGGGGTGGCGATGGCCGCCGGGGCGGGCAGGGCCAGCACGCTGGCCGCCGCCGATGGCGCGGTCTGCGACACGGGGTCAGCCTTGGAAATCGCGGGATTCATCGCCAGTGCCGGCAGGCTGCCCGCCGCGAGGGCGAGGGCAAGGGCCAGTCGGAGCACGCGACGGAAACGCGGTGCGGAATGGCCGTGGGGCAGGTTCGCTGTCTTCACGCGGTCATCACGAGGCAAAAACAGGGGCGACTATGCCTGCGAAGACGGGTCGGGAAGTTCAGAAACTGTTAGCTGGAGCAAGATGAATAGGCAGGAATTCACATATCCATCATCGGGATGCGAGCTTTCGTGACGGGCTTCACGTTTCACTTCAGCAGCCGTCTCGCCCCGGAGTAATGGTCGATCCACCAGTGTCCGTCGAGGGAATCAAGCCGGACCGTACCGCCGCTGCTGGGCGCATGGACGAAGCGGCCTTGGCCTACGTAGATGCCGACGTGGCTGACCTGGCCGGCGCTGCCGAAGAACACCAGGTCGCCGCCTGCCAGCCGCTCCGGCCGGATGCGTGGGCCCTGCAGGGCCGCCAGTTCGCGGGTGGTGCGCGGCAGGCGCAGGTCCAGCATGTCGCGGAATACGTAGCCGACCAGGCCGCTGCAGTCGAAGCCCCCTTCGGGGGTGTTGCCGCCGTAGCGATAGGGCGTGCCGACCAGGCTGATGGCGCGCATCAGCACCGCGTTGGCCTTGGCCGGGTCGGCCGGCGCCACGATCGGCCAGTCGCGGGCGACCGGGCGTGGCGGCGGGTCGCGGGTGGCTTTGCCGCCGCCGCAGCCGGCCAGCGCGGCGGCCAGCAGCAGGCCCGGCAATGGCGCAAGCGCGGCGCAGCGTCGATAATGCGCGCCCGGTCGCTGGATGCAGTCGGCTGGTTCCATCCCGCGCAGTGTTGCCGCAACCGCATGCGGCGGCAAGCGCCCAACCGATTGGCAGGCACATCATGAAGATCGAAAAAGACCGCGTTGTCCGTTTCCACTACGCCGTGGCCGAGGCCGGCAAGGAGCAGCTGGAGAGCTCCAAGGCCGTGGGCGAGCCGCTGGCCATCCTGTTCGGCCGCGGGCAGATCATCCCCGGCCTGGAAAAGGCGATGGACGGCCATGAAGCCGGCGACAGCTTCAAGGCCGCGGTCACCGCCAGCGAGGCCTATGGCGAGCGCCGCGACGGGCTGACCCAGCGCATTCCCAAGAAGCATTTCGGCGACCAGAAGCTCGCCCCGGGCATGCAGGTGGTCTTGAACACCAACTTCGGCCCGCGCGCGGTGACCATCGAGAAGGTGGGCATGAGCGTGGTCGACGTGGACCTGAACCACCCGATGGCGGGCAAGGACCTGGAATTCGACATCGAGATCGTCGAAGTGCGCGAGGCCAGCGAGGAAGAGATCGCCCACGGCCACGTGCACGGCGAGGGCGGCCACGCGCATTGATCCATGCTGCGCATGAATCAATCCCAAGATTTGCTACGCAAACCTTGGGCCCCGCTGTTCGCTGCCAGACCCCCATTCGTGCCTGCGGCACGAATCGCCCCCTGACTCAGGGGGCTGGGTAACAGCTGCATCGCAACGGCCCGCCCTCGCGGGCCGTTCGCGTTCCCGGGGCCGGCATGCCGTCACTCCGTTGCTGGCGGGCGGCGACGGGCTGTCCCGGCGGCGCCCACGCCCTGATAATGGGCGTTCTTTCCCAGCGGACGCCGGACATCGTGAGCGCAGCCATCGCCGAAGAATCCATCGATTGCCTCGTGGTCGGAGCCGGCGTGTCCGGGCTTGCCACCGCGCTGGCGCTGCTCGACGATGGGCGTGAAGTGACGGTGATCGATGCCGGCAAGGTCGGCGCCGGCGCCTCGCACGGCAACTGCGGCACGCTCACCCCCAGCCACGCGCCGCCGCTGGCGGGCCCAAGCACGCTGCTGCGTGCCGCGCGCTGGATGTTCACCCCCGACGCGCCGCTGTACATCAAGCCCACCCTGAATCCCGACACCCTGCGCTGGATGCTGGGTTTCATGCAGCGCTGCAACCACCGCGACTACGTGGCCAGCGCCCGCGCCAAGTACACCCTGCTGTCGGATTCGCGCCAGCGCATCCAGCAGTGGGTGGAACGCTACGCGCTGGACTGCGAGTTCGCCGAAACCGGCGAGGACTACGTGTTCAAAACCCGCCGCGACTTGGACCGCGAACTGGGCGACGTGCCGCTGCTGAACGAGCTGGGCGTGGATGTGGAAGTCGTCGAGGGCAGCGACTACGAAGCGCGCGATCCCGCCTTCAAGCCCGGCCTGGCCGGCGCCATGTGCTTCCGCGGCGATGCCGCGCTGCGCCCGGACCGCTACGTGGCCGAGCTGGCCCGCGTCGTGCGCGCGCGCGGCGGGCGGATCATCGAGCATTGCGCATTGCAGTCGCTGGCGTCCGGCGCGCAGGGCGTGCTGGCCACCACCGCGCAGGGCCAGTTGCGCGCGCGCGACGTGATCCTGGCGACTGGTGCATGGTCGCCGCAGATCGCCTCGGAGGTCGGCCTGCCTTGGCTGCGCAAGACCATCCAGCCGGGCAAGGGCTATTCGATCACCTACAGCTCGCCGCCGCTGGCGCCGAAGCGTCCGGTCATCCTCTACGAGCCGTCGGTCTGCGTGACCGCCTGGGGCAGCGGCTACCGGCTGGGCAGCACGATGGAATTCACCGGCTTCGATGACAGCCTCAACGAGAAGCGCCTGGGTGCGCTGGAGCGTGGCGCGGCGCAGTTCCTGCACCATCCGGTCGGCCCGGAAGTGCGCGAGAAGTGGTGTGGATGGCGGCCGATGAGCCGCGATGACATCCCGCTGATCGGGCGGGCGCCCGGCCATCCGCACCTGTGGATGGCTGTCGGCCACGGCATGATGGGGGTGAGCATGAGTGCCAGCACCGGCCAGCTGCTGGCCGACATGATCGCCGGCCGCACGCCCTGCGTGAACCCGGAGCCGTTCGATCCGGCGCGGTTCGCCTGAGTACGGCGCTCGCGCCCGCCCGGGGCGCCGGTAGCCTGTCGGCCGCGGCCGGTGCACTATCGATGCGCCGGCCGGGGATCGGCGCAGGAGACGGATGAGATGACCACGAGCAAGGCCCGCGCTGACTTCCGCATGCAGCTGCTGGGACTGGCGATCCTCGCCGCCGCGGCCTGGCTGGTCTACTGGCTGCTGGGCAGGCTGTTCCCGTCCGAGTTGCAGGCCAGCGCCGACTGGCTGGCCGCGCGCTTCCACGGCGTGGTGCGCTGGGTTTCCGGCTGGTTCGCCTAGACCGGTGCGCCGGCGGCTGCCATGGACATCATGGTGCAGCAGGCGCCACGGCCGGTGGCCGCGGGTCGTCGGCTCAGACTTCCAGCGTGGCCAGGTCGCCCTTTTGCTCCAGCCATGCCTTCCGGTCGGAGGCGCGCTTCTTCGCCAACAGCATGTCCATCAGCGAGCGGGTGGCGGTGTCGTCGTCGACGGTGAGCTGCACCAGCCGGCGGGTGTCCACGTGCATGGTGGATTCGCGCAGCTGCTGCGGGTTCATCTCGCCCAGGCCCTTGAAGCGGGTGACGTGGACCTGGCCCTTGAGCTTCTCGCGCTGGATCTTCTCCAGCAGCAGGCGCTTTTCTTCCTCGTCCAGCGCGTAGAACACCTGCTTGCCCACGTCCACGCGGAACAGCGGCGGCATCGCCACGAACACGTGGCCGGCGGCGACCAGCGCGGGGAAATGCCGGAGGAACAGCGCGGTGAGCAGGGTGGCGATGTGCAGGCCGTCGCTGTCGGCGTCGGCCAGGATCACGATCTTGCCGTAGCGCAGTCCGTCGATCTCGTCCTTGCCGGGATCGCAACCGATGGCGACCGCCAGGTCATGGACTTCCTGCGAACCCAGCACCTGCCCGGAGGCGACTTCCCAGGTGTTCAGGATCTTGCCGCGCAGCGGCAGGATGGCCTGGAAATCCTTGTCGCGCGCCTGCTTGGCGCTGCCGCCGGCGGAGTCGCCCTCGACCAGGAACAGCTCGGTGCGCGACAGGTCCTGCGAAATGCAGTCGGCAAGCTTGCCGGGCAGGGCCGGGCCCTGGGTGACCTTCTTGCGGACGATCTGCTTTTCGGTCTTCAGTCGCGCCGAGGCGCGTTCGATGGCCAGCTGCGCGATCTTCTCGCCGAACTCGGTGTGGGCGTTGAGCCACAGGCTGAAGGCGTCGTGCGCGGCGCCCTCGACGAAACCCGCGGCCTGGCGCGATGACAACCGCTCCTTGGTCTGGCCGGAAAACTGCGGGTCGGTCATCTTCAGCGACAGCACGAAGGCGACCCGGTCCCATACGTCTTCCGGCGCCAGCTTGACGCCGCGCGGCAGCAGGTTGCGGAAGTCGCAGAACTCGCGCAGCGCATCGGTGAAGCCGCTGCGCAGGCCGTTGACGTGGGTGCCGTGCTGGGCTGTGGGAATCAGGTTGACGTAGCTTTCCTGCACCAGGTCGCCTTCCGGCAGCCAGGCCACCGCCCAGTCCACCACCTCGGTGTCCTTCTTCAGGCTGCCCACGAACAGCTCCGGCGGCAGCAGTTCCCGGCCGTCCAGTTCGCCCTTCAGGTAGTCGCGCAGGCCGTCCTCGAAATACCACTGCACGCGCTCGCCACTGGCCTCGTCGAACAGCGAGACGGTCAGGCCCGGGCACAGCACGGCCTTGGCGCGCAGCAGGTGCTTGAGCGCGCGCAGGTTGAACTTCGGCGTGTCGAAGTATTTAGGGTCCGGCCAAAAGCGAACGCGGGTGCCGGTGTTCTTCCTGCCCACGCTGCCGACCACCGACAGCGCCGAGATGCGATCGCCGTCGGCGAAGGCCATGTGGTACTCGCTGCCGTCGCGCTTGATGAACACGTCGACCTTGGTCGAGAGCGCGTTGACCACGCTCACGCCCACGCCGTGCAGGCCGCCGCTGAAGGTGTAGTTCTTGTTGCTGAACTTGCCGCCCGCGTGCAGGCGGGTGAGGATCAGCTCGACGCCGGGGATCTTCTCCTCCGGATGGATGTCCACCGGCATGCCGCGGCCATCGTCGGCCACTTCGCAGCTGCCGTCGGCATGCAGGGTCACCTCGATGCCGCGCGCGTGCCCGGCCAGTGCCTCGTCCACCGCGTTGTCGATGACTTCCTGCGCCAGGTGGTTCGGGCGGCTGGTGTCGGTGTACATGCCGGGCCGGCGCTTGACCGGGTCCAGGCCGGAGAGGACTTCGATGTCGGCGGCGTTGTAGCGGGTGTTCATGCGGGCGTACTGCGGGGGGACGGCGCAGGATGGTCGCCCCGCCTGCCGCGGTCAAGGTTGAACGCCGTCACGAACCGTGCCACGCCGTGTGCGGCTTTGCGCCAGATCAACACCGGCCGTGCGTGCCGGGCCGATCATGCCGTGCAACCCCCATGGAGAGCGGCCGGCGATGTCCGACCAGTACGAAGACCTGCAGCAGAGCTACGGCCGCTGCCTGCGTGACAAGCGCTTCATCGAACGCTTCTATGAGGTGTTCATGGCCAGCCATCCGGCCATCGCACCGATGTTCGCCGACACCGACTTCAGCAAGCAGCGGATGGCGCTGCGGCGCGGAATCAGCGTGGCGATCCTGCATGCCGCCGGCAGCGGGCTGTCGCGGCGGACCACCGAGCAGATGGCCGACGTGCACGCCTGCCAGGGGCGCGCCCCGGTCGATCCGGTGCTGTATCCGTACTGGATCGACAGCCTGCTGCAGGTGATCGGCGAAACCGACGAGGAGGCCACGCCGGCGCTGATGGCGCGCTGGCACACCGCGATGGGCGTGGTCTGCGACACCTTCACCCGCCGCTATCCGGCTGCGTGAGCCTTGCCGCGCCGGCCATCCGCCGGCGCGGCGCCATCGCCTACAATCGCCGCGGGGTCGCCGGACGGGTCGATCCTTCCCGAAGGCAGGCGACGGCGACAGGTGCATGGGCAACAGGGCGGTGGATGAGGCGGGCGCAACCGCACCGGCAGCGACGACGCGGCTGCTTGCCGCCGACGTGGGCGGCACCTATGCACGGGTGGGTCTGGTTGATCCGGACGGCAGCGGTTTCACCGTTGGTTTCCACCGCCGCTACGAATGCGCGGCCTTCCCCAGCCTGGCCGCGGTCTTGCGCCATTTCCACGACGAGGCCGTCGAGGCCGGCGAAGCCGCGTTCCCGGACGCCTGCGTCGTGGCGATTGCCGGCGTGCTGCAGGGCGATCACCTGCTCAACGGCAACCTAGCGTGGCCGGTGTCGCTGTCTGCGACACGTGGCGACGCCGGCATCGGCCACCTGCACCTGATCAATGATTTCGAGGCGCTGGCCTGGGCGCTGCCGCGGATTCCGCTTGCGCAGTTCCAGCCACTCGGCGCGGCAGGTGGGCTGCCGCTGCCGGTGCTGTTGCTGGGTCCGGGGACCGGGCTTGGCGCCGCGCTGCTGGTCGACCAGAACGGCCGGCTCGCCGTCCAGCCCAGCGAAGCGGGACAGGCCGCGCTTGCCGCCGGCACGCCGCTGGAGCTGGATGTGGTGCGGATGCTGCAGGCGCGTTTTGGTCATGTGGCCAACGAGCGGGTGTTCTCCGGCCCCGGGCTGGTGAACCTGTACCAGTCGCTGTGCGCGCTGCGCGGGGTGCCGCCGCGCTGGAATGCGCCCGCGGAACTGGTGGCGGCGGCGGACCACGGGGATGACCCGCTGGCGGTCGAGTGCATCACGCTCTTCTGCGGATGGCTGGGCAGCTTCGCCGGCGACCTGGCGCTGGCCTTCCGGGCCGGTTCGGTCTGCCTGGCCGGGGGCCTGACCGGGCATCTACAGCGGCACCTGGGTCAGGGTGACTTCATGCGGCGTTTCGTCGACAAGGGCGTGCTGTCCGACAGCCTGCGCCAGCTGCCGGTGCACGCGCTGGAGCACGGTGACCTGGGCCTGATCGGCGCTGCGGCCTGGCACGCGGCACAGCCGCGCGACTGAGCGGCGGCCGCAGTCGCCACTCGGTGGCGGCACCGGTCGCGGTGGTGGCCCCATTGCCGGATTTCCCGGAAAGCGGCTTTCCGTATCAGGATCAATGGTTTATGTCCGGGGTGCGGGGCGGCGGCCATGTACGCCGGCGCGTCTAGCCGCTAGAATGCGGGTTTCCAGCGCCGCGCTGCCGCCATGACTTCCCCTGCTACCCATACGCCCCTCCTCTTCGTGACCGGGGGCGTGGTGTCCTCGCTCGGCAAAGGCATTTCCGCCGCCTCGCTTGCAGCGATCCTCGAAGCCCGTGGCCTGAAGGTCACGATGATGAAGCTGGATCCGTACCTCAACGTCGACCCGGGCACGATGAGCCCGTTCCAGCACGGCGAGGTCTACGTCACCGACGACGGCGCCGAGACCGACCTCGACCTCGGCCACTACGAACGCTTCGTCAACACCCGCCTGTCCGGCCTGAATTCGATCACCACCGGCAAGATCTACGACGCCGTGATCCGCAAGGAGCGCCGCGGCGACTACCTCGGCGGCACCGTGCAGGTGATCCCGCACGTCACCGACCAGATCAAGCACTGCATCGACGCCGCCACCGCGGGTTTCGACGTCGGTATCGTCGAGATCGGCGGCACCGTCGGCGACATCGAGTCGCTGCCGTTCCTCGAGGCGATCCGCCAGCTGCGGATCGAGCGCGGCGCCGACAAGGCGATGTTCATGCACCTCACCCTGGTGCCGTACATCGCCGCCGCCGGCGAGCTGAAGACCAAGCCCACCCAGCATTCGGTGAAGGAGCTGCGCGGCATCGGCATCCAGCCCGACGTGCTGATGTGCCGCAGCGAGAAGCCGCTGCCGGACGGCGAGCGCCGCAAGATCGCGCTGTTCACCAACGTACCGGAAAAGGCGGTGGTGTCCGCCATCGACCTGGACAACATCCACAAGATCCCGCGCTGGCTGCACGCGCAGGGCCTGGACCAGCTGGTGGTGGAGCAGCTGCGCCTGGACGGCAAGGCCCGCGCGGCGGACCTGTCGGAATGGGACGCGGTGGTCGATGCCGCCGAGCATCCGGACGGCGAGGTGACGATCGCGGTGGTCGGCAAGTACATCGACCACAAGGACGCCTACAAGTCGGTGGGCGAGGCGCTCAAGCACGGCGGCATCCGCCAGCGCACCCGCGTGAACCTGAAGTGGCTGGAGGCCGGCGACATCGAGCGCGAGGGCGCTGCCGCGCTGCTGGCCGACGTCGACGGCGTGCTGGTGCCGGGCGGGTTCGGCGACCGCGGCTTCGAGGGCAAGGTGCTGACCTCGCAGTACGCCCGTGCCACCGGGCTGCCGTACTTCGGCATCTGCTACGGCATGCAGGCGGCGGTGGTGGACATGGCCCGCCACGAAGCCGGCCTGGCCGGGGCCAACAGCACCGAGAACGACCGCAACGCCGCCCACCCGGTGATCGGCCTGATCACCGAGTGGCGCACCCAGAGCGGCGAGGTCGAGCGTCGCAGCGAGGAATCGGACCTCGGCGGCACCATGCGTCTGGGCCTGCAGGAGCAGCGGGTCAAGCCGGGGACGCTGGCGCACGCGCTGTACGGCAAGGACGTGGTGGGCGAGCGCCACCGCCACCGCTACGAGTTCAACAACCGCTACCGCACCCAGCTGGAGGACGCCGGGCTGGTGATCTCCGCCAAGTCGATGGACGACCTGCTGGTGGAAATGGTGGAACTGCCACAATCCGTCCATCCGTGGTTCCTGGCCTGCCAGGCACACCCCGAATTCCTGTCCACGCCGCGCAGCGGGCATCCGCTGTTCATCGGCTTCATCCGCGCCGCCCGCGAACGCAGGGCGGCCCAGCAGAAGTGAGTGCATCCATGGATCTTTGCGGCTTCAAGGTCGGGCTGGATCAGCCGCTGTTCCTGATCGCCGGCCCCTGCGTGGTGGAAAGCGAGCAGTTGCAGATCGACGTGGCAGGACAGTTGAAGGAGATCACCAGCAAGCTCGGGATCAACTTCATCTTCAAGTCCAGCTTCGACAAGGCCAACCGCACCTCCATCGGCAGCTTCCGCGGCCCCGGCATGGAGGAGGGCCTGCGCGTGCTGGCCGAGGTCAAGCGCCAGCTGGGCGTGCCGCTGCTCACCGACGTGCACGAGTACACGCCGATGGACGAAGTGGCTTCCGTCGTCGACGTGCTGCAGACGCCGGCCTTCCTGGTGCGGCAGACCGATTTCATCACCAAGGTCTGCGCTACCGGCAAGCCGGTCAACATCAAGAAGGGCCAGTTCCTGTCGCCGTGGGACATGAAGCCGGTGGTGGAGAAGGCCAAGTCCACCGGCAACCAGCAGATCATGGTCTGCGAGCGCGGCGCCAGCTTCGGCTACAACAACCTGGTCAGCGACATGCGCAGCCTCGCGGTGATGCGCGACACCGGCTGTCCGGTGGTGTTCGACGCCACCCATTCGGTGCAGCTGCCCGGCGGGCAGGGCGCAAGCTCCGGCGGCCAGCGCGAGTTCGTGCCGGTGCTGGCGCGCGCCGCCGTTGCCGTGGGTGTGTCGGGCGTGTTCATGGAAACCCATCCCGATCCGAGCAAGGCGCTGTCCGACGGCCCCAATGCCTGGCCGCTGGGCAAGATGGAGGCGCTGCTGGAAACCCTGCTGGAACTGGACGCCGTGACCAAGCGCGGCGGCTTCCTCGAATCCTCCCTCTGATTCCCCGAGACGATTTCCCACGATGACCACGATCACCAGGATCCACGCCCGCGAAATCCTCGACAGCCGCGGCAACCCCACCCTTGAAGCCGAAGTGACCCTGGCCGACGGTTCGTTCGGTCGCGCGGCGGTGCCGTCCGGTGCCTCCACCGGCAGCAAGGAGGCGGTGGAGCTGCGCGACGGCGACAAGACCCGCTACCTCGGCAAGGGCGTTTCGAGGGCCGTGGGCAACGTCAACGGCGTGATCGCCGATGCGCTGCAGGGCGTCGATGCCGCCGACCAGGCCGGCCTGGACAGGCGCCTGATCGACCTCGACGGCACCGAGAACAAGGGCCGGCTGGGCGCGAACGCGCTGCTGGGCGTGTCGATGGCGGCCGCGCACGCGATGGCGGCCTCGAAGAAGCTGGCGCTGTGGCAGTACCTTGCCGGCCTGACCGGCGCCGCGCCAGTGCTGCCGGTGCCGATGATGAACATCATCAACGGCGGCGCGCACGCCGACAACAACGTGGACCTGCAGGAGTTCATGGTCCTGCCGGTGGGCTTCGATTCCTTCAGCGAAGCGCTGCGCAGCGGCACTGAGATCTTCCACGCGCTGAAGTCGGTGCTGAAGGCGCGCGGCCTGTCCACCGCGGTGGGCGACGAGGGCGGCTTCGCCCCCGACCTGCGCAGCAACGAGGAAGCGCTGGAAACCATCCTTGAGGCCATCGGCAAGGCCGGCTACAAGGCCGGCGAGGACGTGCTGCTGGGCCTGGACGTGGCGTCCACCGAATTCTTCGAGAACGGCAAGTACAACCTCACCGGCGAGGGCAAGCGCCTGACCTCGGAGCAGTTCGTCGACTTCCTCGCCAACTGGTGCGCGCAGTACCCCATCGTCACCATCGAGGACGGCATGGCCGAGGACGACTGGGACGGCTGGAAGCTGCTGACCGACCGCCTCGGCGGCAAGGTGCAGCTGGTCGGCGATGACCTGTTCGTCACCAATCCGCGCATCTTCAAGGACGGCATCAGTCGCGGCGTGGCCAACGCCATCCTGATCAAGGTGAACCAGATCGGCACCCTCAGCGAGACGCTGGAAGCCATCGCGATGGCCGACGCGGCGAAGTACGCGGCGATCGTCTCGCACCGCTCCGGCGAAACCGAGGACACCACGATTGCCGACATTGCGGTGGCCACCACCGCCACCCAGATCAAGACCGGCTCGCTGTGCCGCAGCGATCGCGTGGCCAAGTACAACCAGCTGCTGCGCATCGAACAGCAGCTGGGTGCGGCCGCGCGCTACGCCGGCCGCGACGCCTTCGTCTCGCTGAAGCGCTGAGCCGGTCGCCCTGGTGACGTCGATGCGCGTGCTGCTGCTGATCCTGGCGCTGCTGCTGGCGGCGCTGCAGGCCAAGCTCTGGTACGGCAGCGGCGGCCAGCGCGAGGTGGCCGCACTGAAGGTGCAGGTCGCGACGCAGACGGCCGAGAACCGCAAGCTGCAGGCGCGCAACGATGCGCTGGCCGCGGAAGTCGCCGACCTCAAGGCCGGCGGCGAAGCGGTGGAAGAACGCGCGCGCAGCGAGCTGGGCATGGTCAAGCCGGGCGAAACCTTCTACCGGGTGATCGACGGCGCGCAGGCCGCGCCCGCATCCGGCGCGCCGGCGGGCGAGGCCGCACCGCAGCCATGAGCTGGGCGCTGATGCCCGCCGCCGGCAGCGGACGCCGCTTCGGCGGCGAGGTGCCGAAGCAGTACCTGCCTGCCGCCGGCAAGCCGTTGATCGCGCATGCGCTGGAGGCGCTGCTGGCGCATCCGCGTGTCGATGGCGCGGTGGTGGCGCTGGCCGCGGACGATCCGCACTGGCCGGGCTGGACCAGCATGCATGGCAAGCCGGTGATTGCCTGCGTGGGCGGCGTTGAACGCGCCGACTCGGTGCTGGCCGCGCTGCGCGCGTTGCCGGAAGGTGTGGCCGAAGACGCGCTGCTGCTGGTGCATGACGCCGCGCGGCCCAATCTGCGCGCGGACGACATCGGCAGGCTGATCGACGCTGCGACGGCCTGCGCCGACGGCGCCATCCTCGCCGCGCCGGTCCGCGACACCCTCAAGCGCAGCAGTGTCGACGTTCGCATCGAGGCCACCGAGCCGCGTGAGCGCCTGTGGCGCGCGCTGACGCCGCAGGCGTTCCGCCGCGACCTGCTGCGGCGCGCGCTGGAAACGGCGCAGGCCGATGGCGTGGTGGTGACCGACGAGGCAATGGCGGTCGAGCGGCTGGGCCTGCATCCTGCGCTGGTCGAAGGCCGCGAGGATAATCTGAAGGTGACCACGCCGGCGGATTTGGCGCTGGTCGAATTTTTGCTGGCAAGAGCCCCGTAGGAGCGCACCGCAGGGGCGCGATGCCCTTTGTGAGATCCCGCGCAAGCCTCGCGCCCCTGCGGTGCGCTCCTACAAAAGCAGGTGAAAGGCGGGTAGATGGATATCAGGATCGGCCAGGGTTACGACGTCCACGCCTTCGGCGATGGCGATCATGTGATGCTGGGCGGCGTGCGCATCGCGCATGAGCGCGGCGTGCTGGCGCATTCCGATGGCGACGTGGCGCTGCACGCGCTGTGCGACGCCATGCTCGGCGCGCTGGCACTGGGCGACATCGGCCGCCACTTCCCGCCGTCGGACGCGCGCTGGAAGGACGCCGACAGCCGTGCCTTCGTCCGCCATTGCGATGCGCTGCTGCGCGAGCGCGGCTGGCGGGTAGGCAATTGCGACATCACCGTGATCTGCGAAGCGCCCAAGGTCGGGCCGCACGCGCAGGTCATGCGCGAACGGATCGCCGCCGACCTCGGCATCGACATCGATGCGGTAAGCGTGAAAGCGACCACCAGCGAGCAGCTGGGCTTCACCGGCCGCGGCGAGGGCATCGCGGCGCAGGCGATCTGCCTGCTGGTGCGGGCGTGACGGCGGCTGCGCGCGCCCACGGCGCGCCGGTGCTGGCCGCGCGCATCCGCAGCAGCGCGGAAGATTTCTTCGTCGAGGAATTGCCGGGCTTCGAGGCCAGCGGCGCCGGCGAGCACCTGCTGCTGACCATCGAGAAGCGCGGAATGAACACCGCCTTCGCCGCTAGGACCATCGCGCAATGGGCGGGCGTGGATGAATCGGCGATCGGCTACGCCGGGCTGAAGGACCGCCATGCGGTGACCCGCCAGCGCTTCAGCGTATGGCTGCCCAAGAAGGTCGCGCCGGCCATCGATGCGCTGAGGTCGGATGAGCTGCAGGTGCTGGAACACGCATGGCACGCGCGCAAGCTGCCGCGCGGCGCGCTGGCTGGCAACCGCTTCGTGCTGGTGCTGCGCGAAGTCGAGGGCGAGCGCGGGGCCATCGATGCACGGCTGTCCGCGATCGCACGGCGCGGCGTGCCCAACCACTTCGGCGAACAGCGCTTCGGCCGGGGAGGTGACAACGTGCGCAAGGCGGTGGCGATGTTCGCCGGCGGCCGGGTCAAGCGCGAGGAGCGCACGATGCTGCTGTCCGCCGCGCGTTCGGACCTGTTCAACCGGGTGCTGGCAGCGCGGGTCGAGGCGGGCAACTGGGACGCCGCGCTGGACGGCGAGGTGTGGATGCTGGACGGCAGCCGCAGCGTGTTCGGCCCCGAGCCGTTCACACCGGAACTGCAGGCGAGGCTGGAGGCATTCGACATCCATCCCAGCGGCCCGCTCTGGGGCGAGGGCGAACTGCGCAGCACCGGCGCTGCCCGCGAACTGGAGCTGGCGGCGCTGGCCGGCGATACCGCCTCGCGCCTGCGTGCGGGACTGGAGCGCGCGGGCCTGAAGCAGGAGCGCCGCGCGCTGCGGCTGCGGCCGATGGAACTGGCGTGGACGTGGCGCGAGGACGGCGCGCTGGAGCTGCGCTTCGGGCTGCCGCCGGGGTGCTATGCGACGACGGTGCTGTCCGAGCTGGGCGATATCGTGGACGCTGCAGCGCAATGATGAAAACTCCCTCCCCTTCGCTGCGCGAAAGGGGAGGGGAATGGCTTCAGCGCTTCTCCAGCAGCACCAGCACCGCTCCGGTGCCGCCCTGGGCGGTCGGCGGCGAATGGAACGCCAGCACGTCCGCGCGCTGGCGCAGGACGCGATCCACCAGGTTCTTCAGTACCGGCAGCCGCTCCTCCGAGTTGCGGCCCTTGCCGTGCACGATCCGCACGCAGCCCAGGCCATGCGCCCGGCAGTCGCGCAGGAATTCGCGCAGCAGCGCCTCGGCGGCGTGCGCGGGCAGGCCGTGCAGGTCGAGTTCTTCCTGCGCCGCGTATTCGCCACGCGCCAGTTTCTTCAGCACCCGCGGGGTGATTTCCTCGCGCCGGTAACTCATCGCGTCGCCGGCCTCCAGCGCGGAGACCAGCATGTGGCGGAATTCCTCGCGGGCGGCCTCCTCGTCGCGGCGGGCCATTTTCGCGGCGGGTTTCGGCTTGGGCGCGGCGGGCGGGGGCGCGGCCTCCGGCAGCGCCCGCACCTTGCCCCGGTCCGCGCCGATGGCGGCGCGGAACAGGCTGGCGTCGTCCCGGTCGTCCTGCACGGGTTGGATGTCGGGCGGTGCCTTGCGCATGGCATCAGGTTACCGCGAAGCGCTTTCGCGCATCCGGTATCATGGCCGCATGCACAATGTTCCGATGCCGTGATGCGGGTTCTGGTCAGCAACGACGACGGCGTCGACGCCCCTGGCATCCATGCGCTGGCCAAGGGCCTGCGCGATGCCGGCCACGAGGTGGTGATGGTGGCCCCCGACCGCGACCGCAGCGGCGCCAGCAATTCACTGACGCTTGACGCGCCGATCCGGGTGGTGCAACTCGACGAGCGCACCTGGAAGGTCTACGGCACCCCGACCGACTGCGTGCACGTGGCGGTCACGGGCATGCTGGAGGCGCTGGGGCTGGAGCCCGACATCGTGGTGTCCGGCATCAACAACGTCGCCAACCTCGGCGACGACGTGATCTATTCCGGCACCGTGGCGGCGGCGATGGAAGGGCGCTTCCTGGGGCTGCCGGCGGTGGCGATGTCGCTGGTCACCGAGGCCCACCAAGGCAGGCACTACGAAAGCGCGGCGCGCGCGGCGGTGGAGATCGTCGAACGCCTGCGCCGCGACCCGCTGCCGGCGTCCACCATCCTCAACGTCAACGTGCCGGACCTGCCGTGGGAAGAGATCCGCGGCTTCGAGACCAGCCGCCTCGGCCACCGTCACCGCGCCGAGCCGTGCACGCCGCAGGAAGACCCGCGCGGGCGCCAGTGGTGGTGGATCGGCGCCGCCGGCGACGAGCAGGACGCCGGCCCCGGCACCGATTTCCACGCCGTGCGCAGCGGCCATATCGCGATCACCCCGATCCACGTCGACCTCACCCGCTACCAGGCGCTGGAGCAGGTGGCCGGTTGGGTCGGCGGGCTGGCCGCGTCGATGGAGGCGAAATCGTGATCGCGCGGATGCGCCTGCAGCCGGCCGACCTCGGCATGGGCCTGACTGGCCAGCGCGTGCGCGACCGCTTGATCGACGACCTGCGCAAGGGCGGCATCACCGACGAGCGCGTGCTCAACGCGATCCGCACGGTGCCGCGCCACCAGTTCGTGGACGAGGCGCTGGCCTCGCGCGCCTATGAGAACAACGCCCTGCCGATCGGGCACGGGCAGACCATCTCGCAGCCCTTCGTGGTGGCGAAGATGACCGAAGCGCTGCTGCGCGATGGGCCGAAGAAGGTGCTGGAAGTGGGCACCGGCTCCGGCTACCAGGCCGCGGTGCTGGCCGCGCTGGGGCTGGAGGTCTTCACCGTCGAGCGCATCGGCGACCTGCTGCGCACCGCGCGCAAGCGCTTCCGCGCGCTGGGCCTGCACGTGCGCAGCAAGCACGACGACGGCCGCATCGGCTGGCCGGAGGAGGCGCCGTTCGATGCCATCATCGTCACCGCCGCAGGCGCCGCGCTGGTGGATGCGCTCATCTCCCAGCTTGGCCCGGGTGGCGTGCTGGTGGCGCCCGTAGGGGCCTCAGGCGGGCAGTCGCTGCTGTGCCTGCGCAAGCAGGCGGATGGCGGCATTGCGCAGGAAGACCTGGGTGCGGTGGTCTTCGTGCCGCTGCTGTCGGGGATGGTGGACGCATGAGCCGGATGCCGGAGTCGCCGCAGGATGCATCGCTGCGCGAGCAGCTGTCCGGCATGATCGAGCGCCTGCCCGAAGGCAGCCTGCCGCTGGGCGGGTTGCTGGACCAGTTCGGCGACGAAGGCCTGCTGCTGCTGACCGTGTTCCTGACCTTGATCTTCCTGATCCCGGTGTCGATCCCCGGCGTCAGCACCGCGTTCGGCGCCGCGATCCTGCTGGTGGGCTTGAGCCGCCTGCGCAACAAGCCACTATGGCTGCCGCAGAAGCTGCGTGCGCGGGAGGTTTCCACCACCCGCCTGCGCCCCGCGCTGGAGCGTGGGCTGACCTGGGTGCGCCGGATGGAGGCGGTCAGCCGGCCGCACCGGTTGCCACGGCTGGCGGGCGGCGGTGCGATCGGCGTGTTCAACAACCTGGCGTTCATCCTGGCGGCGCTGCTGCTGATGGCGCCGTTCGGGCTGGTGCCCTTCAGCAATACCTTGCCCGCGCTGGCGCTGTTGCTGTTTGCGGTGGGCTTCATCCAGCGCGATGGCGGCGCGGTGCTGCTGGGGCACCTGGCCAACGTCGCCACGATCGTCTACTTCAGCATCCTGGTCGGCGGCGGCGGCCTGGTGGTCAAGGAACTGATCAGCCGATACTGGCCGGGCTGAGCCCGCCGGCATCGGACACTGGGAGGCGGAATGCAGCGTATGGATACTTGGCGGTGGATGGTGGCGGTGCTGGCCGTGCTGGTGCTGGCCGGCTGCGGGCGCAGCCGGGTGGTGCGCGAATATCCGCACCGCGCGGGGCCCGGCGCCAGCAGCGCGCTGCCGCCGGTGCGGGTGTCGCAGCCGAAGTACGGCGCGACCGCGCTGGTGCAACGCGGCCAGACGGTCTACCGGATTGCCACCGAGAACGGCATCACCGCGCTGGACCTGGCGCTGTGGAACGACATCCCGCCGCCGTACACCATCCATCCGGGCCAGCGCCTGCGCCTCTACCCCAGTGATCGCCGCGATCCGCCGGTGCGCCCTGTCGCCGCCGCCAAGCCGGTGGTGGCGGGACCGCCGCAACAGCGCCCAGCCACGCCGCCGCCGGCGCCTGCGGGGAGCGACCTGGCCTGGCGCTGGCCGGCCGACGGCGCGGTGGTCGCCACCTTCGCTGGGGGCGATCCCACCCGCCAGGGCATCGATATCGCGGGCAAGGCAGGCCAGCCGGTGCGCGCTTCGGCTGATGGCGTGGTGGTGTATTCCGGTTCGGGCCTGGTGGGCTATGGCGAGTTGGTCATCGTCAAGCACAACGACCAGTGGCTGTCCGCCTATGGCCACAACCGCGCGCGGCTGGTGAACGAGGGCGCGCTGGTCAAGGCCGGACAGCAGATCGCGGAAATGGGCCGCAGCGGCGCTTCACGGGACATGCTGCACTTCGAGATCCGCTACAACGGAAAGCCGGTCAACCCGCAGGCATACCTGCCCGCGCGCTGATCGCGGGCGGGGAAAGAGGGGCGCGCGGCGACCGGCAAGGACCGGGCCCCCGGTCGAACCGGTGGCCAAGGCGGTAACTCTTGGTGCGACGGCGGCAGGCGCGGCACCTGCTCGGTTGCTTCCCCAGCTGGCGCCAGCCTTCGATTGCGTTTGCAGCGGAATGAAGGCTGGTCGTCGGGTCTGTCGCAGCTTCGAGCGGCATCGATCCATCAACGCGCGGCGCAGGCCCACGCCAATCCTGCCGAGAAGGCGGCGTGTGCCGCCTGCCGACTGTCAGCGCACCGACTTGAGGGTCAGCTCCAGCTCGTCTTTGCCATCCTTGCGTTGCAGGATGCGTGCAGGGGTGGGCAGGCCGTCGACGATCCACACGATCACCTGCTTGTCGTCGCTGCTGCGCGACACCTTGGTGGCCGTGCGTTGCTGCCCGCCGACGGTGACGGTGTCCTTGCCGAGGTTCTGGAAACGCTGCGGGCGCGCCACGCCGTTGTCCACCAGCCGGTAGCTGAGCGGCTTGCCGGCGGCGACGTCGCGGACCAGCGCCAGGTTGATCAGCATGCCGTCGAGGTCGCCGTCTTCCAGCTTCACCGGGCCAACCCGGTCGGCCTTCACGTCGCCACTCCAGTGCGCCTCGCGCTGGGCCCAGTTGTAGGTGGCGTTCTTCTGCGACCGCTTGAACAGCACCTGCGTCGCATCAACGCCGGAGAGCGGACGGAAACTGCCGCCATGCTCCTCGAACACGGTGGTCTGGCGCGAGCTGCCCAGCTGGTTGCTGACGCTCAGCTCGTAGTTCCAGCGGTTGTCGCCGCCGCGGTTCAGGGTGATCTGCGCGTTGGCCTGCACCCCCTTCCAGCTGGCCTCGTAATCGGCCACGAACGGCTTCACCGCCCATGCCTGCGAGGCGGCGAGGAGCAGGGTCAGGGCGGAGGCGATACGGACTGCTTTCATGCGGAATACCTGTTCATTACCGACGCGATCGCGTCAAGTCGCCATCGACTCTAGCGACAGCGGCGTAAACAGGGCCTGACCATCCAGGGTTGCCTGTCCATTGCGTTCAGCAAGCCGGCCGGCGGCCGCCAGCTGCAGCACTTTCACCATCAGCGGGTGTTCGACCGCAAGCACCCGCGCGGCGAGGGTGTCGGCATCGTCGCCCGGGTGCACCGGCACTCGCGCCTGTGCGATCACCGCGCCTGCGTCCAGCTCCGCATTCACGAAATGCACGCTGGCGCCGTGCTCGGCATCGCCCGCCTCCAGCGCGCGCTGGTGGGTGTGCAGGCCCTTGTGGTTCGGCAGCAGGGCAGGGTGGATGTTGAGGATGCGTCCGGTGAAGCGCTGCACGAACGCTTCGCCGAGGATGCGCATGTAACCGACGCAGACGATCCAGTCCGGTTCGCAGGCGGCCACCGCATCGGCCAGCACCGCGTCGAAGGCCTCGCGGCCGCCACAGGCTTTGGGCGTCCGCGACCAGCGCAGCGGTTCCGGCACCCGCTGCAGCGCCTGCGCGTCGGGTCTGTCGGAAAACACCCCGACGATGCGGGCGTCGAGCCTGCCGGCGGCGATCGCATCAAGGATCGCCTGCAGGTTGCTGCCGCGGCCGGAGGCGAGGATGGCGAGGCGGGCCGGCATCAGCGGATGTGCAGCCGCTCGCCTTCGCCCGCGGCCGGCACGACCTGGCCGATCTGCCAGTGCGGCAGCCCCATCCGGTCGAGGTCGGCGCCGATCGCGGCGACCGCTTCCGGCGCCACCATCAGCACGTAGCCGATGCCGCAGTTGAAGGTGCGCCACATTTCCTCGCGCGCCACGTTGCCCTCGCGCTGCAGCCAGTCGAACACCGCCGGCAGCGGCCAGCTGGCGGTGTCGATCTCCAGCCCGAGGCCGGGCGGCACCACCCGGATGACCTTCTCCACCAGTGCGCCGCCGGTGACGTGGGCCATGGCGTGGATGTCGTGCTTGGCCAGCAGCTCCAGCACCGGCTTGACGTAGATGCGGGTGGGTTCCATCAGCGCGTCGGCCAGGGTCACGCCGCCGAGGTCGAGATCCAGTGGGTTGCCTGCCCGCTCGAGGATCCTGCGCACCAGCGAATAGCCGTTGGAATGCGGGCCGCTGGAGGCGATGCCGATCAGCACGTCGCCCGCGCGCAGCTTGCTGGAGTCGATGAGCTTCGACTTTTCCACCGCGCCGACGGTGAAGCCGGCCAGGTCGTATTCACCCGGCGGATACATGTCGGGCATTTCCGCGGTCTCGCCGCCGATCAGCGCGCAGCCGGCGATCTCGCAACCCCTGGCGATGCCGCCGACCACGTTCACCGTGGTCTCGACGTCCAGCTTGCCGGTGGCGAAGTAATCGAGGAAGAACAGCGGCTCGGCGCCCTGCACCAGCACGTCATTGACGCACATCGCCACCAGATCTTGGCCGATGCTGTCGTGGCGGTCCAACTGCTTGGCCAGGATCAGCTTGGTGCCGACGCCGTCGGTGCCGGACACCAGCACCGGCTCCTTGTAGCGGCTGGAGAGGTCGAACAGGCCACCGAACAGGCCCACGCCGCCCAGCACTTCCGGGCGCATCGTGCGGCGGACCAGCGGCTTGATGCGCTCGACCACCGCGTTGCCGGCATCGATGTCGACGCCTGCGTCGCGGTAGGTCAGGCCGGGGGAGGAAGGCGTGGATGACGTCACGGCGGACTCGCGCAGGCGGAAGATGAACCGGTGATTTTAACAGCCGCCGGCCCCGGACATGGACGCGCCCGCCCGGCTGCGGCACCATTTCGGCAGCGACGGCCGGGATTTCCGGCGAGGAACCGCAATGCAGACGAAGCCGCAAGGGACGATGCGACGGTGCAAGGGATGGCTCTGGGCGGCACTGCTGGGGGCCGGCCTGTGCCTGCTGCCGGTGGGCGCGACCCTGGCGCAGCGCACCGAGGGCGACCGCGCACAGGCGCAGGGCGCCTACCAGGCCGAAGTGGTGGTGCGTAACCAGACCGACGGTGAGCGCGAAAAAGCCTTCACCCGCGCGCTGGCACAGGTATTGGGCAACGTCACCGGCGACGACGGTGCCGCCCAGCGGCCTGGCGTGCGCGAAGAACTGGCCAGGGCGGAGGACTACGTCGAGGGCTACGACTACCGCCAGGACGAAGGCGTATCCGCCACCGGGGCGCCCAGCTTCCAGACCAGGCTCGTGGTGCGCTTCCGCCAGCAGGACGTGGATGACCTGGTGGCGATGCTGGGTCTGCCCAGCTGGCCGCAACCCAGACCCAAGCCGGTGCTGTGGCTGGCCATCGACGATGGCAGCGGACCCCGGCTGGTGGGGCTGGGACAGGTGAACGCCGCGCGTTCGGTGCTGGATGCGGCCAAGTCGCGCGGTTATGCGCTGGGCCTGCCGGCGGGAACTGCCGCCGAACAGGCCGCGGTGGGTGCGATCTGGCGCGGCGACACCGCCGCGATCGCCTCGCTGTCGAAGCGCTACAGCCCGCCGATGCAGCTGATCGGCAAGCTGCAACGCAGCGATGGCGGCTGGCGCGCGGACTGGACCTTCGTTGACGCCGGCAAGGTGCTGTCGAGCTGGCAGACCAGCAGCGTGGATGCGCGCAAGGCAATGGCCGGCGGTGCCGAGGGCGCGGCGGACGCGCTCTTCAGGCGCTATGCCAAGGCCGGTACGGCCGGGCCTCCGGGGGTCTACCGCGTGCGCGTGCTCGGCATCGATGGCGCCGACGCCTATCTGCGCCTGGCCGGGTACCTGGACGGCCTGTCCATCGTCAGGCGCATCACCCCGGCCGCCGCCGCGCCGGACGCACTGGAGCTGGACCTCGAGCTGGCCTCCGGCATCAGCGGGTTCGCCCGCTACGTCAGCCGCGGCGGCACGCTGTCACCGATGCCGGCCGGCGAAGCCGGGACGGAAGCAGGCATCGCCACATTCAGGCTGGGAGCACGTTGAGCATGCATCGCGAAGACGACCTGGCCACGATCGCCGCGTTCTACCGGCGGGTGCAGTGGGCCGCGTTGGCGCTGGGCGTGGTGTGGATGGTCTGGCTGCTGGCGCCGATCCTGAGCCCGTTCGTGTTCGCCGCACTGTTGGGCTGGCTGGGCGACCCGATGGTCGACCGCCTGCAAGCCCGCCGCATGCAGCGCAATACCGCGGTGGTGCTGGTGTTCAGCTTGATGACCCTGGTGCTGACCATCGTCGCCATCCTGCTGGTGCCGCTGCTGGAGCAGCAGCTGGTGACCCTGGTCGAATCGCTGCCGAACTACCGCGACTGGTTCGTGCAGACCGCGCTGCCATGGATCGAGCGGCGCACTGGCCTGCAGATCCTGTCGTGGCTGGACCCCGAACGCCTGTTCCAGCTGATCCGGGAACACTGGCAGAGCGCCGGCGGGATGGCCGCGACGGTGCTGGGCTATGTCTCGCGCTCCGGCTTCGCGCTGATGGGCTGGCTGGCGAATATCGTGCTGCTGCCGGTACTCACCTTCTTCTTCCTGCGCGACTGGGACCTGCTGGTCGAACGCGTCGGTGCGCTGGTGCCGCGCGACCACTACGACACCGTACGCCGGCTGGCGCGTGAATCCGACGAGGTGCTGGGCGGCTTCCTGCGCGGCCAGCTCACGGTGATGCTGATTCTGGGCGTGCTGTACGCGATCGGCCTGTGGGCGGTTGGCCTCAACCTCGGCATCCTGATCGGCCTGATCGCCGGCCTGCTGACCTTCGTGCCCTACCTGGGGCCGGCGGCCATCGTGGTGTTCGGCGGCATCGCCGCACTGGTCCAGTACGGCGACTGGCAGCACCTGGCCGGCGTGGGCGTGGTGTTCGCGCTCGGCCAGGTCATCGAAAGCTACTGGCTGACCCCGAAGCTGGTCGGCGACAGGATCGGCCTGCACCCGATGGCGGTGATCTTCGCGGTGATGGCGGGTGGCACCCTGTTCGGCTTCCTCGGCATGCTGCTGGCGCTGCCGGTGGCGGCGGTGGCGAACGTGCTGCTGCGCTATGCGCAGGACCGCTATCGGCACAGCCGCCTGTATGCAGGCGACACCCCGACGATCCTGCTGCAGCCGGGCGCCGCAGCCGTCGAGGCGCCGGCGGACGAGCGCGAGCCGCCCGCGATCTGAGATGGCCGAACTGGTGCCACAGCTGCCGCTGGCCCTGCGCGCGCCGCCCGACCAGCGGCTGTCGCGCTATGTCGGCGCGTCGCCCGGGCTGGTGGAGAGCCTGCATGCACTGGCGGTCGGCAGCGCCGCCGCCGGGCTCTACCTGCATGGCGCACACGCCACCGGCAAGACCCACCTGCTGCTGGCCACCTGCGCCGAGGCGGAGGCGGCAGGTGCCCGCGCCGCCTACCTCACCCTGCGCGGCCTGAAGGGCCACGTGCGCGCGGCGGTGGAGGGATTGGAGCGTGCGGCCCTGGTGGCGGTGGACGACGTCGACGCCATCGCCGGCGGCCGCGACGACGAGGTGGCGCTGTTCGACCTGCACAATCGCCTGCATGACGCCGGGCGCGGCGTCCTGTACGCCGCCGACGCGGCGCCGGACGCGCTGCCGCTGGTGTTGCCGGACCTGCGTTCGCGGCTGGCGCAATGCGCGCGCTGGGCGCTGCCGGTGCTGGACGATGCGGGCCGCGCCGAGCTGCTGCGCCAGCGTGCCGCTGCGCGCGGGCTGGATCTCGACGAGGCCGCGCTGGACTGGCTGCTGCGCCGCTGCAGCCGCGACCTTGGCAGCCTGACCGCGATCTTCGAACGTCTGGACCGCGCCTCGCTGGCCGCGCAGCGCCGATTGACCGTGCCGTTCCTGCGGCAGGTGCTGGAAGCGGATCCGGGCTAGCCGCGCAGCGCCGCGTCCAATCCCTGCAACCGCTCCGGCGTGCCCACGTCGGTCCAGCGCCCCTTGTGGTGTTCGCCGGTGATCGCGCCGAGGGCCATGCGCGCGCGCAGGAGCGGCGCCAGCGGGAACTTCGGCTTGCCGTTGGCCATGGCGGGCTTGGGAATTTCTGCCTGCCAGTTGTCCAGCAACTGCGGGCGATAGACGCCGATGCCGGCATAGGTGAGCTTGTGTCCGCCATCGGCGCGCACGCAGCCGTCGGCGTCGAGGGCGAAATCACCGTGGGTCGCCTGCGGCGGCCGATCCACCATCACCAGATGCGCCAGCCCGCGCGGTTCGCGCGGCAGGCCGGCGAAATCGAAGTCCGTCCACACATCGCCATTGACCAGCAGGAAGGGGGTCCGGTCCAGCAGCGGCAGCGCGTTCCACATGCCGCCGCCGGTTTCCAGCGGGGTATCGCCTTCAAAGACATAGTGGATGCGCAGGCCCCAGCGCGCGCCGTCGCCCAGCGACGCGGGAAACTGGTCTGCCAGCCACGAGGTGTTGACGACGACGTCGCGGATGCCCAGCGCCGCCAGCTTCTCCAGGTGCCATTCGATCAGAGGCTTGCCGCCGACTCGCAGCAGCGGCTTCGGCGTGGTGTCGGTGAGCGGGCGCATGCGCTCCCCGAGGCCGGCGGCAAAGATCAGCGCCTTCATGCCGCGACCCTCGCGAACGCGGGCTTGATGGTGTTGTCCAGCAGCTCGCGCAGCGGCGCGAGCTGGTGGTATCTCGGCACCACCGCGTCGAGGTAGACGAAGAAGCGCTGTGCGTCTTTGATGTAGTGCGGCTTGCCGTCGCGGTGGTGCAGGCGGGCGAAGATGCCGAGGATCTTGAGGTGCCGCTGCACGCCGCACCAGTCGGCGTCGCGAAGAAAAGTCTCCAGCGCCGGCACCGGCAAACCGGCTTCGATGGCGCGCGCGTGGTAGCGGCGCAGCCAGGCATCGACGCGCGCTTCCGGCCAGCTCAGGAAAGCATCGCGCAGCAGGCTGACCGGGTCATAGGCGATCGGGCCCAGCACCAGGTCCTGGAAATCCAGCACCGCCGGGCCGGCTTCGACCGGCATCAGGTTGCGCGGCATGTAGTCGCGATGGGTGGGCACGCGTGGCTGCGCCAGCGCGTTGTCCATCAGGCGGCGCTGCGCCAGCTCCAGCCGTTCGCTGTCGCCGCAGTCCAGTTCGATGCCGAGGTGGCGGCGGATGAACCAGTCCTCGAACAGTCCGGCATCGCGTTGCAGCAGGGCCTCGCCGAACACCGGGAAATCCGCCGGTAGCGCCAGCGACTGCAGCCGCAGCAGTTGGGTGATCGCGGCGTCCATGTGCGTATCGGCGTTGGCGTCGTTGATCAGCTGCGCCACGGTCGGGCCGCCGAGGTCTTCCAGCAGCAGGAAGCCGGCGTCGACGTCGCGCGCCAGCACCTGCGGCACGCGCACGCCGGCGGCTTCCAGCAGGTCGCGGATGCTCAGCCACGGGCGCACGTCTTCCCGGTCCGGCGGCGAGTCCATCACGATCCGTGACGGGGTGACGCCCACGCTGCGCCAGTAGCTGCGGAAGCCGGCGTCGGTGGAGGCCCGCTCAAGCCCGGCATCGGCATTTCCCAGCGCGTGGCGGGCCCAGTGCAGGCGGAGGATGGCGCGATCGTCGGTTGCAGGGCTGCTCATGGGCAAAGGGTAAACTGCCGATTCGATTCCAGCGAGGCAGGTATGGCGAAGTTGCAGCCCGTGTTGTTGTCCGGCGGCTCCGGTACCCGCCTGTGGCCGCTGTCGCGCGAGGCCTATCCCAAGCAGTTCCTGCCGCTGGCGGGCGACGACACCATGCTGCAGGCCACCTGGCTGCGGGTAGCCGCGATCGCCGATGCCGCGCCGATCGTCGTGGCCGGCGAAGACCACCGCTTCCTGGTCGCCGAGCAGCTGCGCCAGATCGGTGCCCCCACTCCGGCGATCGTGCTGGAGCCGCTGGGCCGCAACACCGCGCCGGCGATCGCGGCGGCGGCGCTGCAGGCGCTGGCCGGGGGCGATGATCCGCTGCTGCTGGTGCTGCCTTCCGACCACGTGGTACGCGATGGTGAGGCTTTCCGTGCCGCCGTGCGGCAAGCGATGCCGGCGGCCGAGGCGGGTGCGCTGGTGACGTTCGGGATCGTGCCGGATGGGCCGGAGACCGGCTTTGGCTATATCCATGCCGAAGCGGGCGAAGCCGGCAGGAGCGATGGCGTGCGCAAGGTGCTGCGCTTCGTCGAGAAGCCCGATGCGGCCACCGCGCAGCGCTATCTGGATGCCGGCGGCTATTACTGGAACAGCGGCATGTTCCTGCTGCGGGCTTCGCGCTACCTCGATGAGTTGCAGCGCTTCCGTCCCGACATCGTCGCAGCGGTGCGTGCGTCGTTCGATGCCGCCGCCCGCGACGGCGATTTCATCCGCCTGGACAAAGCCGCGTTCGCCGCCTGTCCGTCGGACTCCATCGACTATGCGGTGATGGAGAAGACCGATGCCGCCTGTGTGCTGCCGGTGGACATCGGCTGGAACGATGTCGGTTCGTGGTCGGCGCTGTGGGCGGTGAGCGAGCAGGACGCCCACGGCAACGCGCACCACGGCGACGTGGTGTCCATCGACAGTCGCAACAGCTACGCGTACGCACGGCGGCTGGTGGCGCTGGTGGGCGTGGACGATCTGGTGGTGGTGGAAACCGACGATGCGGTGCTGGTGGCGCGCAAGGACCGGGTGCAGCAGGTCAAGGACGTGGTGGCGCAGCTAAAGGCCGGGCAGCGCTCGCAGGCCGTGCTGCACCGCGAGGTGCATCGCCCGTGGGGCAGCTACGACTCCATCGACATGGCCGACGGGTTCCAGGTCAAGCGGATCAAGGTCAAGCCGGGGGCGCGGCTGTCGCTGCAGTCCCACGAGCGCCGCGCCGAGCACTGGGTGGTGGTGCGCGGCACCGCGCGGGTGACCCGCGACAACGACGTGTTCGAGCTGTTCGCCAACCAGAGCGCGTACATTCCGATCGGCGCCAAGCATCGGTTGGAGAATCCCGGCAGCGAGATGCTGGAGCTGATCGAGGTGCAGTCCGGGGATTACCTGGGCGAGGACGATATCGTCCGCTATGAGGACGTGTACGGGCGGTCGTGAGGGTGTGTGCGGCGTGCATTCTTTCGCGGCCGCGTTCCTGCGGGCACTGCCTTCCGCGAATGTCCTCCGGCATTGGCCCAGGGCCAATGCCTCCTCCTTGATTTCGCTCCAGGCAGCGCCCGCAGGAAGGCGGCTGGGGCATCGCGGCACCTGAAGTGAAAAACCCTCCACGCGATACGGGAGGGTTTGTGTACGCGCTGGACTAGGCTGGCAGTCAGCCCAGACTGGCCAGCCACTCGTCGTCGCTGCCCTCGTTGATGTCGGCGAACAGCGGACTGGAGAAATAGCGCTCGCCGGTATCCGGCAGCATTGCGAGCAGCACGCTGCCTTCGGGCGCGGTTTCCGCCAGCTGCAGGGCGGTGGCGGCGGTGGCCCCGGCTGAGATGCCGACGAAGATGCCTTCCTCGGCAGCCAGCCGGCGCGAGGTGGCGATGGCGTCCTCGTCGGTGACCGTGCGCAGTTCGTCGAAGGCGTTGCGGTTGATGACCTCGGGCACGAAGTCCGGCGTCCAGCCCTGGATCTTGTGCGGCGCCCACGCATCGCCCTTGAGCAGGGCGGCGCCGGCCGGTTCGGTGGCGACAATGCGGGTGTCCGGGCGCGCCAGTTTGAGCACTTCGCCCACGCCGGTGAGGGTGCCGCCGCTGCCCCAGCCGCTGACGAAGACGTCCAGCCGCTTGCCGGCGAAGTCGCGCAGGATTTCCGCCGCGGTGGTCTGGCGGTGGTAGGCGGGGTTGGCCGGGTTGGTGAACTGGCTGGCCCAGAACCAGCCGTGTTTTTCCGCCAGTTCCCTGGCCTTCTGGACCATGCCGGTGCCGCGTGCCGCGGCAGGGGTCAGGATGACCTTGGCGCCGTAGGCGCGCATCGCCTTGCGGCGTTCAATCGAGAAGGTTTCCGTCATCACCGCCACGAACCTGTAGCCGCGCGCCGCGGCGATCATCGCCAGCGCGATGCCGGTGTTGCCGGAGGTGGCTTCGACGATGGTGTCACCGGGCTTGAGCAGGCCGCGGCGCTCGGCGTCGAGGATGATCCCCAGCGCCAGCCGGTCCTTGACCGAGCCGCCGGGATTGAACGATTCCGCTTTGACATACACCGTCGCGTGCTTCGGTGCGATGCGGTTGAGGCGGATGATCGGGGTGTTGCCGACGGCGTCGAGGATGCTGTTGTAGATGGTCATTGCGATGGATCCTTGGAATGCGATGGAAAACGGTCAGGCGGCGCGGGCCAGGGCGTCGGGCGGACATCGCTGGTGTTCGCCGCCCAGCGGCGGGGCGCCGAACCAGTGCAGGCGCGTGGCCAGCGCGGCCACTTCGCCCACCACCAGCAGCGCCGGCGCGCGCACGGCATGCGCCGCGGCCAGTTCCGGCAGTTGCGCCAGCGTGCCGGCAATCACCCGCTGCTGCGGGCGGCTGCCGTTCTCCACCAGCGCCACCGGGGTGGATGCTGCGCGGCCATGCGTTAGCAGGTTGTCGCGCAGGCGGGCCAGGCCCTGCACGCCCATGTAGAACACCAGGGTCTGGCGAGGTTTGGCCAGCGCGGGCCAGTCGTGGTCGGCGTCGCCGTCGCGGGCCTGCGCGGTGAGCAGGTGCAGCGATTGCGCATGCGTGCGATGGGTCAGCGGGATGCCGGCGTAGGCGGCGCAGGCGGTCGCGGCGGTGATGCCCGGGACCACTTCGAAATCGATGCCGGCGTCGCGCAGCGCTTCGAGTTCTTCGCCGCCGCGGCCGAACACGAACGGGTCGCCGCCCTTCAGTCGCACCACCCGGCGTCCGGCGCTGGCATGCTCGATGAGCAGGGCGTGGATGTGCTGCTGGGTGGCGTCGTGGTCGCCGCCGACGTGCTTGCCGACATCGATGCGCTGCGCGTCGCGGCGTGCCAGCGCGAGCACGCCATCGCTGACCAGCCGGTCGTGCAGGATCACGTCGGCCTCGTTGAGCAGGCGCAGCGCGCGCAGGGTGAGCAGGCCGGGATCGCCCGGGCCGGCGCCGACCAGTGCGACGCGGCCGGCGGACGATGCCCGCCGCGACGCCAGCTCCGCTTCCACCGCGCGGCGCGCCGCCACTGCATCGCCACGACGCAGCAGCGACTGCGCCGGGCCGGCCAGCACGCGTTCGAAGAAGGCGCGGCGCTGGCCCAGGTCGGCCAGTTGCATGCGGATGCGCCCGCGCAGTTCGCCCAGCAGCCCGGCAAGCTGGCCCAGCGCTTCGTCGAGGCGGGTCTCCAGCTGCTCGCGCAGGTGCCGCGCCAGCATCGGCGAGGCGCCGCCGCTGGAGATCGCCACCTGCAGCGGGCCGCGCTGCACGCGCGCGGGCAGCTGGGCGCTGGCGAGTTCGGCATCGTCCACCACATTGATGAACAGACGGCGGGCGTGCGCCGCGGCGGCCACCGCGCGGTTGACCGCGTCGTCATCGGTGGCGGCGATCACCAGCCAGCTGCCGTCGAGCTGTTCGGGCGCGAACGCAGTCGGAATGTGCGCCAATCGATTCGCCTGTGCCAGCGCTGCCAGTGCCGGGGTGATGGCGGGGGCCACCATGACGACTGCGGCGCCACTGTCCAGCAGCGCCGCCACCTTGCGCGCGGCCACCTCGCCGCCGCCCACCACCAGCACGCGGCGGCCGCGCAGGTCGAGGAACAGGGGGAACAGCGCGGCGCCGGGTTGGGACATGCCGACACGCTAGGCGGCGTGGCCTGCGCGGGGAAATGGTGGCAGGATGTCTGCTTATGCTCCTGTGGCATAAGCGAGCCGCGGAGAAGCGCTCTCGCGCATGTATACTTCATCGCTATATGCCGATGTAGAGATATATAAACGCCGCCATGACCCTGACCCAGCTCCGCTACCTCGTCGCCATTGCCGATTCCGGGTTCAACATCACCCAGGCGGCGGAGAAGGTGCACGCCACCCAGCCCGGTTTGTCCAAGCAGCTCAAGCAGCTGGAGGACGAGTTGGGCTTCCAGCTGTTCCTGCGCAAGGGCCGCAGCCTGGAAGGCGTGGCGCCGGCCGGGGTAAAGGTGATCGAGCACGCGCGCAGGATCCTGGTCGAGGCCGCCAACATCCGCAGCTACGCCGCCAACGAGCGCGGCGAATACAGCGGCCGCCTGCTGCTGGCCACCACCCATACCCAGGCGCGCTACGTGCTGCCGAAGGTCATCGCGGAGCTGACCCGGCGCTACCCCAAGGTCAGCGTCGATCTGTTCGCGGCCGGGGATGCGGAGGTGCTGGACAAGCTGGGCGAGGCCGATTTCGGCCTGATCAGCACCGCCGGCAGCCCGCCGCCGACCAGCGGCATGGCGGTGCCCCTGTTCCGCTGGCAGCGCGTGCTGCTGGTGCAGAAGACGCATCCGCTGGCCAGCCTGGGGCGGCCGCCGTCGCTGGCCGAGCTGGCGCGGCATCCGCTGATTTCCTACGAGTCCTCGACCCTGCCGGAATCGTCGCTGCAGCGCGCCTTCGCGGCCATCGGGGTGGCGCCGTCGATCGCGATGACGGCGCGCGATGCCAACCTCATCAAGACCTATGTGCGCACCGGCATGGGCGCGGGCCTGCTGGCCGAGATGGCGGTGGGCGGACGCGAAGACGACGACCTGCGGGTGATCGGGGCGCCGCCGGAGCTGCCCGAGTGCATCACCTGGGCGGTGGTGCCGCGCGGCCGCGTGCTGCGCGAATACGCGCTGGCGCTGCTGCACGGGCTGGCGCCGCAGATCGACCCGCGCGACCTGCGCCGCATCCTCGAGGGCAACCTCGCCCCCGACTGGCCGCTGCCCCCGCGCTGGAAGGCCTGAGCGACCGCGCGGATCCATCCGGGCGTCGCTGCCGTGACCGTCGTGCGCCCGCGCTAGCTAGGCCGCCGACGAAGCGGACTCGTCGAAATGCAGGCCGCACTCGCGGCGCAGCCCGAAGAAGCGGGTCTGCGCGGCGTCCATCCCCGGGCGCAGCGGCGCGGTGGTGTGGACATCGCCCACCGAGACATAGCCCTGCTGGACCAGCGGGTGTTCCGGCAGGTCATGCAACAGCATGTAGGCGCCCACATCGATGTCGGTCCAGTCGGCGATGGGGTGGAACTTGAAGCGTCCGTCCTTCACCTGCAGCACTTCTATGCCACTGCGGCTGTTGGACTGGCCACGCCGCAGGCCGGCGTGCCAGCAGCCCACCTCCAGTTCGCGCAGCGCCCGCTGCATCGGCTCGACCTTGCGCAGCTGGTTGTAGCGGCGCAGGCCGTCGCTGCCGGCTTCCCACAGGCGACCGAAGCGCGCCTCCATCCAGGCGATGCCGATGCCGGGCCGGTATACCCGCAGGTCCAGCCCGAGCAGCTCGACCAGCTGGTCGGCATAGCGGTAGGTCTCCGGGAACAGGTAGCCGGTATCGACCAGGAGTACCGGGATGTCCGGACGCGCCTGCGTCAGCAGATGCAGGGTGACCGCCGACTGCACGCCGAAGCTGGTCGACAGTGCGTGCGTGCCGGGCAGGTGTTGCAGCGCCCAGGCGATGCGCGCCTGCGCGCCCATCCGCTCCAGGTCGCGGTTGATCGCATCGAGTTCGGCGGCAGGAAGGGTGGCAGGGTCTAGGAGGTGCATGGCGTTCGTGGGGTGGTTCGGCATCAGGCGGCTTGTGCCGGGTCGATGCGGACGTGGGTGGGATAGGGCGGCAGCGCGACGATGCCGACGCGATGCAGGAAGTCGCCGAAGTGTTCGCCGGGTTCGCGCTCGCCGGCGTAGCGGCCCAGCAGCGGGTCCAGCGCCTCGACGATCTGCGTCTCGCTGATGTTGTCGCGGTACAGCGTGTTGAGGCGGGTGCCGGGGTGGTCGCCGCCGAGGAACAGGGTGTAGCGCCCCGGCGCCTTGCCGACCAGCGCGATCTCGGCGAGGTAGGGCCGCGAGCAGCCGTTGGGGCAGCCGGAAATGCGCAGCACGATGGGGGCATCGCGCAGGCCATGCCGGTCCAGCAGCGGCTGCACCACCCGCAGGAAGGTGGGCAGGTAGCGCTCGGCTTCGGCCATCGCCAGTGCGCAGGTGGGCAGGGCCACGCAGGCCACCGCGCTGCGCGCCAGTGCGCTGGGCGCGTGGTTTTCCACGTCCAGCCGGTACTGCGCCACCAGCGCGTCGATCTGCGCGCGCGCGCCGGCTGGCACCCCGGCGACGATCACGTTCTGGTTGCAGGTCAGGCGGAATTCGCCGCTATGGATCTTCGCGATCTCGCGCAGGCCGGTCAGCAGTGGCCGGCCATCCTCGAAATCTGCGATGCGGCCGGACGGCAGCGACAGGGTCAGGTGCCATGCCCCGTCCTCCCCTTCCACCCAGCCGAAGCGGTCGCCGTTGTGTTCGAAGCGGTAGGAACGCGCGGGTTGCAGGGTGAAGCCGGCGCGCTCCTGCATCAGCGCCACGATCTTTTCCACGCCGTGGTCGTCGATGGTGTACTTGAACCGCGCGTGCTTGCGGTCCTCGCGATCGCCCAGGTCGCGCTGCACGCTGATCGCGGCTTCGGCAATCGCGAAGACCTGTTCCGGCGTCACGAAACCGATCACGTTGGCCACCCGCGGGTAGTGCGCGGCGATGCCATGGCTGGCGCCCATGCTGCCGCCGATGCCGACGTTGAAGCCGGCCAGCACGCCGTCCGCGTCGACGATCGCGATCAGCGCCAGGTCGTTGGCGAACACGTCCACGTCATTGTCCGGCGGCACGGCAATCGCGATCTTGAACTTGCGCGGCAGGTAGGCATCGCCATACAGCGGCTCGTGTTCGACGCCGCTTTCCGCCACTTTTTCCTCGTCCAGCCACACTTCGTAGTAGGCGCGGGTGGCCGGCCTGAAGCGCGCCGACAGTCGCTGCGCCCAGTCGTGCACCTGTGCGTGCAGCCTTGATCGCTGCGGGTTGCTGGCGGCAAGCACGTTGCGGTTGACGTCGCCGCAGGCGGAAATGGTGTCCAGCGTGGCGGCGTTGATCGCCTGCATCGTCTGTTTCAGGTCGCGCTTGACCACGCCGTGGATCTGGAAGGTCTGCCGGGTGGTGACGCGCAGCGAGTGATTGGCATAGGCGGTTGCGATGGCATCCATCCCCAGCCACTGCTTTGGCGTGAACACCCCGCCCGGCGCGCGGATGCGGATCATGAACTGGTGCGCGGGTTCGAGCTTCTGCCGACGGCGCTCGTCCCACAGGTCGCGGTCGTCCTGCTGGTAGCTGCCGTGGAACTTGATGGTGCGCTGGTCCTCGAACGACAGTGAACCGGTGCTGGCATCCAGCAGGCCCTCGGACAGCGTGCCGCGCAGGCGGCGGCTTTCCAGTTTGATCTTTTCGACGGAGGGGTGGCTCATGGTGTTGTTGCTCGCTGTATTTCTGTAGGAGCGCACCGCAGGGGCGCGACCGAAGTGCGGAGATTGCTCGCGCCCCTGCGGTGCGCTCCTACAGGTCAGTACACATCGCGGCTGTAGCGTCCTTCGCGTTGCAGGTTCGACAGGTAGTCCGCCGCCGCTTCGGCGTCGCCGCCGCCGTGTTCGCGCACGATCTCCAGCAGCGCGGCATGCACGTCCTTGCCCATGTCGATAGCGCCGCAGACGTACAGGTGTGCGCCGCCCTGCAGCCAGTCGAAGACGTCGCGGCCCTGCTCGCGCAGGCGCTGCTGGACATGGATGCGTTCGGCCTGGTCACGCGAGAACGCGAGCTCGAGGCGGTGCAGTTCGCCTTTCTGCAGCGCGTCCTGCCACTCGGTCTGGTAGAGGAAGCCGGTGTTGAAATGACGGGCGCCGAAGAACAGCCAGTTGCGGCCCGATGCGCCGGTTTCGGCGCGCTCCTGCACGAAGCCGCGGAACGGGGCGACGCCGGTGCCGGGGCCGACCATGATGATGTCGCGGCTGGCGTCGGCGGGGACGCGGAAGCGCTCGTTCGGCTCGATGTAGACCGGCAGCTGTGCGCCTTCCTCCAGCGCCGCGAGAAAGCCGCTGGCCGCGCCGAGGTGATCGAAGCCGTGCGCGTGGTAGCGCAGCACGTCTAGGGTGAGGTGGGCCTCGTCGCCAACGCGCTTGCGGCTAGAGGCGATCGAATACAGCCGGCGCACCTGCGGGCGCAGGGCGGCGACCAGCGCCGCAGCGTCCCAGTCGGCCGGCCAGCGGCGGAGTGCGTCGATGAGCTGGTGGTCGTTCAGGAGCGTGGCCAGTCCGCTGTTGCCGGGTTCCAGCAGCTGCGCCAACTCCCGTGCATTCGCGCGTTCGGCCAGCGCGGCCAGCACGGGCTTGGCCAGCCGGGTCAGCTCGCGCCGCTCGGCCAGCCAGCGCGACAGCGGCAGCGACTCGCCGTCGTGTTCGACCTCGCTATCCCCGTCCAAGCGGGTGGCCGCGAGCACCGTGTCGACCAGCGCATCGGGATTGCGGTGGCGGATGCCCAGCGCATCGCCGGGTTCGTAGTGCAGGCCACTGCCCCCCAGCGACAGTTCGATGTGACGCACGTCCTTGTCCGGCGCGGCGTAGCGACGGAATCCGGTGCCCTTGAACTCGCGTCCGCTCAGTGGCTGGTTGGCCAGCAGCTCGGCGGGGAAGGGTCGGTCCTGCGACCACGCCGGCGCGGCATGCGGGCGCAGCGGGGTGACCGTGGCCAGGTGCGCGGCCGGCGTGGGCTTGAGCAGTTCGCGAGCGTGGCCCAACGCGGCTTCACGCCAGGGCGCAGCGACGGTGTCGATCTCTAGGTCGGCCTCGCCCAGCGCCTGCACGCGCGCGGCGCCGAGTTCGGCCAGCCGCGCATCCAGCTTGCGGGCGATGCCGCAGAAGTCGGCATAGGACGAGTCGCCCAGTCCCAGCACCGCGTACTTCAGCTGCGGCAGCTTGGGTGCGCGCTTGCCGTGCAGGAATTCGGCGAAGCCGATGGCATCGTCCGGCGGGTCGCCTTCGCCCTGGGTGCTGATGACGAGGTACAGCAGCGATTCGTTGCCCAGCTCACGCAGCGGATAGGCGTCGGCGCGCAGCAGCCGCGCAGGAAGGCCAGCGTCCCGCAGCTGCGCGTGCAGCGCTTCGGCGGTGCGACGGGCGTTGCCGGTCTGGCTGCCGTAGATGATGGTTGCGGGCTGGGGCGCAAGCGCCGGCGCGGCGATGGCAAGCGCGGTGGGGGTGAGTGCGCGGGCCGCCCCGGCCAGATAGCCCGAGGCCCACAGCAGGGCGCCGCCGTCGGCGCCTTCGACAAACCGGGACAGCAGCGCGCCCTGGTCGCCGGTGAGCGGCGAAGGCAATGGAGCGGCAGCGTGCGACATGGCGGCACCGGGGAAAGGTAGCGTCCCGGCAGGCTAGGGCGCGCGTGGCCGGCGCGGAAAGGATCGCGGGCCATGCGCATATGCACGCGGCGCATGAGCGCATGGCCCGCGTCCGCAGGCGCCGGTGGCTGCCGCACGCCGGACACGGAAACGCCCCGCATGGCGGGGCGTTCCGGGGCCGCCGGCGTGCGGGTCAGACCTTCTTCTTGCGCGCAGCCTCGTAGATGAACAGCAGGGTGATCGCCGCGGCAATGGCGACTACCCAGGTCATCAGCCCGCCCAGCCCGAAGCGCGTGGCGGCCCAGCCGCCGACGAAGGCGCCGAGGATGCCAAGCAGGATCGTCATGATCCAGCCCATGGCGTCTGCACCGGGTTTGACCATGCGCGCCAGCAGGCCGATGACCAGGCCGCCGAAGATGTAACCGAGGATGCCGTCGAACATGTTTCCTCCTGCCTGATGCAGCTGGTTGAATGCAGCGAGTGTCCCGCGGTGCTGGTATGGATGGCGTGACGCCTGCGCGTCAGTGGCGCAGGCTGAACTCCACCGGCACCAGCCCGATGGCCTGCACCGGCGCGCCGTCGCGGATGGCCGGTTGGAAGCTCCAGCGCTTGAGCACCTGCTGGCGTGCGGCTTCGTCCAGCTCGCGGTGGCCACTGCTGCGGGCGATGCCCACGTCCAGCGGACGGCCGTCCACGTCCACCAGCACGTGCAGCAGCACGATACCGCTCCACTGCCGCTGCAGCGCGATGCGCGGATACGCCGGCGCCGGGGCATTGCGGTAGGCCAGCTGCATCGGCGCCGGGCCGCCGGCGGGTCCGATGTCACCGCGGGGCGGCGCGATATCGCTGGTGTCGGCGATGGCATCCGCGACCGGCTCGCTGCCGGTATCGGTGATCACGGCGGTGGCGCCGGCATCGCGGGTGGGCGGGGCCAGGCGCTGGCGCTCAAGCTTGGGTGCAGACGTGGTCGGACGCGGCGGCTGGATCGGCACGATGTCGACGACGACCGGCTCCGGTGGCTTGACGATGTCGCGGATCGCCATGTTCGGCCTGCTGGGCGTCAGCACGGCCGGGGGCGGCAGTGCCACCGGCACCAGCAGCAGGCCGAACACCAGCAGGTTGAGCGCGAAGGTGCCGCTCAGGGTGAGGATGCGCGCCGGATCCGGCTGCAGCCGGGATGCGTGCGAAGGGACTTGAGCAGGGACGGATGCGTGAATCATGGCCAATCTCCTTTCCGGTGCGGAAGCGGGAACCACGAGTCATGCAACGGGCGGGCGGGGTGGATGGGGTTGCGGCCCGGCCGGCGCACGCCTGTACGCTGCGCCGCCGCTTCCGCGATCGGCAACGGGACGCGGCGCGGCCGTTGCCATGTGTTCAGCTGGCGGCACAAGCGACGACGCCCGCGCAAGGCGGGCGTCGTGGCATGCGCGGCGGGAGGAGGTCAGCGGCCGAGTTCGAACACCATCTCTACGCTGACCGACACCGAGCTTTCGCCCGGCGCCACCGCGGTTTCCTTGGCGTAGCCGGCATCGGCCGACATCGCACGCAGCATCGGCATCGGCGGGCGCGGCAGGCCGGCGCCGCCTTCGCTGATGCTGACGATCCGCCGGATCTTCAGGCCCAGCGCGTCGGCATAGGTCTGCGCCTGTGCCTGCGCTTTCTTGACCGCAGCGACGCGGGCTTCGTCGAGCGCCGCCTCCGGCTTGTCGATGCCGAAGCTGGGCCCGTTGATCTGGTTGGCGCCCTGCGCCACCAGCGCGTCCAGCACCTTGCCCAGCTTGGTCAGCTCGCGGACTTTCACGTTGACCGTGTTGCTGGCCTGGTAGCCGACGATGGCCGGCGGCATGTTCTCCACGTACTTGTACTGCGGATTGAGGTTGATCCCGCTGGTCTGGATGTCGCGCGCGGCGATCCCGGCCGCACGCAGCGCCGCCATCACCTTGTCCATCTGGCCGGCGTTGTCGCGCATCGCCCCGTTGGCATCGGCGGCCTGGGTCACCACGCCGGTGGAAATGGTGGCGATGTCCGGCGTGCGGCTGGCCTCGGCGCTGGCGGACACCGACAGCAGCGTGCCAGCCTGCGCGGCGGCGCCGACATCGGCAGGGGTCTGGGCGTTGGCGGTCATGGGCAGGGCCGTGGCAAGGGCGAGGGCAAGGAACAGCGGGCGCAGGGTCATGATGGACTCCCGTGGATGATGGTGGAAAGGATGTACCTGCGGGGGGTGAACGGCCGGTGAGCCACGGCGGGGTTACGCGGCTGTGCCAGTGCGGTGCGCAGTCAGCCACAGGTTAGACTTCCGGGATGCTGCATCTTGCCTCGCGTTCGCCCCGCCGCGCCGAACTGCTGGCCCGCCTCGGGCTGGAATTCGGCATCCTCGATCTCGATGTTCCCGAACAGCGGGGGGGCACCGAGCCCGCCGCCGACTACGTGCGCCGGGTCGCCCGCGAAAAGGCCGGCGCGGGGTTGCTGGAAGTGGTGGCGGTGCCGGGCGCGGTGGTGTTGGGCTCCGATACCGAGGTCATCCTCGGTGATCGCGTGTTCGGCAAGCCGGCCGATGCCGTCGATGCGGCCGGGATGCTGCGCGCGCTGTCCGGCCGCACCCACGAGGTGCTGACCGCCGTGTCGCTGGTCTCGGCCGGGCGCGAAGCGCAGGCCGCGGTGCTGACCCGGGTGACCGTGGAGACGCTGTCGGACGATGCCATCGCCCGCTACCTGGCCTGCGGCGAATGGCAGGGCAAGGCCGGGGCCTACGCCATCCAGGGCCGCTTCGAGGCGCATGTGCAGCGGCTGGACGGCAGTTATTCCGGGGTCATGGGCCTGCCGCTGCACGAAACCGCAGGCTTGCTGCGCCAGTTCGGGCTGCTGCCATGAGCGAGGAGTTGCTGGTCAACGTGACCCCGCGCGAAACCCGCGTCGCGGTGGTCGAGAACGGCATGCTGCAGGAGCTGCACATCGAGCGCGGCAGCCAGCGCGGGGTGGTCGGCAACGTCTACAAGGGCAAGGTGCAGCGGGTGATGCCCGGCATGCAGGCCGCATTCGTGGACATCGGCCTCGAGCGCGCCGCCTTCCTGCACGCCAACGACATCTTCCGCAGCGCGCCGCTGGACGCGGTGGCCGGCGACGACGCTCCGGCTGCGCCGCCGCCGCAGATGCAGATCCCCATCGCCGACCTGCTGCGCGACGGCGCCGAGGTGGTGGTGCAGGTGGTCAAGGACCCGATCGGCAGCAAAGGTGCGCGGCTGACCACCCAGATCAGCATCCCCTCGCGCTACCTGGTACTGCTGCCGCGCTCGAAGGTGGTCGGCATCTCCGCGCGCATCGAGGACGAGGCCGAGCGCGCCCGCCTCAAGACCCTGATGGCCGAGCTGACCGCCGGTGGCGCCGGGCATGGCTACATCGTCCGCACCAATGCCGAAGGCCAGCCGGCCGAGGCGCTTGCCGAGGACATCGCCTACCTCGGCCGGGTGTGGGAGCTGATCGAACGCAATGCCGCCGAGGCGAAGGTCGGCAGCCGCGTGTACGAGGACCTCAGCCTGCCGCTGCGCGCGGTGCGCGACCTGATCCGCCGCGACGTTGAAAAAGTGAAGGTGGATTCGCGCGAGACCTGCGAGCGCCTGCGCGAGTTCGCCGCGCGCTACATGCCGGCGCTGGCGGACAAGGTGGAGCACTACACCGGCGCCCGCCCGGTGTTCGACATGTACGGGGTCGAGGACGAGATCCAGCACGCGCTGGAAAAAGAGGTGCCGCTGAAGTCCGGCGGCTACCTTGTCATCGACCAGACCGAGGCGATGACCACGGTCGACGTGAACACCGGCAGCTTCCTCGGCCAGCGCAACCTCGAGGAAACCGTATACCGCACCAACCTCGAAGCCGCGCAGGCGGTGGCGCGCCAGCTGCGGCTGCGCAACCTGGGCGGCATCATCATCATCGACTTCATCGACATGCACGATGCCGAGCACCGCCGGCAGGTGCTGCGCACGCTGGAGAAGTCGCTGGCGAAGGACCATGCCAAGACCACGGTCTACGATTTCTCGCCGCTGGGACTGGTGGAGATGACCCGCAAGCGCACGGTGGAATCGCTGGAGCGCCAGCTGTGCGAGCCCTGCCACGAATGCGGCGGGCGCGGCATGCTCAAGACCGCGGAGACCGTGACCTACGAGATCTTCCGCGAGATCGTGCGCGCGGTGCGCCAGTTCGACGCCGCGCGGCTGCTGGTGATCGCATCCCCCAGCGTGGTGGCGCGGATCACCGACGAGGAGTCGAACGCGGTGGCCGAGCTGGAGGAGTTCATCGGCAAGTCGATCCGCTTCCAGGCCGATGCGCAGTACCTGCAGGAGCAGTTCGATGTGGTGCTGCTCTGATGGACGCCACCTCACTTCACTGTAGGAGCGCGCCGCAGGGGCGCGATGCTTTTTCGGACATTTCGCGAAAGCGTTCGCGCCCCTGCGGTGCGCTCCTACGGGGTATATCGCGGAGATTGGCGTGACCATGCCCTGGCGCCATCGCCTGCGGCTGCTGCGCCGCGGTGCCTGGTACGCGCTGGCGGCGATGCTGGTGCTGGCGGCGTTGGGCAACGGCGTCGGCAGCCAGCTGCTGCCGCTGGCGGAGCGTCATCCGGAACGCATCGCGGCATGGCTGGGTGAGCGCGCCGGCCGGCCAGTCGCATTCGACCACGTGACAACCCAGTGGACCCGGCGCGGGCCGCTGCTGCGGCTGGACAACCTGCGCATCGGCGATCCCGCCAACCCGCTGCGGATCGGCGATGCCGAAGTGCTGGTGGCGCAGTACGCCGGCCTGCTGCCGGGGCGTTCGTTCACCGAGCTGCGCCTGCGCGGGGTGGACCTGACCCTGCAGCGCAGCGCCGACGGCCAGTGGCAGGTGCGCGGGCTGCCCGGCCAGCAGGCCGGCGGGGATCCGCTGGAGGCGCTGTCGAACCTGGGCGAACTGCAGCTGGCGCAGGCGCGCCTGCACGTGCTGGCGCCGGAGCTGGGCATCGACCTGCGCTTGCCGCGCATCGACCTGCGCCTGCGCGTGGAAGGCGAGCGGGTGCGCGCCGGCGCACGCGCCTGGCTGCGCGAAGACATCCAACCCTTCGATATCGCCGGCGAGCTCGACCGCGCCAGCGGCGACGGCCGCGTCTATGCCGGCACCCGCCAGGCGGATCTGGCGGCGCTGGCCGGCACGTTCGACGTGGCGGGCGTTTCGCCGCTGTCGGGACGCGGTCGCCTGCGCGCCTGGGCGCAGCTGCGCGGGCACCGTGTCGTCGCGGTGCGTGCCGATGCGGGGTTGCTGGACGTTCGCCTGCGTGGCAGCGCCGCGGCCGGCGCCACCGCGCCCACCCAAGCGCTGGGCGAGCTGGTGCTGGATGCCAGCTGGGCTGGCAGCCTGCAGGACTGGCAGCTGCGCCTGCCGCGCCTGCGCATCGGCGTCGGCGCGCGCCGGCAGACGCTGGACGGACTGACGCTGGCCGGCGGCGAGCGCCGCTATGCGCTGCGCGCGCAGCGGGTGGACGTTGCCCCGCTGCTGCAGCTGGCGGCGCTAAGCGACGCGCTGCCACCCTCGTTGCGACACTGGCTGCGCACCACCGCGCCGGGGGCGGTGGTGCAGGATGTCGTGCTGGCCGGCGAGCGCGGTGGCCGGCTGCGCGCCGCCGCGCGCATCGACGGCTTCCGCTTCGATCCGGTCGGGCACGCGCCCGGCATGCGCGGGGTCAGCGGCTGGCTGCAGGCCGACCAGGACGGGCTGCGGTTGCGCTTCGACCGCGCCGCGCAGGTGGCTTTCGACTGGCCTGCCGGGTTCGGCGTGGTGCATGCGTTCACGCTGGACGGCGAAGCCGTGCTCTGGCGCGACGGCAACGGCTGGACCGTGCGCACGCCGGGGTTGGCCGTCGATGGTGACCCGCTGCGGCTGCAGGCGCGCGGCGGGATCGGCTTCGAGGGCGACGGCAGCCGCCCGCACCTCGACCTTGCGGTCGACATCGGCGACGTACCGATCTCGGCCGCGCATGGCTTCTGGATCCACCACCTGATGCCGAAGGCGACCGTGCAGTGGCTGGACACGGCGCTGCAGGGCGGCACCCTGCGCAATGTCCACGCGGTGGTGGCGGGCGACCTCGACGACTGGCCGTTCCGCAACGAGCCGGGCATGGCCGGCGCCGGTGTGTTCCGCGCCGATGCGCATATCGCGGACGGCACGGTGAAGTTCCAGCCGGACTGGCCGGCGGCGCAGCGCATGGATGCCGACGTCAGCTTCGTGGCCGATGGCTTCAGCCTGACCGGCAGCGCCAACCTCGGCGGCGTGCCGGTAAGCGCGCTCAAGGCCGGCATCGCCCGCTTCGGCAAGGCCGAGCTGCAGGTGGAGGCCGCGGCCGGCGGCGATGCCGGCAATTTCCTGGCCATGCTACGCGCCAGCCCGCTGCACAAGGAACACCGCGACATCCTCGACAACCTGCGCGCGGCCGGGCCGGCGCAGGCGCGGGTGCAATTGCTGCTGCCGCTGCACCACCAGCAGCCGCCGCCCTCGCGGATCGAAGGCACGGTGGCGCTGGGCGGCGTGCGCCTGGCCGAACAGCGCTGGAAGCTGGCGTTCGAGCAGGTGCGCGGGCAGGCCCGTTTCGATCGCGGAGGCTTCGATGCCAGCGACCTGCAGGTGCGCCAGGACGGCGCGCCGGGGTTGCTGTCGCTGCGTGCGGGACCGCATGTGCGCGATCCCGCCCATGCGTTCGAGGCGACGCTGCAGGCCGCGTCTGATATCGATGCGCTGCTGGCGAAGGCCGGCAACCTGGATTGGCTGAAGCCGCATGTGCGCGGCAGCTCCAGCTGGACCACCGAGCTGGCGGTGCCGCGGGGCGCGGCGCCCGGGTCGCAGCCGGCGCGGCTGCGGCTGCGCTCCAACCTCGTCGGCACCGCGCTGGACCTGCCGGCGCCGCTGCGCAAGCCGGCGGTGCAGGCGCTGGCCACCGAGATCGAGATCCGCCTGCCGCTGGAAAGCGGCGAGGTCGAAGCCGCCCTCGGCAACCTGCTGTCGCTGCGCAGCCGCACCAGTAACGGCCGCACCGGCCTGCGCCTGCAGCTCGGCGGCGGCCCGGCGGGCGCGCCGCCGGCCTCCGGCCTGCTGGTTGGCGGGCGGGTGGAGCAATTGGATGCGCTGGACTGGGTCGGCATCGGCGGAGGCGGAAGCGGCAATGCCGACCTGCCGCTGCGCCGGATCGAGCTGGAAGCCGCGCACCTGCAGGTGCTGGGTTCCGATGTGGGCGCGGCGCGACTGGTGGTGGCGCCGGCGCCGCGCGGCACCTCGGTGCAGGTCCAGGGCACGGGCATTTCCGGCGCGCTGCTGGTGCCGACGCAGGACGGCGCCACCGTCGCCGGCCGCTTCGAGCGACTGCACTGGTCGCTGCCGGTGGCCGGCAAGGACGCTGCGCCCGCGCCCACGCCCGCGAACGCGGCGACAACCGGTGCCGATCCCGCCGCGGTGCCGCCGTTGCTGCTGGACGTGGCCGACCTGCGCATCGGCAGGACCGCGATGGGTCGCGCGCGCTTCCGCAGCACGCCGGTGGCCGGCGGGCTGCGCATGGACGAATTCACCACCGCCGGCGGCAAGCAGCGGCTCAGCGCCACCGGCAGTTGGCTCGGGCGTGGTGCATCCGCGCGCACCCAGTTCAAGCTGGACGTGGCCAGCGACGACATCGGCGCACTGCTGGACGGGTTCGGCTTCGGCGGGCAGGTGGCAGGCGGCAAGGGCAAGCTGGGCGCCGAAGCCAGCTGGCGTGGCGGCCCCGGCGAATTCGGCCTCACCAGCGTGGAGGCGCGCCTCAGCACCGACGTGCGCGACGGCCAACTGCTGGAAATCGAGCCGGGCGCCGGTCGCGTGCTTGGCCTGCTGGGTGTGGCCCAGCTGCGCCGCCGGCTGACCCTGGATTTCAGCGACTTCTTCAGCAAGGGCTTCGCCTTCGACCGCATCCAGGGCGACGCGACGCTGGCGCAGGGCCAGCTGCGCACCGAGGACCTGGCCGTGCGCGGTCCCGCCGCCGAGATCCACGTGCGCGGCAGCACCGACCTGCGCAACCGTCGCTTCGACCAGACCGTGGAAGTGCGGCCGAAATCCGGCAGCCTGCTCACCGCGGTGGGCGCGCTGGCCGGCGGCCCGGTCGGCGCCGCGGTCGGCGCGGTGGCCAATGCGGTGCTGGACAAGCCGATGCGCGGCATCGGCGCCAAGACCTACCGTGTCACCGGCCCGTGGGCGGAGCCCAAGGTGGAAGCCATCGCCCGCGATAACGCGACGCAGGCCGCCGCCGGGCGACCCCCGGGCGATTGATTTCGGCGCAAACGCCACGACATTGACCACCTCGACGTCGTCGGTGCGCAGCCAACCTGCTGCGCCTGCCTGCCCCGGCAGGCACACATCGCGCACGCGATGCTCCATCCACGCAGCACCAGGACAACCCCATGCCCCATCTTTCCATCGCCGAATCCCGCCTGTTGCTGCCCACCGGGCTGGACGCCGCCGCGCTGGAGCGCGCGTTCGGCACCCTGCTGGGCCCTGGCATCGACTTCGGCGACCTGTATTTCCAGCACGCCCGCCGCGAGGGCTGGAGCATGGAAGACGGCATCGTCAAGGACGGTTCGCACAGCATCGAGCAGGGCGTCGGGGTGCGGGCGATCTCCGGCGAGAAGACCGGCTTCGCCTATTCCGACGAGCTGGATGCGCCGGCGCTGCTCGCCGCGGCGCAGTCGGCCCGCGCCATCGCCCGCGATGGCCGCGCGCACGGTGCGCACGCCCTCCGGCGCAGCAATGGGCGCGCGCTTTATCCCGCGCTCGATCCGATCGATGCGCTCGACAACGCCACCAAGGTGGAGGCGCTGCGCCGCGTGGACGCGCTGGTGCGTGCGCTGGACCCACGCGTGCAGCAGGTGATGGTGAGCCTGTCCGGCGGCGTGGACACCGTGCTGGTGGCGCGCAGCGACGGCGTGCTGGCCGGCGACGTGCGGCCGCTGGTGCGGATGAACGTGCAGGTGATCGTGGAGCAGAACGGTCGCCGCGAATCGGGCTACGCCGGTTTCGGCGGGCGCTATTCGTACGAAGAGCTGCTGGCCGACGGCAAGCCGGAGAAGTTCGCCCGCGAGGCGCTGCGGCAGGCGCTGGTGAATCTCGACGCGATCGACGCGCCGGCCGGGGTGATGCCGGTGGTGCTGGGCCACGGCTGGCCGGGCGTGCTGCTGCACGAAGCGGTGGGCCACGGGCTGGAAGGCGACTTCAACCGCAAGGGCACCAGCACCTTCGCCGGGCGGATGGGGCAGCAGGTGGCGTCGAAGGGCGTGACGATCGTCGATGACGGCACCCTCGATGGCCGCCGTGGCTCACTCAACATCGACGACGAAGGCACGCCGACGTCCTGCACCACCCTGATCGACGACGGCATCCTGGTCGGTTACATGCAGGACACGCTCAACGCGCGGCTGATGGGCATGGCGCCCACCGGCAACGGCCGCCGCGAGTCCTTCGCCCACCTGGTGATGCCGCGCATGACCAATACCTACATGCGCGCCGGCAGCCATGACCCGGAGGAAATGATCCGCTCGGTGAAGAAGGGCCTGTACGCGGTCAACTTCGGCGGCGGCCAGGTGGACATCACCAGCGGCAAGTACGTGTTCTCCGCCACCGAGGCCTACCTGATCGAAGACGGCAGGATCACCGCGCCGGTGAAGGGCGCCACCCTGATCGGCAACGGTCCGGAAACCATGCAGAAGGTGGCGATGATCGGCCATGACCTGGCGCTGGACGACGGCGTCGGCATCTGCGGCAAGGACGGCCAGAGCGTGCCGGTCGGCGTGGGCCAGCCGTCCCTGCTGATTTCGGAATTGACCGTGGGCGGGACCCAGGCGTGATGCCGCGATCAGGCGTCGCTGTCGTCGTCCAGCGCCGCGTCGTCGTCGCTGCCGGCGTCGCCGTCTCCCGCCTGCAGCTCCCGCAGCACCCGGAACAGCTCGCGGAACGCGCGCGGCGGTTTGTTCTTCGCCCGCTCCTCGCGGACGTTGCGCAGCAGCTGGCGCAGCTGCTGGCGGTCGGCGTGCGGATGCGCGGCCAGCAGATCGGTCAGCGCGGCATCGCCGTCGTCGCCCAGCAGTGCGTCGCGCAGCGCTTCCACCCGGTGCAGCGCGGCGGTTTCGCGGCGCGCGGCCTCGCCGTCCTTGCTCATGGCGTCGCGGATCGCGTCCAGCGCCTCGTCGTCCAGTTTGCGCATCTGCTTGGCCAGGTAGGCCAGCTGCCGCTTGCGCGCGCCGAACGAGGTGATGCGCTGGGTCTCGCGGATATGCGGGAGCAGCTCCTCGGGAATCGGCAGCCTGCCCAGCTGGGTGGCGGTCATCGCCACCAGTTGTTCGCCAAGCTCCAGCACGTCCAGCGCCGCGCGGCGCTGCTCGCTGCGGCTGGGGCTGAAAAATTCACCGGTATCTTCGTCACGTCCTCGCATTGCTACAGGATAAGCCATTGAACAGCAGGTCATTGAACTCGCCCGCCGATCTTGCGACGCCCGCCGACGACAGCCGGCAGCGGCTGGAACAGCTGTCCGCCGTCGCCCGCCAGTTGCTGGACCGCGCCCGCGCCGCCGGCGCCGACCAGTGCGAAGTCACCTGTGACGAGGACGCCGGTCTTGCGGTCAACGTGCGCCTGGGCGAAGTGGAGACGGTGGAGGCCACCCGCGACCGCGGGGTGTCGATGACCGTCTACTTCGGCAAGCGCAAGGGCAGCGCCAGCACCGCCGACCTGCGCGAGGACAGCCTGGCCGCCACCGTGGCGCAGGCCTGCGCGATCGCCCGCCATACCGAGGAGGATCCGGCGGCCGGGCTGGCCGATGCCGCGCTGATGGCGCAGGTGCTGCGCGAATTCGATACCTGGCACCCGG